>CALXZC010000057.1 GCA_944393135.1 uncultured Clostridia bacterium | reverse complement strand
AAGAAAACTAATTAATTTTGTAAAAGATAAATATGATAGATTAGAATTAAATGTTTATGAGAAAAATGTCAATGCTACTTTGTTTTATGTATCACTTCGGATTTAAGAATATAAAAATACAAATAGATAGTAATACAAATGAAAAAGAATATGTTATGGAATGGAATAAAGAAAAAGAAGAGGCTTAAATCGTATTAGCCTCTTCTTGTGATATGTAACCATATTCAACCATTTTATTTAATACATGTTTTTGTCTCTTTTTAGCTAAATCAGGGTTAACTGTTGGAGCATATACAGATGGTGCATTTGGAACACCAGCTAGCATTGTTGCTTCATCAAGAGTTAAATCTTTAGGTTCCTTATTATAATATCCTTTACTTGCTTCATAAATACCATAATAACCTTCTCCAAAATAACAAGTATTAACATATAAAGTTAAGATATCATCTTTAGAATAATTTTTTTCTATATCAAAAGCACAAACAATTTCGCCAAGTTTTCTAGAGGCAGTTTCTTCTTGAGAGAAAACAACATTTTTAGCAAGCTGTTGAGTTATTGTACTTCCACCTTCTCTTAGCTCAAAATTGCTTATATTCACCCAAATGGCTCTACATATTGCAATTAAATCAATAGGTCCATGGTCATAAAATCTATGGTCCTCTACTGCTACGACAGCATTTAAATAGTTTTTTGGTAAATCGCTAAATGTAACAAAATTATCACTATTTTCAATTTCATCTATTCTAGTAATTAAAGGTTTTTCACTTAAAGCTTTAGAATATGTACTATATCCAATGATAAAACAAATAGTTCCAGAAACTAATATTAGAACAAGCAAAACCATCAATAATTTCTTAAAAATTTTCATATGCTCACCTTCTTCAAAATTATTATATAGCAAAAAGAAAATAAAAAAAATAGTATTAATAAAAAATTAAGGATAAAGTAACAATTATACATTTTGTAGAATAATATATTAACAAAAACGAGGAGGAAAGTCATGAAAATATTATTCACAAAAATGCATGGAATTGGAAATGACTATATTTTTATAGATATGATTAAAAATAAATATCCTTTGTTGTTAGAAGATAAAATACCAAAGCTTGCACGTTTTCTTTGCAAAGAACACTTTGGTGTTGGTTCAGATGGAGTTATTTTGATAGATAGCAGTAGGAAAGCTGATTTTAAAATGAGAATTTTTAATAAAGATGGTAAAGAAGCGGAAATGTGTGGGAATGGAATTAGATGTTTTGCAAAATACATATATGATAATAAGATGACTATTAAAAATAAGATAACAATAGAAACGTTAGCAGGGATAAAAGAAGTAGAGTTTATTAAAAATAAAAATGATATTGTAGAGGAATATAAAGTAAACATGGGAATTCCTAAAATCGAGGGAATAATAAGGTTAAATATTTTAAATCAGATGTTTTATATAAACAAAATATCTATGGGAAATCCACATGCCGTAATCTTTACAAGGAATGTAGAAAAATTACATCTTGAAAAAATAGGACCTCTAATTGAAAACAATCCTGTTTTTCCAAATAGTACTAATGTTGAGTTTGTTGAAATCTTAGATAGAAATTTAATAAAACTAAGAGTGTGGGAAAGAGGTTCTAAAGAAACGTATGCGTGTGGTACCGGAGCATGTGCAGCTGTTGCTATAGGATATAATAGAAAATTAAATGATAGAAAAGTTAAAGTTTTATTAAGAGGAGGAGAACTAAATATAAATTGGGATGAAAAATCTAAATTTATATATATGCAAGGAATTGCAACAAAAGTATTTGATGGAATTATAGAAATATAAAAAGCTGGAGATTATCCAACTTTTTCTTTTAACATTTCATCTATAATATCATTAATTACTATACGTTCATTATATGGATATTTAACGCCCATATATTCTATATAAAGGTCATTTCCAAGACCAGGCAAAACTAAAATATCATCTTTAGTCATCATATGAATTGCATATCTAATTGCTTCTGTCCTATTTATTATAATCTTATACTTTCCACCAGTCTTTTTTAAGCCGACTTCAATTTCTGCTGCTATTTTTGCGGGATCTTCTGTTCTTGCTTGGTCACAAGTAAGAATTGTGAAATCAGCAAGACGACCTGAGATTTCTCCCATAATAGGACGTTTTTTGCTATCACGGTCTCCACCTACACCCCAAGTGCAAATAACTCTTCCTTTTGTATAAGGTTTTACTGTTTGTAAAATAGATTGTAAGCTAGATGGAGTATGGGCATAATCTATCATAATTTTATAACCTAATTTGTTAGGAACCATTTCACTCCTACCAAAAACACTAATGTTACTTAATGCTTCTTTTATATTATCATAAGATACGTCAAAATATTTGCTTACGGCAATGGTGCCAAGAGCATTATATCCCATATATTTTCCAGGAATAGAAACTGTAATATCTTTTTCATACTCGTCTGTAACTAAAGTAAAAGAAACAGAAGAGTTTGTATATTTGAAATCTTTTGCCATGATATCAGCCTTATTTTCTACTCCAAATGTAATGATATTTTTATTTGGTAATAAATTAGGGATTTTTTTAGTGTATTCATTGTCTAAATTAATAACACAAGTAGGAGACATTTTCAATAATGAGAGTTTTGCCTCAAAGTAATCTTCCATTGTAGGGTGTTCTTTAGGACTTATGTGATCTTCACTTAAATTCGTAAATAAAGTTATATCAAAATCACAACCAACAACTCTATCTAGTTTCATTGCTTGAGAAGAAACTTCCAGAACAACAATTTCTACATCTTTTTTAACCATTAAATCTAGCATTTTTTGAATCTCATAACTTTCTCCTGTTGTTCTATCATTAATCTTTATTTGCTCATTACCAATATATGTAGCAATACTTCCAATTAATCCAACTTTATATCCATGTTTTTCTAAAATGGATTTTATCATATAAGTTGAAGTAGTTTTTCCCTTAGTTCCTGTAACACCTATTAGTTTTAACTTCTTTGAAGGGTTGTCATATAAATTACAACTACAAATAGCTAAATTTTTTCTGATAAAATCTAGTTTTATAAATGTAATGTTATCATAATGTAAAGAATTTAGGTCTACATTAGGTTCTACAACAACAGCTTTAGCACCATTGTTAATAGCACTTTCTATGAAATCAGTTCCTTTTAAAACATAGCCTGTGATAGCAAAAAATAGACCATTATTTTTTATTAATCTAGAATCTGATGATATATTTGTTATTTCTATATTTAAATTACCTTTGTAATCAATTATATTACTGTCTTTCAAAATATCTTTTAGTATCATATTTATCCTCCATTAAAAGTATTTATTGATATTATACTTTAGTAAAAACTACTTGTCAAATTGAAAATAGAAATTAACTAAAAAGTAAATAAACTAAAAAAGAAATGATGTAAACTAACTATCCCTAAGACTTTAAAAAACGCTAAAAATGTAATGCTTTCGTAATAATATTAAATTTTTATTACTTTAATTATATATATTGAATAAAGTATTTTTTATTATTATAATGACAAAAAGAGTAATAAAAAAGGAAGGGTATTATGAAAAGACAGAGTTTGATTAAAAATTTTACAGAAGTATTTTTAAAATTAATTGCACTAATTAGTTTTTTGATGTTTATGCTACAATCCACATCACGAGCTGAAAATGTTGAACTAATTGATAAAGCACATGATATGGTAAAGAAAACAGAGATTATTACAACATTTGATTGGGAACAAGATGTAAGCCCTAGCATAGGAACTATTAGCATAGAAGATGAAGGAAGAACGGTTGAAATGACAGGAAATGGTTCTTTACCAGGTAAAAATGCTATATATATAATACCTGATAGCCACCAAGAACAAACTATATCATTTAATTATTCAGTAGATTATGGAGATAGCTTTAATGCAGCTGGATTATTATTAAGGATAAGAGAGCAAAATGGCTATTTAGAAGGATATTTATTAAGTTTTAATAATCCGGGAATTTTGGATTGGTATTCAGCATCTGGAGATAGATTAGGAGCTATTTGGACAATAAGATATAAATTAGCAGATAATGGAAATGAAGCAGTTGAGAAAACGTTAGTAAAAGCGCTAGATATACCACAATCAGGAAGTATAACTGTAAAATCAACGCAAAATCAGATTGTTATTACAGGAGATAGTATAAATGAGACAATAGATACAACTGGAAATACAGCTATAGGAGATGGTTTTGGATTTTTTACAAATCACTATTCACATAATTGTTCTGAAATAGGACATTTTGCATTGACTAACTTTAGTTTACAAACTGTAGATTTAATACCACATAATTTTATAGTTGATCCAAATGGTGGAGTTTGGAATAATACTAGTGAAGTAAGTGAAATTGTCGGAATTTATAAAGACGAAGTACAAGTCCCTGTTCCAACAAGAGATGGATATACATTTGTAAAATGGACAAAAATAGGCGAAAGTGGAACAATGAGTAGTTTAACTGAAGATGCTGTATATACTTTTGGAGAAAATGAAGAAGTAGATGATAAGATAGTTGCACAATGGATAAGGATAGTTGGAGAAAAAACAAGTAATATACAAAACGGAGAAGTCAAAGTAAATGATAAAATCACATATGCAGTGACATTAAGAAATGAAGGAACAGTTGATGGAAGAGCGATAATAAATGATGATACACCAGTAGGAACACAGTTTGTGGAAAATAGTATAAAAATAAATGATGAAGAAACACAGTATACATTGGAAGATTTAAAAAACGGAATAGAGGTAGATGTACCACTTGGAGGAGAAACAAAGCTTACATTTGATGTTTTAGTAAATGATTTAAATGATGATGATTTAATATCAAATACTGCACATTATAAAGATATAACAGTAACAGGAAAAGAGACAGAAGGAGAGACAAACCAAGTTGATTTAACATATGTAGAGCCAATCATAGGTTTTAATAAAAAAGCAAGTAAAGAAAATGGAGATGATTATGTAGTAACAGATGAAAAGATAAAATATCAAATAATCGTACAAAATGCAGGTGGCTTGGCAAAAGATGTTATTGTGCAAGATGTGGTACCAGAAGGAACGACATTTGTAGATGGAAGCATAAAAATAAATGATGAAGAGACACAATATACAAAGGAAGATTTAGAAAATGGAATACAAGTAAATGTACCTAAGAAGATAAGCAAGCAAAATATGGGGACAGAGAGTGTTTCAGATGTGTTAAGATTAGCAAATATGAAAGTGTTAGATGCTAATTCATTACCAGGAGAAATTGTTCTAACATTTGAGGTCACTGTAGATGACCAAAAAGATGAAAATATTATAACAAATATAGCTCAAGTTGATGGAAAACAAACAAACCAAATAGATTATACATATAGAAAACCAATTATTTCATCAGAAAAATTAATGAAAACAGAAAATAATTTAGATTATGCAGTATCTAAAGAAAATATTGAGTATAGTATAGTAGTAGAAAATGCTGGAAGCATTGCTAAAAATATTAGTATTAAAGATGTGATACCAGAAGGAACAACTTTTATGGATGGAAGCATAAAAATTAATGGAGAAGAAACAGATTTTACTGATGAGGATTTAGAAGAAGGTATAGTTGTAGAAGTAGCTCAAAAACATATAAAAGAAGATGATGAAGAACAAGAAGAAATACCTGAAGAAGTAGAAGATAATCAACAAATAGAAAATCCAGAAGAAAATGTCACAGATGAAGAAGTAGAAGATAGCGAAGAAAAATTAAGTACTTTGTCTGATGATAGGACTAATATAGAAGATACAGATGAAGATTATAATTTAGAAGGAAATCAAGATGATAATGTAACAGATGATGAAAATACTGAAAATACTGATAATGAAGAGAAACCAAATGAAGATGAAGAACAAAGAGAGGATGCAAATTTACAAGAAAATGAAGAGCCAGGAAAGGTTACATTAACATTTAATGTAATAGTTGATGATTTAGAAGATGATACAAAAACACTTGAGATAACTAATATTGCAATAGTTGATGGAGAAGAAACGAATGAAACATCTATAGAAGTTCTACCATTTAATATGAAAGTGGAAACAGAAATAGAGGGATTTACAGCAAACGGAACGAAAAAAGAAAGTAGTGATCCAAAGTTTGCTAAAACTGATATAGATATGAGAAAAAGTAGCCCTACTCCAGATGTAACAGCTAATATAAAAATTAAGGTAACAAATACAGGAAAGGTCTCTGGAACATCATTAGTAGAAGCAACAATTCCAGAAGGATTTACTTTAGTAAGTTCAGAGTGGAAAAAGACAGAAGATAATTTAGTAAGAATAGAAACAGAAGAAATTGAACCAGGAGAGACACAAGAATTGGCTTTAGATGTTAAGTGGAATAATGATGAAAATAATTTAGGAGAAAGAAATACAAAAGCTGAAATAATAGAAACAAGTAATGAGGCGAGAGCAGCAGAGACATCTTTAGAAGATAACGAAAGTGAAGCTGATATGATTATTGGTATTGTTACAGGAGAGTATGATAATATAATTATCTTAACTGTTATAGGAATAGTATCATTAGTTGCTATTATTGGTGAAATTGTATTAATCAAAAAATATATATTATAATAGAGTTACAATAAATAATTAATTATAACAGCCTTATACGTGCTTTGTATAGGGCTGTTTTTTTAGAGAATATATATTGTAAAAAAAACAAAAATTATAAATAAAATATAATAGTTTTTTATTCTCGACAAGTTTCGACAGACTAATTTAACATAATGTGCTATAATTAGTATGAGGAGATGATATTATGGATATGAAAAGTGCATATAAAAAATCTTTACAAATGATAAAAGAAAGAAATATAAACAATATAAAAGATTATACTATATTAGCTAAGGAGGAGAATTTATTGAGTGCTATTAGCTTGGAATATATTTCTAGAAAAGATTTTAACAGTTTGCTTGATGGGCATGGGGACAGTCCCCATGCCTAGTTTTTGTCGCGTTGGGGACAGATGTTTAAGGAGTTAAACAGGGATTTAGAGTAAGTTTTTAGATTTAAGCTTACGCTTACCAGCAATTTTACTACCCTTAATTTCCCTACGTAAAATTGCTTAATCTAAAAACTTACTAATATTATTATTTGCAATTAAAAGTTAAAAATAAAAAGAATGAACTTTAAGCATAAGATTTATTCTTTTTATGGTCTGTCCCAGATGCGACATTTTATAGGCATAGGGACTGTCCCTAAAAACAACAAGCAGAAGTCGAAAAAAGTCAAAAAATTAAAAGTTTTTCGACTTTAGGCTGAAAAACTTTACAAAAAATAAGAAATTAGAAGATTTTTTATTATATATGTTTGTATACTAATGCTTTGGTGAGCCAGAGCAAACAAAGATTTTTACAGTATTTTCACTATATTTTTATATTATTTATATTAGCTATTTAATACATATAAAATCAATATTATACTTTGTTCACATTGTACCATTATATAAAATATACTTTCATAATATTTTTGTGTTGCAGTAAAAATTGCAGTAGTATTTTATAATATAATTAATCTTAATTTTTTCTTTTCTTAATAGATACTACAATGGCATTTGCAATAGAAAATATAATTGTTCCTACTAAACAAATTAGCATAAATAACCAAAAATTATTTATAGCAATAAAAGCACCTATTATTGCAAATATTATCGCACCAATAGCAACTATTGTTACATTACGGTCTTGTTTTTCCTCGTCTGTTTTATTTGAATTATAGTCCATTTTTAATACTCCTTATAGAAGCGGTTAATATTTAATATAATTTTATCGCTCCTTTGTTTTTTATTCTTTATATATTTTTTGCAATAAAGCCTCTTCTAATGTCTTTGAAAAATTTATTTTCAAACTTTCTGCTTTTGCATTTACCCATTTAGGTATATTTACAGTCTTTTTTATCAATTCTTTTCCCCATTTTTCAGCAAAAGAACTTATATCTACTGATATATACGTTTTAAATTTAGAAACATAGTCCCAATTTTCTATATTCAAGTATTTTTCTAATTTTTCAAATGATACATCCTCGATTTTGCTCGCTTTAGGTATTTTATTTCCTTCTTCCATTTCATTTAATACTAAACCTGCAATTAAGTCCTCTGCCATTGACATAGCCTCTTCTAATGTACTACCGCAAGTAGAAGCACTAGTATTCAATGCTTTTTGTAAATCTGGAACAAAAACAGAATATTCCCCATCTTTTTCCTCATAAAATAATACTGGATAAATAACTTTCATTGTTATACCTCCTTATTTACAAGCGAGGGTTTATTTCAACCCAGCTTGCTTTAAGATATTGTTAAGAGTTCCTTTCGGGATATCTCCTTTATGGTTAGGTATTGGAATACTCCCATTTCTTCTCGTTATGTCTATATATGTAGTGTGAGCCATTTGTACGAGAATGATACCAACCATTGGAGATTAACAATTTCTCTAGTTCTCGAAACGTCATGACTATTCCTCCTAACAATTATATTATATTACGTATTATACGTATTTGTCAATGATTATTATAAATATTTTATTCAAAAAAAATAAAGTTATTCTTGTTTTTTCCATATTTCAGTAGTTCAATGAGCAAAATACATATATAATACCATCAAAGAAAAATTCATATTAAAAAACTAAATAAAAAGGAGAATACGACAAGTAATTTATTACACATGTGTTAAGGCATACTTATGCAACTAAATGTATTGAAAGTGGTATGCAAGAAAAAGCATTACAAAAGATATTGGGACATAAAAAAATACAAACAACACTTGATACATATACATCAGTATTTAAAGAATTTAGTCAAAATGAATTAGAAAAAGTAACGCAATATTTTGAAGTACAAGAACTATAAAAAGAGTGGTTGCAGTAAAATTGCAGTAAAACATAAAAAAATAAGTCATACAAGTATTGAAATATTAATGTTTTGTATGACTTGTTTTTTATGGTGAAACAAAACTTGACAAAAACAAACTATTTTTTCTTTATATGTGATTTTGCTATAAAAATTAAAATAGCATAATTTAAATATTATAAGATATAAAACATATAGAAATTATATAATTTATTTTGTTGTAAAAAAATAAATTATTTGTTATAATAAAATCAGTTAAAAAACGAGACAGTAAACAAGGAGAGGATAGTTATGACTAAAAAAATATATACGATAAATGAGATAAAACAAATTTTAAAAAAAATATTAGAAAATATGCCTGTATATAGTGTTGTGTTATTTGGTTCATATGCAAAAAATTTAGCAACAGCAAATAGCGATTTAGATTTAGTAATTGATACAAGAGAACAATTAATGGGGTTTAAATTATATAGTTTAATTACTAAGATAGAAGAGGAATTCAATAAAAATATTGATGCTTTTGAAAAGTCAGAAATTATAGAAAATTCAAAAATAGATGAAGAAATAAAAAAGACAGGAGTTGTCGTATATGAAAAATAAAGAATATGTATCTTTTATAAAAATGATAGAATATATAGATAAAGCAATTAAATATGTAAATGGTTATGATTTTAAAAAATTTTGTGATGATGAAAAAACAGTAGATGCTACAATATTTGCAATAGGCCAAATAGGAGAATTAGTAAAAAATATTTCAAAAGAAACTATGGATAAATATGGTGAAATAGAGTGGAATATGATAAAAGGTTTAAGAAATAGAATAGTACACGATTACGAAGGAATAAGTTTAAAAAGTATATGGTATGTTATAGAAAATGACCTTATAGAATTAAAAGAAAATATACAAAATATTTTAGATAAAGAAAAGAATAATAATTAATAAAAAAGTCTTATACAGTGCTCGTATAAGACTTTTTTGGTGAACCAAAACTTGACAAAAACAAACTACTTTTTCTTTAATTATGGATTTGCTACAAAATGTAGAATAAGGTAATTTAAAATATAATTTTATAGGACAATAACCATTTATACTCGAAAAAAGTTAAATAATGAAACGATAAATAATGAAACGTTAAATAATGAAAAGCTATTCTTTTTTAATAAAATT
>CALXZC010000056.1 GCA_944393135.1 uncultured Clostridia bacterium | reverse complement strand
CCATATTCTCTTGCCTGATTAATTGCAATTTCTAATCTTTTTACAGCTATTGGATATTCTGCTCTTACATATATAAAGCCTTTATTTGCTCCTATTGTATATCCTGCAATTTCCATTGCTTCTAAAACAGAGTGAGGGTCTCCTTCTAATATGCTTCTATCCATAAATGCTCCTGGGTCTCCTTCATCTGCATTACAAACAACGTATTTTTGGTCAGCTTCATTTACTCTAGTTAGTTCCCATTTCTTGCCTGTAGGAAAGCCTGCTCCACCTCTACCACGAAGTCCTGATTTTGTAACAACATCTATTACTTCTTCTGGCTTCATAGAAGTTAAAACTTTTTCTAATGCTTTATATCCATCAAAAGCAAGATATTCATCAATATCTTCTGGATTAATCATCCCACAATTTTTTAAAGCAATTCTTTTTTGCTTTTTATAGAAATTTAATTCATCTAATGATTTTACTTTTTTTCCATCTATGTCTTTACATAATAGCCTTTCGACTATTTCTTTTTTTACTATATGTGTATCTATAATTTCCTCACAATCCTCTGGTGTTACATTTGCATAAAAAGTATCTTCTGGTCTTATTATTACTATTGGTCCTTTTGCACATAAACCAAAACATCCTGTTTTAATTACTCTTACATTTTCTATATTTTTTTCTTTTATTATCCTTTTAAAGTTCTCTAATATTTCAGGTGATTTAGAAGATGTACAACCAGTTCCTTGGCATACTAATATATGTTTTTCTCTTGTATCTGCCTTAGTATTTACTCTTAAATCTAATTCTTTCCTTTTATTTTCTCTTATTTTATGAATTTCTTCTAATGTTTTCATCTTATTCCTCCTTTTATTAGCATTTACTATGATGTTTTTTCACTATTTTCTCTTTTTATTAATTCGTCTAGAACTTTATCTAATTTTTGAACACTTGCTTTTCCATAAACTTCACCATTTACAGTAAATACAGGTGCTAAACCACAGGCTCCTACACATCTTGTTTGTTCTATTGTAAACAGTCCATCTTTTGTTGTCTGCCCTGCTTCTATTTTTAATCTGTCTGTTAATCTATCCATTATTTTTTGAGACCCTTTAACAAAGCATGCTGTTCCTAAACATACAGATATTTTATATTTTCCTTGTGGCTCTAAAGAAAATCTCGAATAGAATGTTACTACTCCATATACTTCTGCCATTGGTATATTTAAAAATTCTGATAATTGTTTTTGTACATTCATTGGTACATATCCATAATGTTCTTGAACTTCGTTTAACATTTGAATTAGATTGTCTTTTTCTGGCAAATATTTTTGAAATAAATCTTCTAGAAATAAATCTTTTTTGTTTTTACAATTACATTGTTTGTTTTCTTTTTCCATGATACTCCTCCTTATTAGAGTTTATTATTAAATTTATTAGATTATATCAGAGTAAATATTTTTATACAACTATTTTCATGATTTTTATTGACATTTTTGTAGAAAAATGTCAGAATAATAATATAATATTAAAATAAAGGGGTGAATGTCATGGACGAAAACAAAACTGAAAGCAAAGGACTTAGTATTGCTTCTATGGTTTTAGGTATCGTTTCTCTTGTTTTAAGTTGCTTTGTTTATATTTCTGTACCTTGTGCAATTTTAGCAATTATATTTGGTATTGTTGGAATGAAAAAAGGTGGAAAAGGAATGGGAATTGCTGGACTAGTTTTAGGTATTATATCACTTGCTTTATGGGTATTAGCATTAGTTGGTGTATTATCTTTAGGTACTGCTATCTCATCTTCTTTAATGTAGCACAAAATAAATCGCAGAGGCTTATTTTCCTTGCGATTTATTTTAATTTTTGGGAGTTAATTAGATGAAAATTTTTTCAAATAAAAAATATTTTAAGTTAATAATTATCGAATTTTCTATTATAGCCATTTTGGCTATGATATTTATTTTTGTTAACTCTTCTTTTATAAATTTAGCACCAAAATGTTTTTGGCTTGAAAATTACAACCTTATATGCCCTAGCTGTGGCTCTACTAGATGTGTTATTAATTTAGTTAATGGAGATTTTATATCTTCTTTTTTCTATAATCCATTTTTGTTTATTTTAATTATATATTTACTTATGTTGAATTTACTTTATATAATAAATACTATTTTTCATAAAAAATATTTAAAATTCTTTTATCCAAAATGGTGGTATGCTATTATATATTTTTCTTTATGGGCAATTTACACAGTAATTATTAATATTTTAAGGATTATATAATACTATAAACTTTAGTTCTCATTTATTATATTTTTGCTTAAATTTAGTTTTTTAATATAGGTAGCAGATATGATGATTATAAAAGAGAGTTTTATACAAAATGTACAGACGAGTATACTACTAATCAATTAAAAAATATAGAGGAGGTAAGAACATGGCTAAAAAATCTATTGGAAACAGATTAATAATGAATATAATTAAAAAATATGTAGAGAAAATCTGTGAGAATTATAAAGTAGAAGCAATTATTTTGTTTGGTTCTTATGCTAAGGGAACTAATAATGAAGATAGTGATATTGATATAGCTATTATAACAGATGATTTTACAAATGATATAATTGATGAAGAGTTAAATTTAATGAGATTAAGAAGAAACATTGATACAAGAATTGAGCCCCACTTAATAAGAATTGAAGATTATAAGAAAGCAGAAACACCTTTTATACAGGAAATAATTGATACTGGTATAAAAGTTACATAAATTAAAAATAACAATAAGAACTTGAAAAAGATGATAAATTAATTTTTATCATTCTTTTTTAAATGGAAAATAAACCGTGATTGTATTTTTAGTTAAAATATGATATAAATAGCTTAAAATATATATTTTTTTTAGAGAAATGGAGAGTAAATATGTTTAAATTACATTCAGAATATAAACCAACAGGTGACCAACCTCAAGCAATAGAATACTTATCAAAAGGAGTAATGGAAGGTAAAAAATACCAAACTTTACTTGGTGTTACAGGCTCACGGAAAAACTTTTACAATGGCAAATATAATAAATAAGGTTCAAAAACCTACTCTTGTTTTAGCACATAATAAGACTTTAGCAGGACAACTCTATTCAGAGTTTAAAGAATTTTTCCCTGAAAATAATGTTGAGTATTTTGTTTCATATTATGATTATTACCAACCAGAAAGTTATATACCATCAACAGATACATATATAGAAAAAGATTCTTCAATTAATGATGAAATTGATAAATTAAGACACTCAGCAACTCTTTCTCTTTTTGAAACAAGAGATGTAATAATAGTTGCATCAGTCTCATGTATATATGGATTAGGAGACCCTATTGATTACCAAGAAATGATGTTATCTCTAAGACCAGGTATGGAAAAATCAAGAGATGAAGTCTTAAAAAAACTAGTCAGTATGCAATATACAAGAAATGAAATAGATTTTAAAAGAGGAACATTTAGAGCAAAAGGTGATATTGTAGAAATATATCCATCAGACCAGTCAGAAGAAGCGGTAAGAGTTGAATTTTGGGGAGATGAAATAGAGAAAATCACACAAATAAATGCCCTAACAGGAAAACCAATAGGAACAAGACGCCATATATTAATCTCTCCTGCATCACACTATGTTACAACAAAAGAAAAAATGGAAAGAGCTATTGTTACTATAGAACAAGAAATGGAAGAAAGAGTAAAATATTTTAAATCACAAAACAAACTAATAGAAGCTCAAAGAATAGAAGAAAGAACAAACTTTGATATAGAAATGATGAAAGAAACAGGATTTTGTTCAGGAATAGAAAACTATTCAAGACATATAAGTGGTAGACCAGCAGGAAGTCCACCCTATACCCTATTTGATTACTTTCCAAAAGACTTCTTGCTTCTAATAGATGAATCTCATGCAACAATACCACAAGTAAAAGCTATGTACAACGGTGACCGAGCAAGAAAAGAATCTCTAGTAAATTACGGATTTAGACTTCCATCAGCATTTGATAATAGACCCCTTACATTTAAAGAGTTTGAGGAAAGAATAAATCAAGTTATTTTTGTAAGTGCAACACCTGCAGATTACGAAAAAGAACACAGCAAAGAAAATGTAGTAGAACAAATAATAAGACCAACTGGACTTTTAGACCCTAAGATAGAAGTAAAACCTGTAACAAACCAAATAGATGATTTATTAGAGCAAATAAGAATAAGAGTTGAGAAAAAAGAAAGAGTATTAGTTACTACATTGACAAAGAAAATGGCAGAAGATTTAACAGATTATTTAAAAGGACTAGATATAAAAGTAAATTATATGCACTCTGATACTAAAGCATTAGAAAGAATGGAAATCATTAGAAATCTTCGTTTGGGTGAATTCGATGTATTAGTTGGAATAAATCTTTTAAGAGAAGGTCTTGATATTCCAGAAGTTTCATTAGTTGCAATTCTAGATGCAGATAAAGAAGGATTCCTTCGTTCCGAAAGATCTCTAATTCAAACAATAGGACGTGCTGCTAGAAATACAGATGGAACAGTAATAATGTATGCAGATGAATTAACTGAAAGCATGGAAAAAGCAATATCAGAAACAAACAGAAGAAGGAAAATACAACAAGAATATAATGAAAAACATCACATAACACCAAAAACAATTAATAAATCTGTAAGAGATTCTATTTCTATTGTTGATGCAAAAGATATTGAAGTAGAATATAAACTTGAAAAAGAAGATGATATTAAACAAACAATTAGCAAGCTTACAGATGAAATGTTAAAATATGCCGCAGAAATGGAGTTTGAAAAGGCTGCAGAACTTCGTGATAAAATAAGAGAATTAGAAAAGTTAATGTCTGATTAAGTTGAGGTACAAATATATGAATTATAATCCAAATAAAATAGTCATATTTGACTGGGGCGGAATAGTAGAAAGTCATGATAATAATGAAAATAATTATCATAAAGTAATAATAAGTATTATAAATTCACTCAATCCGAATATATGTAAAAGTGAAATAATTCCTTTATGGAAAATATGTTTATATGATGAGAATAAAAAAATAATAAGTGAATGTAATACTCTTGAAGAAATACAAAAATGGTTCGATAGAGTTAAAAAAGCATATAATTTAAAATGCGATTTTAAAACTTTTTGTGAGGTTTATAAAAAAGAATTTAAATATGTAGATTATTATAAAGATGTTGTAAGTTTAGAACATGAGACTAAAAATAAATGTAAAATAGGAATTTTATCTAATTTAACGTTTTTAGATAAAGAACGAATAAATGAACAACTAAATCTAACCATATTTGACTATGTATGGCTTTCTTGTGATTTAGGAATAACAAAGCCTAATGATAAAATTTATGATATTGTAGAAAATGATTGTAATTTAAAGCCTCAAAATATTTTATTTATCGATGACAATGAAGATAATATACTTGCAGCAAGAAAACGAAAATGGAATACTTGCAATGCTTTTGGATATGAAATAGATAAATTAAAACATAGTATAAAATTATTTTTAAACTAATTCCCCCCATTTTTAGGAAATGGGGGCTTTTACATATTTACTTCAAATATTCCTCTAAACTTAAGTTCATATATTTATTATTGTTGTTCTTTATACTTTCTAATAATTTATCTTTTGTAATATTAGCTAAATTAACTTCTTCTTTTGTAATTTCATTTTTATTAAAAGCATCTATTAATTCCTCTTCATCCAAAATTCTTATTTCTCCATTTTTCTTAATCGTAACATCTAAAAATAAATCATCATAATATGGAATTTTGCTTTCCTCATCTAAACCATTATTTAAAGTAATATCAAAATAATATTCTAATCTTTGCTTTTTATCATTAAAGAACACTCTCATTGCATAGTTTTCATTCTTTGGTATAACTTCTACAATATAATATCCATTATCAATTAGACAATCCCCTGTTTCAATGATAAATGGCTTTCTTACATCTATAAATTTTTTTACAGAGATATAATAATCTTCTTTATCAAAATAAATGTTTAGTTCGTACTTATCAATATCTCTCAAATATGTATTACTAATTAACTTTCTTTTTATCAATTAAGACACCTCTATTTATAAAACTTCACACATAGATTATATCACAAAGTATAATTATTTAATAGTTAAATTTAAAAAGTAGGGTTGTCCCTACTTCCTACTCTCATTTTCATAACTACCACACATTGAATTATCTTTATTTTCTGTGTGATTATCTTTTACTGGTGTAACGATTATTTGTTTTAAATTACACCCTTGATTATCTTTGTCATTATATTTACAACTACTTACAGTGCAATTAATTTTCTGATTTTTCTCCATAAAAATAGCCTCCTTTACATATAGTATGACTATTTAAAATTTTTTTATTAATAATTTTATATTTTCTTTATAGCTTTACAAGGATTTCCAAACGCCAATACATTTGAAGGAATATCTTTTGTAACAACACTTCCTGCTCCTATTACTACATTATCACCTATAGTAACTCCTGGAAGAACTACAACATTTCCACCTATCCAAACATTATTGCCAACTTTGATTTTTTTAACATATTCTAGCCCTTTATTCCTTTGAACGTAATCAGTTGGATGACCAGCTGTATAAAATCCACAATTAGGTCCTATAAAAACATTATTTCCAAACTCTACCTTTGCCCCATCTAATATAACTCCATTATGGTTCATATAAAAATTCTCTCCGACAGAAATGTTGTAACCATAATCACAATAAAAATTAGGTTCAATGAATAATTTTTCTTTAGTATTTCCTAAAATCTCTTTTATAAGTTTTGTTCTTTCATTGACTTTGGATGGCTCTATATTATTATATTTAAAACATAATTCTTTTACCTTAATTCTTTCCTCCATTAATTCTCTATCATAGTTTGCATCATAAAATTCTTCTAAATCTCTTTTTTCCTTCTCTGTCATAAACTTCCCTCCCATCATTTTGTTTATTATATAATTTATTTAAAAATATTTCAATTTAAATAGATTTTTTTTACTGTTTTCTGTTATAATAATAACATATAATAAATGATTTTAAGAATGGAGATGATTTTTCTTGTCCAAGGGAAAACATGCAAAACCTAATTCTTATGTAAAACCAAAATTCAAAAAATCTCTTTTATTAGTCTTACTTTCACTTGTAATTTTATGCATCATTTTTGATATTTTAACACCCATGACAGATACCCAAAGCATTGCTTCTACAAATCAAGAAGTCAGTAATTCATCTGTTACAGAAGCAAGTATAACTCCAGAACCAGAAATTCCAAAAGAAATAGAACCAGTCGAAGATGAAAATTTAAAAGCTTTAATTAATTATGAAATGTCAAAATACAATATTTTAGAAAATAATCTATCATTTTTTTACTATAATACTGAGAATAAAAAGTATTATTTCTATAATGATGATACTTATTTTACAGCTGCAAGCACTATAAAAGTCCCTATTGCTATGTATTACTATGATGAAATAAATTCTGGGAACTTAACATTAGATACACCAATTCTATATGCAAAAGGATGTTATGAAGCTGGTGGTGGCACTACTGCTTCATTATATTCAGTAGGTGATAATGTTCCTTTAAGTCATTTATTAGAACAATCAATAATAAATAGTGATAATACGGCTGTGAATATATTAATCAAAAATTTAGGATATTCAAATGCTAGAAAAGGAATTACAAAATATTCAGATGAAACTGTCCCTGAAGATTTCTATACTAACAACATCACCTCAGCAGGATTTTCTTATGATGTTATTAATTATTTATATGAACATCAAGATAATTATCAAAAATTGATAGAAGATATGAAAAAATCTTCCATGGGAGCATATTTAAAAAAATATATAAATGATTATGACGTTGCACATAAATACGGAAGTTATTCAGGATATGTTCATGATTATGGAATTGTATATGGTAAGGAAACATACCTAGTAGGAATATTTACAAAAAACGTTTCAGGTGCTGATGAAGTAATCGCTCAAATTAGCTTAGATATCTTAAACTATACATTAGGCAACCTAGATATAAACACATTAATGCCTAAAGATAATGTAAATACTAATACCACTGAGAATTCTACATCTAATGAAACATCAATAAATAACGAAACAAATACTAATTAAAGAGTAGTAAGAGAACTACTCTTTAATTAAATTATTATTTAGAGTTTTATATATTTAATACTAGAAAAAATAAAATCAATTATTAATACAGATGCAAACGAATATATAGTTGCCTTTTGTATAGGAATTGTGAACTTTTGTAAAACTTTTTCCATCTTTTTTTCTATAAAAGGATGTAAATAATTAGAAAATATTATACCAGCAAATCCCCATACTAAAGAAAAACTCAAGCAAATACGACCTTGTATGTTAAACATCGCATCTGAGTAATCCCACCATCTTAGATGAAATACCATTTCTAATATCCAAGAAGCGACAAACTCAAATACTGAAAACACTATCATCGAAATCAAAAATTTCTTTACATTATGTCCTTTTAGGCCATCAAAAATAAGTATAAAAATAACAGCTCCAAATCCATAAATAGGACAAATCGGTCCAAATAAAAAACCTCTTTTTACAAAATGTCCTAATACTAAAACTGCATAAAAAGTCTCTAAACACCAACCTAAAAATGAATAAATTAAAAAGTACATGGTCAATTTATCTTTTGTGGATAATTTTTCATACTTAACAAGTGCTAAACTTTCTTCCAAAAAACTCTCCCCCTTAAAAAGTTTTAATTATCCCAAAAATAATTTTTATAATAATACTAACTTGTGCAATCCCGGCTAAATTTCCAGTAATAAATCTACGTAAATTAGTAGACTGTCTTATGTTTTTATATTGTATAAACCAATCCATAAACATGATTAACAAAAATATAAAATCTATATAAAAAGGTATTATAACATTAAAAATATACAATAAAACTCCAATAACTTGTCCAGTTAACACGCCTGTGCATCTACTACAAACTGGGAATTGCCATTCACCTATAAAAAAACTTCTGTCAGGTCTTTGATGACATCCACATCTATCACCCAATCTCATAAAAAATGCCCAAACTTTAATTTTTTTACTCTTATCCATTAAAATCTATTACCACAATCATTACAAATATTCGTAGTCTTTGTACTTGTAGTAGTATCTCCTGTGTTGCATAATCCACACAAGACACCAGGCCATCCAAAAAGTAAATATCCGGCAGCAGGCATCTCCACCATCAAAACCTTTTGTATGTGTCTTAGTATCAATAATACTAGAAATATTTTCACTTCCACATTTTGGACATCTCATAACTTATCTTTCCTCCATTTCCACCATATTATACCACAAAAGCTAAAATAAAACAATTAAGTAAATCTTAAGAATAAAATGTGTCAAATGTCTCATTGGGGACAGTCCCCATGAGTACATAAATGTCGCATAGGGACAGTCCCCAACGCGACATTTAAATCTAGTATATCTCTTTTGCCTCTTCACTACTTAAATATCCATACTTAACCATTTTTTCTAATACTTGTTTTTGTCTTTGCTTAGCTAGCTCTGGATTTTCAGTAGGAGAATAGTTTGAAGGACTGTTTGGTATGCCTGCTAACATTACTGCTTCTCCATCACTTAAATCTTCTGGCTGTTTATTAAAATAGCCTAAACTCGCTTCCTTTATGCCATAATACCCATTTCCAAAATAACTAGTATTTACATACAATTCTAGTATTTCCTCTTTGCTATAATTTCTTTCAATATTAAAAGCCATAAATACCTCAGCTATTTTTCTTATAAAACTTTTCTCTTGTGTAAAATAAATATTTTTACTAAATTGCTGCGTAATTGTACTTCCTCCCTCTACTAATTTCATCGCCTTAATATCATTTATAGCAGCTCTTCCTATTGCAATTATATCTATTCCAGGATGTTTATAAAATCTATGATCTTCTACAGCAACTACAGCATTTAAATAAATTTTAGGTAATTTATTAATAGTTACATAACTCTCATTTGATTTAATCTCATCTATTTTTTGTGACA
>CALXZC010000055.1 GCA_944393135.1 uncultured Clostridia bacterium | reverse complement strand
TTTATGAAAGCAAATACTACTATTGGTAAAGATGGACTTATTCAGGGAGCATTAACAGATGAAGATTTAGAACAAGTTATTAAGTTGATTAGCAATATAAAAGTAGAATATTTTGATTGTGGACACGGTATTCATAGCGAAAAACCTAAAGAATTTATAAATTGTGTAAATCGAGCATTAGAAAAGCAAGAATTTGAAAAAGGATTTGAAAAATAAATTACAATAGGTAGGGCAAGTAATTCAGTTGAAAATTATCTGCCCATTGAGATATAATCTAAACGCAAGATAGTGATTTGTATGGTAAAAAAAGGAGTAAGTGAATATGAGAAAAAAAGAACTTAGCATAGAACAAAAAAAAGCAGATAAAGACTTAAATATTATTATATATGCTACCTTAATACCGCTAATTATTTATTTGATTTTTGGTAATGATATAATGAATTTTGCTAAAACAAGTGAAATGAATATATGGCTAAGATTTATACCTGTTATGTTGATTCAATTTAGTTTAGCTGGGTTAGGAAGTTTAATTGTTATTTGTTATAGAAAAGAAGAATTAAAAGAATATGGATTAGTAAAAAACAACTTTTTTAAAACAATAATATTATCATTAGTTGTATGTATTCCATCTATGATTTTTCTGTTAGTGAATAATGAAATAAATTCATACTTACCATTAAAAGGTTGTTTTTTTACAAGTTTATTTTTAAATTCAAATTATCCGACTAATATATTAGGATATATCTTAATAGCATTTGTCTGGGGAATTGTAGAAGGTTTTAATTATGTTGTAATATCTAAAAAAATAAACGAGAGATATATAAGCAAAAATAAGTGGTTAAATTATGGTGCTATTGTTTGTGGTATAGTTTGTGTACTAATTCATGGTATGGTGGGATTTGATTTATATACAATTTTTGAAGCATTGACTACTTTTATAATAATTTATGGTATGTTAATAGTTAAAGAAAAAACAAATAATGCTTGGGGTTGCATATTTATATTTTTATTTTTTTGGAATGCCATATAATAAGACAAATTACAATAAATCGCTAGGAATGGAGGAATAATAAATGAACTTTAAAGAATACGGAGACAACAATAAAGATACAATAATGCTATTACATGGTGGTGGTCTTTCTTGGTGGAATTATAGAGAAGAAGCAGAAAAACTAAAAAATAGTTATCATATTATTCTTCCAATATTAGATGGTCATTCGGAAAGTGATAGAAGTTTTACAAGTATAGAAGATAATGCACAAGAAATTGTAGAGTATATAACTAATAATTATAATGGTCATATTAGTTTCATAGGAGGATTATCTTTAGGAGGACAAATTCTTTTAGAAATTTTATCAAGAAAAGAAGATATTTGTGATTATGCTATTGTTGAAAGTGCATTAGCAATTCCTATGAAAGCAACATATAAAATGATTAGACCAACTTTTTCTATGAGTTATGGATTAATATCGAAAAAATGGTTTTCACAAATGCAATTTAAGTCTTTAAAAATAAGAGAAGATTTATTTAGTGAATATTATAGAGATACTTGTAAAATTAGTAAGGAAGATATGATTGCTTTTATGGAAGCAAATTCAAAATATGAAATTAAAGATTCTTTACAAAATGCAGAGGCAAAAGTTGTAGTTGCTGTTGGAGATAAAGAAAGACCAATAATGAAAAAATCAGCAAATAAAATTCATCAGATGATAAATGGTAGTAGATTGTTAATTTTGCCTAATTATTATCATGGAGATTTTAGCATAAATCATCCACAAGAATATGTTGATATGATTAACGAACTTGTTGTTGATAGAAATAAAGAAGCAGAAGGTAAAAAAATTACTGATATTGAAGTAAATATTGAAAATACAGGATTACCATTAAAGCATAAAAATAGAGATAATTCAAAATCTTTAGATGAAAGATAAATTACAATTTATGGAGGTGCTTATGATTCAATCAAATATAAAAAAGCAATTTTCTTGTGATAGAAATAAGTTATGGGATATTATTACAGACAATTCTAATTATGTTTGGCGAAGTGATCTATCTAAAATAGAAATTATAGATGATACACATTTTGTTGAATATACTAAAAATAACTTTCCTACTTATTTTACTATAACCTCAAAAGAAAAACTAAAAGAATATAAATTTGATTTAGAAAACACTAATTTAAAAGGAAAATGGATTGGTATTTTTAAAGAACTTCCAAATGGCAATATTGAACTTGATTTTACTGAAGAAATAGAAGTAAATAATTTTATTATGAAAATATTTGCAAAATCTTATTTAAAAAGCCAACAAAAAAGATATATGAGAGATTTAGAAAGAGCATTGAATAAGCAATAAAAAATATTTTTTTTAAATTGAAAGGTGTCAGAAATATGAAATACAATAATAAATTAGAGTTGATAGAAACAATTAAGAATAATGCGAGTTTATTTATAGGAGAATACTCTAATATAAATGAAGAATCTATGAAGGTAATTGATGAAGAAATAGAGTATAGTCCTTTTCAAATGCTAGCGTTTTGTAACGGGTGGATGGATTTAGTCTTATCTTGGGAGAATGAAGAAAAAACAGGAAAGCACGAAACAACACTTGCTACTGAATGGAAATGGAATGATCTTGGTTGGTTATATCAAAGTTTTTATGATAAATATAACAACTACTCTTTAAAAGATTTAATTGATGACTTTAATCAAAAAGTTGATGATATTATTCAGTTAGTAAATAATTTATCTGATATAGATTTATTTGAAAACGGCAAAAGAAATTGGGCAAAAACAAATGGTAAAGAGTTTAGTGTATGCAGATTAGTACATTTGAATACTATTGCTAATTTCAAAAATTTTAGAGGTAAAATTAGAAAATGGAAAAAGAATAATAAATAGAAATTATTGATTAAAATAGGAGGTGTACTATGAGCAATTATTCTAAAATCAAAGATATAATATTAAAATTAAATTCAGAAGAATTACTAAAAGAAAAATTGTATATTGTTGGTGGTACAGTTCCGTATTTAATATCTAATACTATGTCGAACAGAGAACATTCAGACATAGATATTATTGTTGCAGCAAACGATATGAATGTGGTTCGAGAATATTTAAAAAATAACAATTTGTATATTAAAGATTTTGATTCAATAATGTTTGATTATAATAAAAACAAAATTGATTACGGAATTGATTGTATTATAGATGGAATTACAGTTAATTTTGCTCCTTTTGAAATTGTTGATAATAATATAATACAGAAGAACTTTTTAAGTAAACAAAGTAGTGGAATAAATGCACTTGTAACTGTAACTTTAAACAATGTAAAAATTGAAGATTGTACTACAACTATTATTATAGATCAAGTTAAGATCAAAACATATAATTTGGAAATGGTAAGAATAATGAAAGAAAAATCAAATAAGCCAAAAGATGTAGTTGATATAGAGGTAATAGATGAGTACGGATATGATGAGAAAAAATACAATGATTTAAAAATTAAAACTAATAATATGAAGTTTAAAATTTTTCCTAAAAGTAAATTATTGAGATTATTTATGAAATAAAAGCGAAACAAAAAGTTTAGAAATATAATTAAAATACTGTCTTTTATAGATAGTATTATTTTTTTTGGACATTTACATACTTTGAGTATGTAAATATTGACAAGGCTATATATTTAATATATAATTTATACATACCGAAAGTATGTATAAGGAGGTAGACTATGTCAAGAAATAAATATCCAGAAATAACTGTTGAAAATATATTGGAAGTATCACAGAGATTATTCTTTGAAAAAGGATATGATAATACAAAAATTCAAGATATAGCAGATGAATTAGGAATGACAAAAGGAGCAATATATCATCATTTTAAATCAAAAGAAGAAATAATGAATACGTTAGGTGATAAACTATTTACAAACAATAATCCTTTTGAAATTGTAAAAAAGCGAACGGACTTAAATGGTCTGGAAAAAATGAAATATGTAATAAATCTTAATCAATCTAATGAACAAGTGGTTGAATTAACAAATCAAGCATTGCCACTTTTAGAAAATCCTCAAGTATTAGCCAAAATGTTTGAATCTAATTATCAGCAGTTACTTCCATATTGGCTAGAGTTGATCGAGGAAGGACAAAAGGATGGCTCTATAAAAACAGAACAACCAAAAGAATTAGCAGAATTACTAATATTAACAGATTTATGGATGATTCCTTCACTTTTTCCCGGAAATGTTAATGATATAAAAAATCGTTATAAATTTGTAACGATAATGCTTGGAAAAATGGGATTACCACTTTATGATGAAGAAATGCTTGCAAAAATAGATAATTTACCATATTACGAAAAAGATGAATAGGAGGTAAAAATGAAAAAGATTTTTATTCACGGATCAGGACACAGAGGGGCAAGTTGGAATGAAACAATTTCATATATGAAAGATAATCAAGACATATTGTATCCAGACTTATCATCAATTCTTAATGGCAAAGAAGCCAGTTATTATAACTTATATTCTGCTTTTTCAGAATATTGTAATAAAATTGAAGGAAAAACCAATTTATGTGGTATTTCATTAGGAGGAATATTGGCACTAAATTATGCGTTAGACTTTCCTGATAAAGTACAATCATTAGTTTTAATTGGTACGCCTCATAAAGTACCAAAAATAATGTTTAGTATCCAAAATGTTATTTTTAAATTTTTGCCTCAGTCAGTTTTTGAAAGTATGGCATTTAATAAAAAAGACACTTTTATTTTAGGAAATACAATGAAAAAATTGGATTTTAGTAATAAAGTACAAAAAATTAATTGTCCTACTCTTGTAGTGTGTGGAGAGAAAGATAGTGCCAACATTAAATCAGCATATTATTTATCAGAAAATATAAAAAATGCAAAATTAAAAATCATTAAAAATACAGGACACGTTGTGAATGAAGAAAATCCCAAAGAATTAGCAGAAATATTAAATGAGTTTTATAAAGGAGTTCAAAAAATATGAGAAGAATAAATGAAAATGAATTAGAAAAATTGTCAGAATTTATGATAGAACAATTTTGGGGAAAAGAAGAAATGCAACAAATGTTTAAGGGATTTAATAAAGAAAAAGGGAAAAGTATTGCAACTAATATATTATATATGGAATTATTGTACTTTTATAATAAAGGAGATATATACATATTTGATGATGATATAACAGGAGCAATAGTTGGAATACAAGCGAAAAATCTTTTTTCGATACAAAGAATTTTAATGGCGTTGAAGTCAAATAAGATATTAAAATCGTTGTCAAAAGAAGAAAAAGAACAGTTACAAAATAATATAAAGCCTATTAAAGAAGTTCATAGCAGTAACTGGTATAAAAAATATTGTAAAAATCCTTATTATATACTTCAATTTGCTATTGCAAAAGATATGCGTGGAAAAGGAATTGCCAGAAAAATGCTAGAAGAATTATTTGATTATGCTGCTAAAACAAATAGTTGTATTGTACTAGAAACTTTTACAGAATCAAATGTACCAATGTATGAGCATTTTGGCTTTAAAGTAAAAGAATTTTTTGAAACAGAAAATAAAGAATTAAAAGAATACAGAATGTTAAAAAAATTAAATGATAAAAAAATAAAAAATATCACTTTTGGAAAACTAACAGAAGAAGATATAAAAAATGTAGAAAGTGATGTAAATCAAATTGCAAAAGACATTAACAATATTTTTAAAAATTAAAAGATCATTCATATACGAATGGTCTTTTAATCATCTAAATTATCTAATTTGAATAAGTCGGAATTATAGAAATCTTTAATTTCAATTTTTAGAGTTTTACAAATTTTATAAATAACGAATGAACTAGGATTCGCAACCTTTTCTGATACCATATCTTGTAAAGTAGTAGGGGGAATGCCTGACATTTCTGCCAATTTATTTGGTGTATATTTATATAATTCACATAACTCAAAAATTCTACGACTAATAGCCTGTCTAAATAGCATTTTCCCACCTCCAATCATCACATATAATTTTAACAAAATTGTTGTCAAATTACTTACGGATATCCGTTGACTTTTTGACGTCAAGGTGTTATAATTTTTTTGCATATTTAAGATATAGATTATTAAGATATATATAGAATACAAAAGACGACAATAGCAGTACATTAGAATTTTTTGTGTACTGCTTTTCTTTTGAGAAAGGAATGTAAAAAAATGGAACTAAATAAAAAAATAGAAAGTTATATTGATGAGTTTTATGTGTTATATAAATATGATGTAAAAAGTATTTTTAAATCTATGAATAAAGATATATCCACCAAAGAAAAAATGAAAAAATTAGATGATAAACAAATAAAGAATTTGATAAAGTTTTTTGATTCTTTTCTATTTATAATAGATTATAGTTTTTTAGATGGAAAAGGATTACTGTTTGCATTTGAAAATTATGATTATAATGCTACACCGTCATATAGACGAGTACATATTGTTACAACATTGCTTGAAAATGAAATAATCAATATAGAAGAAATTATGAATAATGAAAATCTTACTGATAAGCAGTTAATATATGAAATGGAATTACCAATGATCAAAAATATTGATGACAAAGAAGCAATATATAAAAGAGTGCCAATGATACCAGAGATTTATTCGTATTGTGAAAAGGCATTAAGTGAAATGTGCTATATAAATTTAAAAAAATTGACATTTACGCATTTATTTGATTTTCAAAAAGACTGTTTAAAGGTATTGAAAAAAGTAAATAAAATGGATAATGAAGAACAAAAAAAGGAACTATTATATTGCTTTACTAATAGTTCCATAAGTAATAAAGATATATTACTTTCTGATCCGATTTTACAAAATTATAGTTTTGATAGTAACAATGGAGATAATTGGAAGAATATCTATGACTTACTGAAAGAAACAGTATTATAGATTATCTATACATATCAACTCTTGGTGGTAGTTTTTTAGCAAGTTTTGCTGTTTCTTCATTAAATAATGCAGCAGGTTTTATACCAAAAGATTCAGCAATAAAATCTATATTTTTACAAGTGAGATTTGCGTCACCGGTTTCAATAGTGCTAATGTAAGCCATTTTGAACTTTGTCTTGTTTGCATATTCTTCTTGTGTCAAATGACGTTGGTATCTGTAATATTTAGTATTAAGACCAACTAATTCCATAGATTTCATAACAGACACCTCCATTCTTTTTTTAGTATAAGTTATTAAGATAAAACTTATTCATATATAAATTATAAAGATGAAGATATAATAATTTAACACCACTAAAACTTATTAAGATATATCTTAAATAAAAATGAAAGGAAAGAAAAAAATGAACAATTTATTAAAAGAATTTGAAGTAATGCTTGATGACGAAGCAAAAAAAGTAGTAAATGAAATGGTAAATATGTATCATAAAAGAATTATTGTCAATAAACCTTATGGAGAAATTGTCAGAGATTTAGTACCAAAAGAATTACAATACTATACTACTTCTATTGAATTAAGAACATATCATTTTTTACCTGAAGAGTATTGTCCTGATTTTAATAATGAATATACTCTTTGTAAAAAAGAAGAACATCTTGAAGATTATCTATTAAAATATTGTGAATATTGTAAGGAAGAAAATACTAAAAATCACTCAAAAGTTGCTAAAACAATGGCAGAAAAATTAGTACAATATCTGATAACAAATCCAGATAATAGGGAGGGATTATTAGAATTATCAGCAAAGTGGACAGAAGAATTGTTGCCAGAACATAATGATAGTGTTGATGTTGAAACAATAATGTTGTTTTTACAGAGTGAAATAGAAGATTTAGGATATAAGATAACAGAAATAAGTCCGCTTGTAATTGAAAAAAATATATGATTTATGTTAATAAAACTACGACAAATATAGTCATAGTTTTATTTTTTTTTACAAATTTAGAGTAGTCGTCAAATTTTGACAAACTTTGCAAATAATATGTCGTATAATGTGGGCAATATAGCATTGCCTTATGCTATGTAATATAGAAAGAAGGAAAAGTGGTAGTAATGAAATAAATAGAATTTTAATTAAAAAATTAGTAGTATGTAGTATTTTTCTATTTAGGTAGGCTTCCTTATTACTGGCTAATTTTATTTTGGAAAATTATACATATAAAAAAGTTTAGTAGTATTTTTAACTTTTTGTGTAATTAAAAGGCAATAGCATTCATTTTATGGAGGTTTATTGCCTATGGATAGAAGATACTACTCTCCGAAAAAGGAAAATAAACAACATAATGCAGTTATTGAAAAGGTCAGATTCACCTACAAACAAGGTGAGTTTGACCTTTTTTTTAATGTTCTTAAAGTGAGGATAGGCTGCCGTGATCCACCTTATCAATTTGTTTTTAAAAATTCAAATTGATAGGAGGAAAGAAAAATGGCAGAACGCCCAAAAAGAAGAAAAAGTAATGATAATCCTTATACATTAAATTATTGTGAGGAAACAAATATTTATACTATCTCGTTTAAAGATGGAAATGGTGTATTACAAAAAATAGAAGTTAGCGAAAGTATATTTAAAACATTTGATAGATTTGAACTTGATGATTTATCACAAATGAATGAATACGATAATCATATAGAACATTCAGAAATCTATGAAAATAACTTGAATAGTCGTGCTATGGACAAGCCAATGAGTTTGGAAGATGAAGTAATAAATAAATGTACTTTTGAAGAATTAAGAAGTGCAATAGAAAAATTACCAGAGGTACAAAAAAGAAGAATTAAAAAATATTATTTTCAAGAAAAAACAGAACAAGAAATAGCAGATGAAGAAAATGCTACACAACAGTCAGTACATATCATTTTAGGGCGTGCAATAGAAAATTTGAAGAAAATATTAAAAAAATAAAAATTAGTGTCTGTTATTTTACGTTTTAGTTAGGAAACAGGTGAGAGGGTAAGTTATTCCCTTTCACCTGTTCTCCTTTTTTAGTGGAGGCAGGACGTTCTTTGAAAATTTGATATACATTTCATCAAATACGTTCCTGTTGTTATTCCGAGAGGATAAGCACGTTAATAAGTACGCCAAGACCTTTTATAAAGATAAGAGCGAGCGATTAAATACTTGATTATAAAATTAGGTTGCTCCTAATATTGCGATAACAGACAACAGGGTTAAAGATACTCCTGCCTAGCCACAGACTCACGCAATGGGGGCAGTCTTGAGCGAACCTCAAGAGGGTGAAATTCCCGTGAGATTGACTAGCAATCAATCGTTTGATGATTTCCCAGAACTGAGGGGCTTCGAGGAGAAATATCAGTTGTAACAACTAAATAAAAATAAAGATAAATTAAGCCAGAGTATGCAGATACTTTGGCTTTTATACATAAAGGAGGATAATTATATGAAAAGAAAAAAATATAAGGTTACTGTAAAAGTAACGTATGTTACAACTATGGATCACGAACAAACAAGTATGGAAAAAGCAAAAAATGATGTAAAAAGAGTTATTGAAAATTATTTAAAGGACGGAACAGATATAAGAAATATTTTTGATAAGCCACCACACACCATATATAAAGTAGAAAAATATGACTGATAAAAAAGAAATTGAAAAGGGCGATATTTATTATGCTTCACTTGATCCTATTATAGGAAGTGAGCAAAGTGGCAATAGACCGGTGGTAGTTGTCCAAAATAATATTGGTAATAAATATAGTCCTACTGTGCTGATAGCACCAATTACAAGTAAAGTTAATTCAAAACCAAATTTGCCAACACATATTTTTATTAAGAAAAATGAAAAGATAACACACGATTCAATTATTTTAATTGAACAAATCAGAGTAATTGATAAGCAAAGATTACAAGAATTTCTTTGTAAAATTGAGCCAAAAAAAATTGATGAGATAAATAAGGCAATGATAGAGGCTTTTGATATAACTAATAAATATAAATGAAAGGAAATAGATATGTTAAAAAAAAGAAAAGACTTTATAGTTAGTGTGATATGTAACGGTGGAGTTGATGATATACAAGTTAAAGCAAATAATCGCAAGGAAGCAATGCAGATGGTTGAAGATGTGTTGCTTAAATGCGATATTTTTGGTTTTAAATCAAGTGATGAGTTT
>CALXZC010000054.1 GCA_944393135.1 uncultured Clostridia bacterium | reverse complement strand
AAAGCTCTATATAAGGCTAATAGCAAGGATTACAAGAAATAGCCATGTATGTGGTTATATATTTTTGCCCCTATACCAAATTGCGCAAAAGTTTGATTTTGCGCAATGTTTTTTTGCTTAATCATATAAAACATTTATCTTCCCTACTATTATAAAAAGATGCCAGAATTTTTGTTCTGAGCATCTTTTTAATTTTTATTCTGTACTATCTAATTTAAAATTTAGTTTTAAATAATCTTTATACGTATATTTTTCTGATATATATGTTGCTACTGGTAAAAGCATCTTTTATTCTCCTCTATCTGTTACTATTTCTTTATTGTCTCTGCCTTTTCTTTACTTAAATCTTCTTAAATAAGCATCCATTCTATCAATAAATTCATCATTATCTCTAGTTTGTGTCATCTGGCTAATAACTTGTTCAGTAACATCTGCAACTGGCATACTGTTCATAGCTTTTCTTAATGCAAATACAGTCTCTCTTTCTTTTGGAGTAAGTAATAAATCATCTCTTCTAGTTCCAGATTTATTAATATCAATAGCTGGGAAAATACGTTTCTCAGATAATTTTCTATCCAAATGAACCTCCATATTACCAGTTCCCTTAAACTCTTCAAAAATAACATCATCCATTCTACTACCCGTATCAATTAAAGCTGTGGCAAGTATTGTTAAACTTCCACCAAACTCAATATTTCTAGCAGCTCCAAAGAATTTTTTAGGTTTATGAAGTGCAGCAGGATCAATACCACCTGATAAAGTTCTTCCAGAAGATGGAATAACTAAATTATAAGCTCTTGTTAACCTTGTTATACTGTCTAATAATATAACAACATCTCTTCCTTGCTCAACTAGTCTTTTTGCTCTTTCTATAACCATTTCAGCAACTTTTACATGATGCTCTGGTAATTCATCAAAAGTTGAATGAATAACTTGTCCCTTTATAGAACGCTTCATATCTGTAACTTCTTCTGGTCTTTCATCAATTAGAAGTACTATTAATTCTACCTCTGGATTATTTTGACTAATAGAATTAGCAACTTTCTTAAGCAAAGTAGTTTTACCAACTTTAGGAGGTGCTACAATCATACCTCTTTGCCCTTTTCCTATTGGTGACATCAAATCGATAATTCTGGTTGCGTATTCATTAGAAGTAGTCTCCAATTTAAGTCTTTGGTTTGGAAAAATAGGTGTTAATTCGTCAAACCTTTTTCTCTTCATAGCTTTTTCTGGATGTTCTCCATTAACTTCACCAACAAATATTAAAGATGGAAATTTTTCGCCCTCTCTAAATCTTGAAATTCCTTTAACAATATCTCCTGTGTCAAGTTTAAATCTTCTTATTTGAACCATTGAAATATAAACATCTTTATCACTTGATAAAAAGTTCTCTCCTCTTAAGAAACCATATCCATCTGGCAAAATATCTAATATTCCCTCAACAATTTCGTCACCTTCATTAGTCAATTTATAATCAACAATAGGTTCTCCATTTTCATCATAATGTCTTTCAGTAATTTCTTTTTCATATAAATCATCTTCATTATCGTCATCAGATGACTTTAAAACTTCACTATGCTTTTCAAAATCTCCTATAACATCTTTCAATACTACTATTAAATCTTCTTTTTTTAGTTTTGATATATTTTTAATATTATGTTCTTTTGCTAAAGCTTTTAGCTCTGTCAAAGTCATATCTTCTAAATCCATAAATAAACCTCCTATATAATTTAATATATATATTTATTTATATTATTAACTTTTAAAATTGGAATTTTAATAAGAAATAAATTAAATAAAATAAATACTAAATCCATTATAACACATTTTGGAATAAATTGAAATAGTTTTTAAGAAAAAAATCAAGGAATAATTCTACATCCCTTGATCTATATAAACCCTTTCATTAGGAAAATACATATCTAACTTTTCTCTAGCCATTTTCTCAATAAAATCTAAAGAGTCCACATTTTCTTTTTGTTTTGCAAGTTCTTCTTTAGTTTGAGTTTCTTCAGCAATTTCTTGACTTAACTCATCTGATTGTTTGCTATATTGATTTAAAGTTTTTTGTTGACTAATTATAGTAAATATTGTATATGCAGCTATTATAAATAATATAATCTTTTTATAAAGTTTTTTCATAAGTTAATCTCTCCAATTCTAATGTACTAATATCCATTAAGAATACTACAATAATATATTTCTACATTTTTAATAAAAATCCTTCTTAGAATTTTAATTTTTTACATTATTTTCAATTTTTTTATGTTTTTTAGTAATTTTAATAAAATTATTATATAAATTTGTAGAACTTTTTCTAACATTTATAATAATAAAAGAAACTGGTTTAAAAAATAATTTTTTAAAAAATCTAAAAGGAATTAATATAATTTCTAGCACTTTAATAAAAATCCTTTTTAAAAAAGTTATTACACTTACATTTATCTTTATAAAAAGTGAACTAAATATTAGCATATATAAAGTAATCCCTACTGCTATCCCTAAAAACATAAATAAACGAATTTCTCCATTGTTAAAGACAAATACGAAATATAAAATAGAAAAACCTGTTAAAATCCAAAATAAGAAGTCCTCAAAATAAGTTATAATATCGCTAGTTTTAAATGATTTTCTAAGTATTCTAAAAAAATCAAAAAGAATACCTATAATTACACCATTTATTATAAAAATTAAAAACAAATATACTTGATTTATAATCATAGTAAAATCTCCTTAAAGTAATCCTATTTGAATATTTTGCTAATTAAACTTCCTTTAGATTTTTCAACATTTTTATTATCACTATAATTCATAGAAGAAATATCACCTTCGACAATTACTTCTGAAGTATCTATACTTAATTTATTTATTCTTAAGTTATCTCCTTTTATTGTTAATAATCCAAGTTCAGTTTCTATGATAACAACCTGGTCATCAAAACTTAAAACATCTAGAACTCCTGAAACACTAAGTTTTTCCCTGTTTTCTAAAATAAGATTTTGAATTACGCTCGTACTTTGTACCTTTCTTTCATCAATCGTCATTATTTCTAACCTCCTTATTTTGTTACATTACTAAATTATATATATTCAAAGTTTGTCTAATTTAGAACTTATTTTAAAATATTAAATCATGTAATTCATTTATTTTTCCATCATCAATGATATTTTTAAACACAAGTGAAATTTTTGCTTCTGAAATTTCAAACTTTAATAGTTCTAGTTTTTCCTTCTCTATAAACTCAATTACTTTTTTTATCAAATCAAAATTTCTAATTATACCATTACCAATAATAGCAACTCTTGATACATCTTTTTTTATAATACTTTTTACTATATTTTCTTCTATTTTTTCTGATATAATAGTTCCTGGTTTATCATTAAAACTTGATTTTGTTATAATTGGAATTTTAAATTTTTCTCCTATTTCAACACATCGATTATGAAGAACTTTTGCTCCTTCACTAGATAATTGCATCATTTCTTCATATGATAAATTTTCTAACTTTTTGGTATTTTCTACCTTGTCTGGATCTGCTGTATATACACCATCTACATCTGAGAAAATATAACAATTCTCTGAATTTAAAGCTGCTGCAACTGCTACTGCTGTTGTATCAGAACCTCCTCTTCCCAATGTTGTAATATCTAAATTCTCATCTATTCCTTGAAACCCAGCAATTATAACTATCTTACCAGAATTTAATTCTTTTAGAATTCTTGATGTATCTATTTTTATAATATTTGCATTTTGATTATTATTTGTCGTAAAAATGCCAGCTTGCCAACCTGTTAAAGATATTGCAGGATAACCCATATAGTTTAACAAAATACTTAACTTTGCTGTTGACATCTGCTCCCCACAACTAAGAAGTGCATCTAATTCTCTATTTTCTACATTATTTGATAATTCTTGAGCTTCTTTTATTAATTTATCTGTAGTTTTACCCTGAGCAGAAAGAACAACAACTATTTTTTGACCCTTATCATAAATTTTTGCAATCCTTTTTGCTACTAACTCTAATTTTTTATTATCAGCAACTGAACTTCCACCAAATTTTAAAACCATTATCGTGTCCATTTTTCCACCTCTTTTTTACAATATAAAAACCATTTTAAATCTAAATATGGTCTTTCATTATATTATATGTAGAGATAAAACAAAAAGAGATAGAATATTCCTATCTCTAAACTAATCTTTATTATTTTTTATACTATACTTAAGATAACTTTCTATAAAGCCATCAATTTCTCCATCCATTACTGCTTCTACATTACCTACTTCATAGTTTGTTCTATGGTCTTTTACCATTGTATATGGACAAAATACATATGAGCGTATTTGACTTCCCCATGCTATATCTTTTTGTTCTCCTTGTAAATCCTCTATTTTTTCCTTATGTTCTTTTTCTTTTAAATCTAGCAATCTTGATTTTAACATACGCATAGCTGTTTCTCTGTTTTGTATTTGTGAACGTTCTGACTGACATGATACTACTATATTTGTTGGAATATGCGTAATTCTTACGGCTGATGAAGTTTTATTTATATGTTGTCCTCCAGCTCCTGATGCTCTATATGTATCAACTCTTAAGTCATCAGGATTAATTTCAATTTCTATATCATCTGTTATTTCCGGCAATACTTCTACAGATGCAAATGATGTATGCCTTCTTCCCCCACTATCAAATGGTGAAATTCTAACTAATCTATGAATTCCCTTTTCTGACTTCAAATAACCATATGCATTGTCACCAATAACTTCAAATGTCACACTCTTCAAGCCTGCTTCTTCACCATCTAAATAATCAAGCTCTTTTACTTCGTAGTTATTTTTATTCGCCCACCTAGTATACATCCTATAAAGCATTTCAGCCCAATCCTGAGACTCTGTTCCTCCTGCTCCTGGGTGTATTGTTAAAATTGCATTATTCCCATCATATTTTCCAGATAAAATGCTTGTAAGTTCTAACTTTTCAACACTTTTTTCTAATTTCTTAGTATTTTTTATTATTTCTTTTGCCAATTCTTCATCTGGCTCTAAATTAATTAACTCTGTTAACTCTTCTAAATTTTCTATTTCTATTTTAATTTCCTTAAAATCATTACACTTAGATTTTAATTTTTTTATCTGTGATAATATTTTTGAAGAATTTTTACTGTCTTTCCAAAAATCCTCTTTCAATGTTTCATTTTCTAAATCTTTTAATTGTTTTGTACTTCTTTCTATGTCAAAGAGATTCACCCAAATCTTTTATTTTCTCTTTGATAGTTTCTAAGAGTTTTGAATTTTCTTCTAAATCTAACATTAAATCACTCCCATCTATAATTTCTATACAAATACTAACATATATAGCTTTCTTTGTCAATTAAAGAAAACAACCTTATATTCAAAATTTTGAACAATAAGGTTGTTTTCTTAAAGGCCAATTACGACGTTTTTTTATGATATTCTATACTCTGTGTTGTCATCTACGATACCTAAATAAAGTCTACACTTCCTATAAGTAGTTCTTTTTTGATACTTATCTGGATTAGATAGAATTTCATACATAATGTTTTCAAAGCAATAATTTACAGTATTAGTAAGTTCTCTTGCTCCAGTATCCAAAGACAGCGATTTTTCTGCAATACGACCAAATAATCTTCCACTATATGAAAGTACTATTCCTCTTTCCCTTAGCTCTTGTTGGTATCTTCTAAATATAGAAAGTTTAGAATTTCTTAGTATAGAAGCTAGCTCTTTTGCTCCGAGCTTATTCATCTCAACTATACTACCAATTCTACCAACAAATTCTTCTGGCAAGCCATATTTTACTAAATCCTGTTTCAGAATTTTTGTCGCTTGCTTTGCTTTTGGAAGTTCAGTACCTGAAAAACCTATTTGATTAACTTTTAACCTTTCTTCTCTGATTTTATCTATTCCTGAGAATGCTCCTAAAAAGATTATTAGAACGTCTGATGTGTCAAATTCTACTATAGGATAACCATCTTCTTTAATAGTTACAACTGTACCTTCCATTATTTTTAACAGACTTTTTAAGACTTCTACACCTGCAATATCTCTTTCTCCTGAAGCTCTATTCATTCCAGCCTTTTTATCAATCTCATCAATTACAATTACGCCTTTTTGCGCTACCTCGATACATTCGTTAGCATTTTCATAAAGATGCATGAGCATTTCAGATACGTCTGCTCCATAATATCCTTCTTGAGTATATTTTGTAGCATCTTCTATAGTATATGGAATGTTTAGCCTTCTTAAAACTTGTCTGACTGTTTCTGTTTTTCCAGTTCCACTGCCTCCTATAATGAGAAGATTAGATTTAAGTGAACTAAATACTATAGATTTATAAATTGCAGTAATAATCTGCCTTACTGGTCCATCTTGTCCTACAATATATTGTAAAACATTTCTTTCTACAGATTTAATACTAGGCAATTTTGAACTAGTTCCATAGAACTCTTCACAATAAAAAAAGTCCGAGCCATTTTCTATTCCTGTGTTCCGCAATACTTTGCTACACGTAGTTGTCATAATTTTCTCCTTTCATATCCTATAGGATATAATTCTTATAAAAGAACTTCGTTTAAAGTTTATCACTTTATTTATGTTATGTCAATTCTTTTAAAAAGCTCCACTAAATTACTTAGTAGAGCTTTTTATTTATTTTTCTATTAACTTTTCTTTATATTGAACTCCATCATTTTTATAATTTATATATATTTTCTTATCTAAATCCTGTAATCCTGCATCTATACTTATTTTATATGTCTCCTCTTCTTCTGTACTCTTAGAACTTAATTCTTTATACTTATTTCCATCACTATCTGTTATATTTAATAGTTCATTAAGTTTATTTGTAAATTCTTCTGTTTCCATGTCCTTTCCTTGTTTTATTAATCCATCATATTCTTGTGATTTAAATTCTATAGACATTCCTGTTTCTGATATTGTTATTCTTTTAAATTCTATTCCAGGTATTGAGTTTTCAGGTTTTAATTCTATTGTATTTCTTTCATAAAATTTATCTGGTACTTCTATTTCAAAATTCCATTTCGCATTACTTAATTTAAAATCTTCGGTACTTTCTAATGTTTCTCTATCATTTTCTTCTATCATTGTAAAGCCTGGATCAAATATTCTAATATATAATTTTTTACTTTGTGGAAATTTATCTTTTGCTCTAATATTTATATTCATATCTATAGTTCTATCTTCTTCATTTATATCTACATTTGTGATACCTTCTCTATCATTTAGTTGTACTGCAAATACATCTTTTTTATCATATTGTACACCTAATTCTTTATATATATAAAATATTAAATTATCATTTTTAGAATTTTCTCCTATATGCATTCTTTCATGTATACCATATATATTATGATTTTCATCATAAATTACATATCCAAAAGAAAACATTTGAGAAGATACTTCTACATCTTTATCAAACTTGAATGTTAAATCTGCATCCAAACAATCATCTGTAAGTAACATTGAGTTTATTTTAATACTAATTCCATCTTGTGTTATATAATCCATATCAATGACTTCTGCATATCCATCTTCTTTTATTTCATCCAAAACTCCTTTAGTCTCTATACTCGGAGCGTTTTTATATTCTTTAAATTCTATATTCCATTGTATCTTTGCATAAATTGTTGTTGATACTGCTCCTACTACAGTTACTATTAAAAATATTGCTGCAATATTCAATATTTTTCTTTTCATATTAATCACTCTCCCTTCTTTAGAAAGAATTTTTTTGTAGTTATTTTCTTTACTGTACTCTTTTTCTAAATAATTTTTCAGTTCATTATTAATCATTTTTTATCACATCCTCTCCTAAATATTTTTTTATTTCTTTAAGAGTTCTATATATTCTATTTTTTACATTTGAACTTCCTATATCTAATTCTTTTGATATTTCTGAAATTTTCATTCCTAATGCAAAATATAGGTAAAAAATTTTTGTAGTTAAAATATCTTTTTGTTTTAAATAATTCCATACTTTTTCTACATTATTTTTATTTATCATATTTACTTCTAAATCAAATATATCTTCTATTTCTTTTTCTAAATTATCCTGTTCTTGATAGTATGTAATTATATTATCTTTTTTCTTTTTATGATAATGTCTTTTTATTATGTTGTTTTCTATCCCTAATATGTATTTTTCGACATCCTTTATTTCGAGTATTTTTTTCTTTTTTAATATTTTTAATAATTCAAAATACGTATCTTGTATAATGTCATTTATATCATCAATATTTTTACATTTTATTATTGCAAGTTTTAATGCCTTGCTATATGTTTTTTCATATATTTCTTCAAAATTTTCTCTAATTATTTGAGTACTCAATTTTCTTCCCCCTTTATTATATAGTCTCTCATAAATATAAAAAAGTTTCAATATAAGAAAAAATCGAACTTATAATAAAGACTAAACAATATCATAAGTTCGTTTAATATGTATCTATCATTTATTTAAACCTAAGAAGTTTACTAAATCTGGTTCAAAATAATTAAGAATTTTTATTCTTTTACCTATTTTTTCATCTGTTTTTACTTTAGTTTTTATAAAATCTACAAATTGTAGAAAATCCTCTAAATTGCTAATATTAGAAATCTGTTTTTTATTTGATATATGTAATTCGTTTATTTCTCCTTGAATAAATATATTCCTATTGCTTTTATCATAAAATGCTTCAGTTTTTGATAAGTCAATCAATTCAATGTAATATCCGTCTATAGTGTATTTTTTTAGTCCTAGCTTATACTGATATATTAAATATTTTCCATCTGTTTTTAAAATATCAATTAATCTATTATCTTCTAATTTTATACGTTGTTTAAATGTGCAAATTATTGCTACTATTGTAAATATAAGAAAGAATATAAATGTTCCTATAATTAAACCATTTATTACTATTTTATCATTTAACTGTAATATGTCTGATATATTTTCTTTGTTATTTAACATATAAATAGGTAAAAATATGGTCGTTAAAATTAGTATTATAATAAATCCTACAGCAACTTTACCTCCAAATGTAGATATAATATTTCTATATTTTAATCTTTTCTTTATTTTATTATTTACTTTAAATTCTATTATTCCATTAGGTGAATTTACATTTTTATATCCTATCACTTTATCTTCTTCTACATGATTAATTCTATATTCTTGCTCTATTTCAGATGGTAATTGTATTTTTTTATAAAGTTTATCCATTTTACCTACTAATATAACTGAAATAATAGCCATTAAAATTTTAAATATATTTATGAGATGTACAAAATTTTCTGGTATCATTGAAATTAAAAACACTAAAAAGAAAAACAAAGTAAAAAAAGCTAACAGAAAACATAAATTCATTCCAAACCTTGCTCTATTGACTTTTTTGTAAAGTTTTAAATTAGATACATTTTTAAATTTATTTTTTATCTTTTCTGTTCTTTCCATAAAATCCAAGCTCACTTTCCTATTCTATTTTGTTATTTATATCATTTAAGATGCTTTTTCGCAAGTGCTTTTTAGTAAATTTATACTTTTAAGATATTTTAAAACAAATTGTTTTTTCTCTATGCCATAAAAATAAGCTGACACTATCTATATGTCAGTTTATTGGTTTATATGCTTAATATATTCAGTTAATTTTATAGTAACAGTTATAGTAACATTTGTAGTAACATTTTTTGTATTATTTTCACCATCCATTGCCTTTAAATAACTATCAGATGCTTTACATTTAACAGCTACTCCTCCAGCCTCATTAACAATTTCAGAAATTGGAGAACCATATTCTTTACAAGCATCTGTTATCTTTTTATACCACTACCCCAATATTCTACAAATCCAGCTCTAAAAAATGTTTGTGAAATATTAAAAATATTTTTTTAAACATTTTTCCAATCATTTAATTTTATAGCAAAATAATTTTTTATAATTATTTATTATTCAATTATTTTTATAAATTCTAATATTAAAAGAAGTGTCACCCTTTTTATTTAGGTTACACTTCTCTAATTTTAAGCTTTTATAAATTGCTTTGGTAACAACCTAATTTTGTCACCCAATTTTCGATTTTTGTAAAATGCTTTAAACACAGGTGTTATGCGTTCTTCCCACAACAATTCTTATACTTTTTACCCGAACCACATGTAGTG
>CALXZC010000053.1 GCA_944393135.1 uncultured Clostridia bacterium | reverse complement strand
AAGAAAACAAGCAAGAAGCAAACAACAACGAGTTAGACTACGAATTTGAATATGACGAAACATTAGAAGATGAATGAGAATTTTAGGGACGGGCAATTTTTGTCTCATTTGGTAAAAAATGTAAAAGTGAGACAAAAATTGCCCGTCCCTTTTTGTCTCAACTTCTCAATAAGTCTACCCAAGAATAATATATCTTTTTTATAATTGAGAATAAATCTATTTTTTCTACATCTTCTTTTGCAATTATATCAACGCCTGATAGTGTTTCTCCATCAAGAGTAAATGTGATTTCACCGAAGTTTTTGACCTTTTTTAACAGGTGCGGATATTGTATTTTCTAAATTTAATTTTTGTTCTATATTTTTATCAGTGTCTTTAGCAAGTAGAGTACCACTATTTTCTTTCAAAACCGCTTCTACATTATTTTTTACACCTTTATTTACAGTAACACTTCCTATTAGGTCATCTTTTTTTCCGAATTCTTTGTAAGAAAATGTATTAAAACCGTAATCTAAGAGTTTTGTTGCACTTTCAAACCTAATTTTTGTAGATGGGGCTTTCATGATAACGGCTATTAAAGATAAATTATCACGTGTTGCACTTGCTGATAAATTATATAATGCAAGAGAAGTAGAACCAGTTTTTAATCCTGTGGCACCTTTATAATTTTTTATAAGTTTATTTGTATTAGATAATTGAGATTTTCCATCTCTTAGAGTATCCATCCAAATAGTAGTATATTTAGTAACACTAGGATGCTGATTTAAAAGTTCTCGTGACATTAATGCAATATCATAACTTGATGTTACATGACCTTCTTCATCTAATCCATGGCAATTTTTAAATGTAGTATCATTCATTCCTAGTTCTTTAGCCTTATCATTCATCATTTGAACAAAAGCGTCTTCTGTTCCTGCAATATATTCTGCCATTGCTACAACACAGTCATTTGCTGAATTTACACATATTGCTTTTAACATTTCGTCTACTGTCAATGTTTCACGAGGGTCAAGCCATATTTGAGAGCCACCCATGGATGATGCGTTTTCGCTACAAGGTACTTCATCAGTTAAGTTAATCTTTCCGCTATCTAAACTTTCCATAATAAGAAGAATACTCATAACTTTTGTTACAGAAGCAGGGTATAATTGTTCGTGAATATTATGTGCATATAAGATTTGACCAGTTGATTGTTCAATTAAAATTGCAGAGCCACAGTCTAGTCCTAAGAAATTATCGTCTGCTATTTCAGAGGTTGTTTCTTGTAGAGTATTTTGCTCAAGTGTTGTTTTATTAGTAAATTCATTAGTAATATTTGTAGAAGTTTCTATTGAAGTAGTTTCGCCCCAAATATAACCATCTTCACTTGCAAAGCAAGGTATAAGGTAAATTGAAAAACAGATAGTAAAAATAAGAAAAAGACATATTATTAATTTAAAATTTTGCATAAAAATCCCTCCAATGATATTAAAATATATTCAGGTTATATTTTTAATATTCAAAAAGAGGGATAATAAATTAAAAAGAATACAACTTAATTTTTAAATCGCTTTTATTGAATTAATACTTATTGTAACATTTAAACCATCTGTTGAAGCTTTTATTTTTATATCATATCCTGTGTTGTTAATAAATTTAAAATCATAACTGCCATAAGCTACAGCAGCATCTTTACCATCTTTAACATATGGTACATCATTACTGTGTTCATGCCTTTCTGTTACTTTTAGAGAAGAAACAGAAAGAACGGCATTATAAAGAGTGCTACTTACTTGACAATTTCCACCACCGAAGTCCTTTTGTTTTATTTCCATTGTGGTCAAATACATCAGCTTCTTGATATCCTTTAGCTGTTGTTGCTTTTCCTACTGTGTTACAAAAAGAGAATGTTTCACCATTTTTTATAATTGTATCATTTAAAGTATTACAAGTGATTTTGATATTGTTTTGTCTTTCACTATCTTTTGAATAAATTTTTGTAGAGAAACTTGAAAGTTGTTCTTCTTTATATTGTGTTTGTTTCTTTTCATTTTGGTTTGTACTCTTCTCTTTATTTTGTTCTTTATCTTTTTCTTCTTCCTGTTTTTGATTTTCTGAAGTAGATGTATTTTCTTCTTCATTAGTAGAAGTTTTGGTAGCTTCGTAATTTTGTTCATTTTCTGTTTTGGTAAATCTCATGTAAAAGTAAATCCCAATGGCAGTTAGAACTACTAATATAATTGCTATTAAAATCCAAGTTTTATTTTTCATTTTTATCACCATTTTTATTTTAACCAAAAAAATTTAATTTATTTAAACAAAAAATACAAAAATCGACAAAAAATTCAAAATAAAGTTGTAATTAATAGATATAAATGATAAAATTTAAAAAGTAGCAAAAGCTATATTGAAAAACTTTAAGAAAGGAAGAAAAATGTCGATTATTACTCTTGGAATGCTTAAGAGTTCTTATGTATATGAAGAGATAATTGATAGAATGGTTTTAATTCCAATTCCCACAAATAGGGAATATACTAGTCCAAAGGAAAAGAATGGTTATAAAGACCAAGTTTTTTCAAACAATGACATGCCCTCATCGATTCTAGCTAAATGCATGGGAGTTACTAAACTTTCAGCAGATGGTAAAGTTCATCCTGTTTGTTATTCAGAGATAAATCTGATAGAAGAATTTTTTATAAGTGGACTTACAGGATATGAAAACGGTATTAGTGAACTTGATTTTATTTGTAAGTTTTTTACAAGACAAGAAAAACTTTATGATGTTAGAAGTGCTAATATGAAAGATACAATGGTGCTATATAAGAATAATGCACTTAAACCTTATTGGCTTGCTTCTAGCTCTATTGATAGGCTTGGATTTGACATCAAGTTTAATTTTAAAGTAAAAGGCACAGGAGGAGTTAGAATTCAACATCTATATTCTACTGATGGAGAAAAGGAAGAATATGGAGCTTGGGCAGTAAGACCAGTATTTATTTTGGATACAGAGGTATTGTTTCCAGAAAGAAAAATTAATTGGATATAGTCTTAAAGTTACAAGAAGGAGCTAATTTTAGCTCCTTCTTGTTATTGATTTTTCTCATAAAGTGTGCTAGAATACGAAATGGTAGCACAAGCTATTATTAGAAAAGACTTTAAGAGAAAGGAAGAAAAATGTCAGTTATTCCTCTCGCAGAAATGAAAAGTGCATATTACTATGAGGACATAATTGGTAAAGAGTTTTCAATCCCAATTAAGAAAGGTAGGACTTATACTAGTCCTAAAGAAATGAATGGCTATAGAGATCAAACTTTTTCTAGTGACACAATGCCAAAAGAGATTGTGGCAAAGTGTGTTGGTGTTACTAAATATTCTCCAGATGGTATTGTACATCCAGTAGTAGTTGGACAAGAAAACTTGATTGAAGAATTCCGAATGCAAGGTTTTATAGGATACCAAAATGGTCCAGATGAACTTAATCTGCTGTGTAAAATTTTTGGAGCAAATGATGGAATGAAGGAAATTAGAAGTATAAACCAAAGTGATTTGAAAAACATCAGTGTTTCTGGTAAGTCAGAGTTCTGGGTGGCATCTAGAAATGCTAATCTAAACTTTGATTATATGTACTTTTTTGTACATTGTTTCAATGGTCATTTTTTTGATGCAGACATGTATATTTCTAATCGTAGAGATAATGTTCACTGCTATGGTGTAAGACCAGTTTTTGTCCTAGATACTGAAATAAAATTCCCAGAGCCAGAAATTATTTGGGTATAAATCTTAAAGTAGCAAGAAGGAGCCTTACATAGGTTCCTCCTTGCTTTAGAGGGTTTTTCATAAAAAATAATTGACTTTTGTTAAAAATAAAAGTATAATTAATATGTATTAAATTTTTAAGGAGAAGAATTATGCTTGCAAAATATTGGAAAAAAATAGGAATGTTAATATTGATAATTGCATGTGTATTTAATATAATGAGTAAGCTAGTACATAAATTATCATTAAATAAAGAAATGTTATATTCAGCACAATATATGCAAGAACAGGAAGAAGAAAATAATAATATAGAAGAAAATCAAACAAAATAGTAAAAATTACTTGAAAAAATGTAAAAAATATGATATTATAAAAAACAGTCATGTTATTAAATTTTAAAGAGAGGTGAACAAAATGAAAAAAGATATACAACCAGAATATAATCAAACAACTATTACATGTGCATGTGGTAATGTTTTAGAAGTTGGTTCAACAAAGAAAGATTTAAAAGTAGACGTATGTTCTAAATGCCATCCATTCTGGACAGGAAACTTAAGACAAGATACAGTTGGTGGTAGAGCAGACAGATTTAAAAAGAAATATGGTCTTGAATAATAAAATAAGTAAAAAAATTTTAGAAATACACTTTCATTAAGAAGGTGTATTTTTATGTTACAATTCATATTTTAGACCACTTGCAAAATTTTAAAAAATATAATAAAATAAGCAAACAGGAGGGGAAAGATGGATACATCAAATGAAGTAAAAATACAAGAAAAATATATAGCAAAAGTGAAAAAAACAAATGAAGGAAAAAAATTAAAATATAATATATTAACAATGGGTTGCCAGCTAAATGAAAATGATAGCGAAAAGTTATGTGGAATGCTAGAAGAAATGGGATATCAAAGGACAGAAGATGTAAAAAAATGTGATATAGCATTGTTTAATACATGTTGTGTAAGAGAAAATGCAGAAGATAAACTTTTTGGAAAGCTTGGGGAGTTAAAAAAGCTAAAAGAAGAAAAAGGAATAATAATAGCTATCGGTGGATGCATGATGCAAGAAAAACATATAACAGATAAGATAAAAACAAGTTATCCATTTGTTGATATATTATTTGGAACACACACATTATATAAATTTCCAGAAGATTTATATAAATCAATAGAAGAAAAGAGAAAAATTGAAGATATTATTGATATAGATGGAAAAATATATGAGGATTTACCAATAAAAAGAGATAGCAAAATAAAAGCATCTGTTACAATAATGAATGGTTGTAATAATTTTTGCTCATATTGTATAGTCCCATATGTCCGTGGAAGAGAAAGAAGTAGAAATCCAAGAAATATTATAAATGAAGTAGAAAATTTAGCAAAAGAAGGATATAAAGAAATAACATTATTAGGGCAAAATGTAAATTCATATTTAAGAGTAGAGAAAGAAAAAAATATTCCTTTTGAAGAATATAATGGAGTTAATTCATTTGCTAGTTTACTAAGAGAAATAAATAAAATAGACGGAATAGAAAGAATAAGGTTTGTATCACCGCATCCAAAAGATTTTACAGATGATGTAATAGATGCAATCCGTGATTGTGATAAAGTATGTAAATTAGTACACTTACCGCTTCAATCTGGAAATACTAAAGTTTTAAAAGAAATGAATAGAAAATATACAAAGGAACAATATTTAGAGCTAGTATCAAAAATGAAAAACAAAATACCTAACCTAACACTATCAACAGACATAATAGTAGGATTTCCTGGTGAGACAGATGAAGAATTTGAGGATACTTTAGAAGTTGTAGAAAAAGTAAAATTTGAACAAGTCTATATGTTTATATATTCAAGAAGAGTAGGAACACCAGGAGATAAAATGGAAAATCAGATACCAGAGGAAATAAAACATAGAAGGTTTGATAAATTGAAAAAATTAGTTGAAAAACAAATAGAAGAGAACAACAAAAAATATGTAGGAAAAGTAGAAAGAGTATTAGTAGAAGGAAAGAGTAAAAATAATGAATTAATGCTAACAGGAAGAACAGATAGTAATAAAGTAGTAGTATTTGAAGGTAATAATGATTTAATAGGAAAAGCCATAAATTTAAAAATAGTCTCAGAGCATATGTGGTATTTAAAAGGAGAAATGATATAGTAATAGAAAAAACAAAGAATGAAGAAAGGAAGAAAGATAAAAATGGCAGAATATTCACCTATGATGCAAAGATATTTAGAAACAAAAAAGGATTATCAAGATTGTATATTGTTTTATAGATTAGGAGATTTTTATGAAATGTTCTTTGATGATGCAATAACAGCATCAAGAGAATTAGAATTAACACTTACAGGAAAAGACTGTGGGCAAGAAGAAAGAGCACCAATGTGCCGGAGTTCCACATCATGCAGCAGAAATATATATATCAAAGTTAATAGCAAAAGGATATAAAGTAGCTATTTGTGAACAATTAGAAGATCCGAAAAAAGCAAAAGGGATAGTAAAAAGAGGAGTAATAAGAGTAGTAACACCAGGGACATTAGTAGATAGTAATATGTTAGAAGAAAGAAAAAATAATTATATAATGTCTATTTATAAAACAGGTATTTATTATGGAATAAGTATTTGTGATATATCAACAGGAGAATTTTATTCAGCAGAAATAAAAGATAATTATAATTTTCCAATGTTACTTGATGAAATTGCAAGATATACACCATCAGAACTTGTAGTAAATTCTATGATGGCAGATTGCATAGAAGAAATGGATAAAATAAAAGAAAGATTTGAAAATGTATATGTAACAAAATTTAATGATAAATTTTTTACTCAAGAATTAAATAATATAAATTTAAGATTTAACATAGTAGATAATAATGGTAGAAAAATAGAAGAAATAGCAGATAAGAAATTATCAATAGGTTCAATAAATGCATTAATAGAGTATATAGAGGAAACACAAAAAACTTCTTTAGACCACATAAATAAAATAACAATATATCAAATATCAAAATATATGGCATTAGATATTAATGCAAGAAGAAATTTAGAAATTACTGAAAAAATGAGAGATAAGTCAAAAAAAGGAACACTCCTTTGGGTATTAGATAAAACCTCAACATCAATGGGTGGTAGATTACTTAGAAGATGGCTAAGTGACCCACTTGTAGATGTTAATGAAATAAATAAAAGATTAAATGCAGTAGAAGAATTAAAAGATAATATCATGCTTAGAGGAGATATAATTGAAAATCTTAAAAAAGTATATGATATAGAAAGACTTACAGGGAAAATGGCTTATGGTAATGCGAATGCTAGAGATATGATAACACTTAAAAATTCTTTAATTAAATTACCTGAGGTAAAGAAAATATTGGAATTTTGTAAAAGTGATTTATTAAGAGAGCTTTATGAAAACTTAGATGAACTTCAAGATATTTATACTCTAATTGAAAAATCAATAGTAGATGACCCTCCAATGACTGTAAAAGATGGGAGAATTATAAAATTAGGGTACGACCCAGAAATAGATAAACTAAAAACAGCGCAAACACAAGGAAAAAATTGGCTTATAAAGTTAGAAGCGGAGGAAAAAGAAAAAACAGGAATTAAAAATTTAAAAGTAGGGTTTAATAAAGTATTTGGATACTACTTAGAAGTAACTAAATCAAACTTAAATTTAGTACCAGAAAGGTATATAAGAAAACAAACACTAACAGGTGCAGAAAGATATATTACTGAAGAATTAAAGAATTTAGAAAATCAAATATTAGGAGCAGAAGAAAAGGTAATAAATCTTGAGTATGATGCATTTACAAAAATAAGAGAAGAAATTGCAAGAAATGTTGTAAGACTTCAAAAGACAAGTGAAGTGATTTCAACTTTAGATGTACTTACATCATTTGCAACAGTTGCAGAAGATATGAATTATTGTAAACCAAATGTAAATTCATTTGGAGTAATAGATATAAAAAATGGACGTCATCCAGTAATTGAAAAAATACTTGGAACAGGAAGTTTTGTTGAAAATGATACACATTTAGATAAAGATGAAAATAGATTGGCGATAATCACAGGTCCTAATATGGCAGGAAAGTCTACATATATGAGACAAGTTGCTTTAATTACATTAATGGCACAAGTTGGAAGCTTTGTGCCAGCAGAACAAGCAACTATTGGTGTGGTAGATAAAATATTCACAAGAGTAGGAGCATCAGATGATTTAAGTATGGGACAAAGTACATTTATGGTGGAAATGATGGAAGTAGCAACTATTTTAAAAGAAGCAACACCAAATAGTTTGGTAATTTTAGATGAAATAGGAAGAGGAACATCAACATATGATGGTTTATCAATAGCATGGGCAGTTGCAGAATATATTGCAGATAAGGAAAAATGCGGTGCTAAAACATTATTTGCAACACATTATCATGAATTAACAGAATTAGAGGAAAAAATAGAAGGAGTAAAGAATTATTCAATAGCAGTAAAAGAAAAAGGAGAAGATATAATTTTCTTAAGAAAAATAGTACGTGGGGGAACAGATGAAAGCTATGGAATACATGTAGCAAGACTTGCAGGAGTACCTAAAATTGTAACAAATAAAGCAAATGAAATATTACGTTCAATAGAAAGAAAGAATATGTTAACAGGAAAAAAAGAAGAAAAGAAGGACAAAAAACAGGTAGAAGGGCAATTTGATATGTATAATTATAAATTAGCAGAAATAGCACATGAAGTAGATAAAATTAATTTAAATGAATTAACGCCAATAGATGCATTAAATACACTAGTAAAAATTAAAGAAAAAATGAAGTAGTATTGCAAAATATTAAAATTTCTGATATATATAAGAAAAAAATAGTAAAGGAAGATGAAAGATGAATAATAAAAACAAAGAAGCTAAAAATATATTAATGGTAACAGCTTTCCCAACTTATGGTGCAGGAAGTGGTGTTCAAGTAACAGCTCTTGCAAACTCTTATTTAAAAGAGGGAAGAAATGTTACTATCATTACAGCTAACAATAAGACAGATTTTGATAAAATTCCAGGAGTAAAATATCATATAGTACCTTTTAAATCTGAAGAAGAAAATCCAGAAGTAATACCAGGACAATGTGATTTTAACTATTTAATGTTTACAACACATACTGAAAGTACAGCTAATTTCTGGGATGCTAGTTTAGAGCAAATAAGAGAATATGAACAAGCTTTTAAAAATGCAATAAATGAAGAGGTAAGAGAAACAAAACCAGATATTATACATGGACAACATAACTGGATATCAACAGCTATAGCTACTGAAACAGGTATACCAGTTGTAACCACAATTCATGGTACAGACTTAATGGGATTTGAAAGAAGTAAAGAAGAACTTAAAAAAGTAAGAAATGCATTAAAGAATGAAACTGACCCAGAGAAATTAAAACATTTAAAAGAAGAGGAAGAAAAATATAACTTATATATAGAATATGCAAATAGGGCAGCAATAAACTCTTCTAAAATAATTGTTATATCAGAAGCTCAAGAGGAAAAATTTAAAGAATTATTCCCACTAGCAGCAAGCAAAGTAGAATTAATAGAAAATGGCTATGATACAAGTAAATTCTATGTAGATAAATCAGCTACAAAAGAAGATACAATAGGAAGCTTAGTATCACAAAATACACCTGATGGAAAGATTGATTTAGATTATGATAAATTAGTTGTATTTGTAGGAAAATTTGCTGATTTTAAGGGTATTGATGTAATGCTAGATGCGGCAAAGACTTATGAAGAAGAATTAGGAGCACAAGGAATAAATCCTTTAACTATAATTGTTGGTTCAGGTCAATTAGAAGATGATTTAAAGGCACAAGCAAATGAATTACAATTAAAAAATACACATTTTGTAGGAAGAAAAAATACTGATGAGGTTAGAAGAATTCAAAGTTTGGCAGATGTATCTTTAATACCATCTAGAAATGAACCATTTGGATTAGTCGTAATTGAAGGAATGGCTTGTGGGCATCCTGTAATTGGAACGAATTCAGGAGGAATACCTGGAATATTAAATGTAGAGAAAAAAGATATATCAGATAAAAGTAAGACATATGTTACACCAGTTGGAGTTTTAGTTCCAATGGATGATAGTGAAGCATTAAGTAATGCTGTTTGTGATGTTTTAACAGAAAAAGATAAGTTTGATAATGATTTTATTGTAGATTATACTAAAAAACATTATTCACAAGAAGGAATAACAAGAGAAATATTAGGATTATTCGATAATGTTGTAGATAGTAGAGAAGATAGATTATATAATGATGAAGAAAGATAAGAAAAATGAGAAGTAAATATATTTTTTGTATTTACTTCTTTTTTTTGTAACTTTTTTTAAGAAAGAGGTATTATATTTATATAAGATATCTTAAAAAGGAGATTTATATATAAATTGGAAAAATTAGAAAATTATATA
>CALXZC010000052.1 GCA_944393135.1 uncultured Clostridia bacterium | reverse complement strand
ATTTACTTGGTCTTGTAATCCATCTACTTTATTTTGTAAACTATCTAATTTAGTATTTGTTTTCTTTTGTTCTTCATAAATTTTATAAATAATATTACTTAACTCTTCTGGCATATTCTCACCTCCTTGTACAAATTCATATAATTTGATTAATTTTAATGTTAGTATAAAAACTTTTTAAAAATTAGTCAAATAGAAATATTTAAAATTTTCACAGCAAAATCTCTTGAAATTTATTTTTTTCATCTTTTTTTTAATTAAATCACATATAATCATTTTTTTCTTGTCATCTTTTACTTTATAATAAATTTTTAGGGAATATTTACACCGATTTTAATTTTTACTAACATTTAGAAATCAAACTATGGTGACATTATAATACCTCTACCAAAAAATGTCAATATATTTTGTAACTAAACTGTAATTAAGATTTAATACTTATGAAATAATTTTATAATTATTTTATAGTATAATATTGTTAGACTATAATATCACAAGGAGTATAAATTATGAGTATAGAATCAGATTTAAAAAAAGATGGAATTGAGGTAACACAAAAATTAGATACATTAAGAATTAATTCTATAGCAAGAAATGTTTCAATTAAGTTGTGTGATACATTCCCTGAATTTCATTTAAATCAAAACGAATTATTTATTAAATTATCTAGATTAAATATGTATAAAGCTAAAATGCCAGAAGGCATGGCAGAAGCTAATTATTTTTATAAAAATACTTCTATTTATTTTAATGAACACATTCAAGATGAAGATTTAGAAGAGTTTGCAATTCATGAATGTATTCACTATTTACAAGAAATAAAAGATAAAAGAAATTATTTAGTTAGAATGGGACTTTGCGATTATACAGAATTTAAGATTTATGGTTTAGGATTAAATGAGGCAGCAGTACAACTTATGGCATCTAAAGTTAACGGAATTCCAAAAGAATATGTTAAATACTTTCGGAATTAGTTTTGAGACAATAAGTCCTTCATACTATCCATTGGAATGTTGTCTTGTAAACCAGATGGCATATATAACTGGTGAAAATGTACTATTTGAAAGCACTTTAAATAGCAATGACAATTTCAAAGACACATTTGCAAATTTAACATCTCCTAAAACTTTTATGGTTATTCAAAATGCCATAGATGATATCCTAAATTGTGAAGAGCAAATTATTAAACTAAATAATAGAATAGCAAATATTGATGACAGAAATAAAAAAGTCGATGGAATGTTAGAAAAAATTGACGAATTAAAATCTGAGATTTCTTTAACATTCATGAGAACCCAAAACCTTATAATTTCTAGTTATTTTGATAAATCATTTGATACAATTTCTACTTTAGAAGATGTTGAAAACTATAGAAGAAAATTATACACTTTTAAAGATTATCTAGGATGTATGGAAGGTTATACATTTTTCAATGATTACTATGTAAATAAAATGATGGAATTAGAAAAAAAATATAATAGTATAGAAAATGGAGAAGTTGAAACTGCTATTAAAATTATCAATAAAAAAGAAAATGTTTTTATAGCTATATTCAAAGCAATCAAAAAATTAATTTTAGGAGAAAATTCAAAAGAAAATATCAATGAATAAAGAAGCTTACGATTTAAGCTTCTTTTAACTTCTTCGCTATTTTCTTTGCGGCTTCTCTTCCAGAATAAGCTGCCCAAGCTACTGTTCCTCTTACACCAGCCAAATCTCCTCCTGCATAAATTTTTTCTCTTGAAGTTTCATAATTCTCATTTATTTCAATATTACCCCATTTATTTAATTCTAAATTTAACCCTTTTACAAAAGGTTCAGGACTTGCTCCTAAGGCCATTACTACATAATCAGCATCAACAATATAATTACTGTTTTCTACATTTACAGGAGACAATCTATCTTCTCCTTCTTTTTTAATTAATTCTGTTTTTATTAACTCTAACTTTTCTACTTTATTCTTTCCAATAATTTTTACTATATTATTTTGGAATAAAAATTCAATTCCTTCTTCCATTGCCTCTGTTACTTCTTTATCTTCTGCTGGCATTTGTTCTCTTGCTCTTCTATAAACTACCTTCACCTCTCTTGCTCCTAACTTTTTAATAGTTCTAGCACAGTCCATAGCAACATTTCCACCACCAGCAACAATTACTGTTTTTCCTATATAATCTGGATGCATATTATATTCCAATAGCTCATTTCCACCATATACACCTTCTAAGTTTTCTCCTTCTACTCCCATTTTAGAAGAACAATTAGCCCCAAATGCTAAAAATATGGCATCATATTCTTTTTCTAATTCTGTTAATTCTATATTCTTTCCTAAAATACTATTATATTTTACTTCTATTCCTAAATCTAAAATATTGTCTACCGTTCTTTTTACCACTTCTTTATCAAGTCTAAATTCGGGTATACCATGAACTAAGAGTCCTCCTAAATAATCATATGTTTCAAAAATAGTTGTTGTTATTCCTTCTTTTCTTAAAAAAGCTGCTGCTGTTAGACCTGCTGGTCCTCCTCCTATCACAGCTACCCTTTTTTTGCCTAGTTTTTTCTCGTTTTTTCTTATTTCTTCTCCCCATACTTTTTTCAAACTATTATTTTCTTCAATCATTTTATCAAAAACAAAAGCTTCTAATTCTCCTATTGCAACAGGGTTTCCTTTAATTCCTCTTATACACGCTCCTTGGCATTGTTTTTGGTGTGGGCAAATTCTTCCACATACTCCTTGAAGTACTGTGGTCTCACACAATATTTCATAAGCTTTACTATAATTTTTTTCCTTAACTTCTTTTATAAAATTAGGTATATCATTATGAAGTGGACAGCCTTTAATTGAACAAGGCTTTACTTTACAACTTAAACAATAACTAGCTTTTAAATCTATATTTTCCATCACTCTTACCTCAAAATCATTTTGATATATTTTATTATATATTTTTTTCCAAAGTCAAGTATTATACTACCCATTCAATTCTTTCATAACTAATTGGAGGTCATTTACAAAATCTATTTTCTTTGTTTCATCTCTCAAAAGTGCTGCTGGATGCCAAGTTGGCATATATTTTATTCCTTTTTTCTCCACCCACTTTCCTCTAGAAGCAGTTATTCCATACTGCTTTCCTAATATATGTTTTAAAGCTACACTTCCGAAGTAAAACAATAATTTCTGGCTTTACTAACAAAACTTGATTTCTCAAATAGTCCATACAAGCTTCACATTCATCTTCTTCTGGATTGCGATTTCCTGGCGGTCTACATTTCACAATATTTGCAATATAAACCTCATCTCTTTTTAAACCTATTGCTTGAAAAGCTAAATTCATAAGTTTACCAGCTCTTCCTACAAAAGGTTCACCGAAGTCTATCCTCATCTGCCCCAGGACCTTCCCCAATAAACATTAACTTAGCATTTTTATTACCTGTTCCAAATACTATATTTTGCCTTCCGCTACATAATTTACATTTATTACAATTCTTTATAGATAACTCCAATTCTTCCCAATTATTGTACATCTTTTTCTCCTTCTAACTATTATTTACAAAACTCTCTAACAATTTTATTTTTTCTTTTGAAGTTGTATCTATTCTAGCCATAGTACCTATTGGTATTACTATTTTGTTTTCAATATGTCCAAAATTATCAGATTTTATTATAGGAAATTCATAATTATTTCCAATTACATCAAAGACTATTTTCTCTAAAGATATATTACTTTCATGATTATAACTCCCTATCCATAATCCTTTAATTTTATCAAATACGTTATTTTGCTTCATATAATATAAATAGTTACTAACCAAAGCTGGATTAGTCTCAAACCCTAGTTCTTCCAAAAATAAAATTTTGTCTTTAAAATCCACTTGATACTTTCCACAAACTAATCCCCTAATCAAGCTAAGATTTCCACCAATCAGCCTTCCTTCAGCCGTTCCTTCTTTCAACACTTTATAATCTTCTGCTTTTCCTAAATTATCATTACAATTTATAAAGCGATTTATTATTTCTTCATAACTAAAATCAGTTTCATCAGTTGCTATTGTTTTAAAATTCGTCCCACTAAATGTAACAAGACCTGTCTTAGAGTTTATTATATTGGTAAGAGAAGTTATATCACTATATCCACAAATTATCTTTGGATTTTCTTTTATTAGATTATAATCCAAATATTCAAAAGTAGAATTGGAATTCTCTCCACCTTTTGCACACCATATCATATTTATATTTTTATTAGCAAACATAAAATTTATATCTTCTGCTTTTTCCTTAGCAGAACTACTATATCCATGTGTATTAGAAAAAAGATTTTTGGAGAACTCCACCTTAAACCCATAATTTTGGGCCTTTTTCCTAGCATTCATTATTTCTTGAATATTCTCCCCTATAATTGGGTTTGACGGTGCTACAACTCCTATAGTATCACCTTTTTTCAACTTATTTGGGATAATCATTTACACCCTCTCCTTTTAATTCTATCAAAGCCACATTTAGCCCAAAATTTTGCTTTTCAACTCTATATGAATGTAAAACTTTGCTATTACATACTGTACAAATTTTACTATCTATTATATTCTCTCTTTTTACTCCTTCTTTTTGTAAAATAATCTTATTTATAAGAACAGTATCTATATTCCACTTTTTATTAGCTACTTTTTCTTCTATTATACATTTCTCATTCAAACCATTAAACTCTTCTTCAAACAGTTCTTTAACATCTCCTTCCACTTCAAAATGGCATTTTCTAATAGACGGACATATACAAACAATTAAATCTTTAGGATTACAGCCAAACTCATTTTCCATTTTGTGTACAGTCTTAACAGCTATTCTTTGAAGGGTTCCTTTCCAACCTGAATGCACATTAGCAATTACTATCTTTACTGGATCAAAAAATAACAAAGAAATACAATCTGCACTTGTTGTACTAAGTACTATCTTTTGTTTATTTGTAATTAAACCATCTGTATTTTCATATCTTTCACAATTAAAATCTGGAATATTTCTATTTATTTTATCTAAAACGCACTTTACATTATCTGTATGCTTTTGAATTGGTTTAACTACATTTATATAATCACTACCGATTTTATCACATAAAATTTTATAATCTTTTAATGTTTTTTCATTTTCCAACTTACTTTCCTTTTCAATCTTTTTAGAAGTAGAATTAAAAATAGAAGTTCTAAAATTCATATTCTTATCTAGAGAATAAGCATGATTTAGTATGTCTTTATATTGTAACAATCTTCTAAACTGTAAAAATTCCACACCATCCATTTTTACATGAATTACATTATCATTTGATAAATCCATCTTTCCTCCTTTGAGACAAAGAGGGACGGGCAATTTTGTCTCAATTTTTACTTCATAAAATGAGAATTTTATTGCCCGTCCCCTTTTGTCTCATTTCTCATTTTCATTAATATTTCATCTTTTGATTTTTTGCCTATATAATTATATGTATTATTCTTTAGCCTTGGAGTAAATCCACATATTGATTTATATTCACAGTACTCACATGGTGTTCTTCCTTGTTTATTATATGGTTTTAAATCTATTTTTCCACTTAATATTTCTTTTGAAATGTCTTTTATTGTTTTATAGATATATTTTTGCAATAGCAAAAATTCCTCTTGTTTTACACCATTAGTCCATTTTTCATTTACAGTTCCTTTCGTTGTTATTGATGCTGGAACTAATTTTGAGCTTCCTGATTTTAATGTATTATCATTCATCTTTATAATTTTTACATCTGCAATTATTAATCCTTTCATTTTAAAATTCTTTCTGATTAATTCTTCTATTTCTTCCTCATTTATTCTTCTTTCTGTTTTTACCATCTGCTCTAATAACGTAAAGTAAAATATTCCTGCTGGCATTATATCTTCTATGCGACAAATTGCATCTGTATATGTTAATAATTGTATTTGAAGCCCTGCATATACTTCATTTAAGTCGATATTTTTTGCTGATGATTTATAGTCAATTATTCTTAAGTATTTTCCATCTTCTTTTTTTGCTGTATCTATTCTATCGATTTTCCCTCTTATTTCTACCTTTTTACCATTTTCTAATTCTAATATAATTGGTTCATATCTACCTTTTTCACTAAATTCTACTTCTGTGCCTTCTACTGAAAAGTCACTATTTATAATTGTTTGTATTATATATTTTAGAGCTTTTGCTATGATTTTCTTTAATCTTTTTACTAATATTTTATATTTAGTCGTTGCTGTAAATATAAAATTTTTATTTAGTTTTAAACTTTCATCTATTATTTTTGATACTATTTCTAATATCTGTTCTTCTTCTAATTCAGCTATTTCTATTTTTTCCTGTTTTACATATTCAAAAAAATTATCTATTGTCTCATGCATAAAAGAACCTGTATTAAAACTTTGTATTTTCAATGTTTCTTTTTCTTTTAGTTTAAGTCCATACTGCAAGTAATATGAAAATGGACATCCTCTGTATTTTTCTAATCTTGATATACTTGTTTTTAGCGTGTTTCCATATAATTTATTTATGCTTTCTTGTTTTATATTTTCTGGTATATTTGTATATTCTAATCCCCTTAAGTCATCTTTTATTTTTTTGTTCCATTCTTCATTACATCTGTAATAATTGTATATTTGATACCATATATCTTCAATTTTCTCTCTATTTCTTATTTTTGCAATATTTTCTATTAATTCCTCATATGTAACTTTCTTATTTACTATTTCATATTTTTTATTTACGACATCACTTTTTTCTACTAATTTCGGATACATTTTTTTTATTTGCGTTAATAACACTGATGGTCTTAATGATTTTCCATCTTTATCTGATGAACTATATGATAAATAAATCTTTTCTTCTGCTGTTGTAAATGCTTTATATATATTAAATTTATCATCATATAATTGCTCTATTGTTCCCTTTGCTAGTTCTATTCCATCCTCTTTTAAAATTTCTCTATCAGTATCATCTAAAAATCCCTCATCTTTATTTATACTTGGAAAACTTCCATCATTTAGACCTAGTATAAATACTACTTTTACTTTATGACTTCTTGACCTATCTACATCTCCTAAAATTACTTGGTCTGCTGTTCCTGGTATTTTCCCAAGTCCACTATTTTTTAATCCTATTTTTAATATTTTCTGATATTTATCAATAGTCTGTTTTTCTTCTCCAAATATTAAAACTATTTCATCAAATATATCTAATATTATTTGATAGCTTTCTTTATATTCGTTTGCTAAATCTATTAAATTATTCTCTTCTAACTTTTTTATTTTTTTGATAATTTTTTCTTCAATTTTTTGAGATATTAAAAATTCGTATAATGATTTAGTAATATTCTTTGCTGTTTTTTCTTTATTAATAGTATCTTGTAGCTTAAGTAATGGATTTATTATTTCCTTTCTTATTTCATTTAATCTTTCTATTTCCTTTTTATTTTTTTCATCATCTAATTCATATGTAAAATCTTTTTTCCATTTATTTAACTTAATTCCCCATTTACTACAATAGTTTTCTAATTTAAATATTTCCTCTTTTTCATAATCAGAGAACCCTAATTTTATATAGCTAAATACAGATTCTGATGAAAAATTTTTACTTAGTATTTCTAATATTGCAAGTACATATTGAACTATTATATTCTGGTTTAAATCTCTTTTTTCATCTATAAAGACTGGTATATCATATTCTCCAAAGATAGCTCTAACTAATGATGAATATCCTTGTATATTTTTAGTTATTATTGAAATATCTTTATATTTTAAATTTTCTTTTCTTACTATTTTATGAATTTCTTTTGCTACTTCTTCTACTTCTGAATATTCATTTTTTGCTAAAAATAAATTTAAGTTTTCCACAGTTTTTCCATATCTTGTGGATTTATAATTATATAAATTGTCACTTAAAAATTTTAACTCTTCTGTTTTAAATCGTGGTTCTGTTCTTAAATGTACAGCTTCTTCTATTTCTATACCATTTTCTTGTGCTAAGTCTCTTAATTTCTTCACTGTTAATTTATTTGGATAATATATATCCACATCTGGATTTACACTTAATTCTAAATCATCCACACATATTGTTATATTTACTTCTTTTGCTATTTTTAACATTTCTTTTATCACTTGATATTCTTGGTATGTAAATCCTGCAAACTCATCTATATATATAATACTATTTTTAACTAAATCAACATTGCCTAAATTTTCTGCAAGCATTGTTAATAAATCTGTATCTTCTACATATTTTTCAGAAATTTTCTCTTCAAAATTTTGATAGATACAAGCCATATCTTGTAATTTATTTTTTAAATATAAATTTTCTGTTTTTTCTATTTCACTTAATAAATCTTCTACCTTTATTCCATGCTTCTTGAATTCTGTAATTGCCCTCATACTTAATTCAATGTTTTCATCCGTTTTCCCTAAAAACTTTAAATTATTCTGATTTTTACTTAATATTGAATAAATAAGCATTGCTTTTCCACATTTTGAAAGATTTTTCCTATCTCCTCCTACTTCTTGCATAACACGGTAAGCCATCCTGCTTAAAGTTATTACCTCTGCATAGATAACTGCATTAGATTTTATAGTATCCATTAATTTTCTTTCAGCTGTAAAAGAAAACTGTTCTGGAGTTATTATAAATATTTTTTTCTGCCCTTCTTCTATTAATTTAGAAATCTCTGAAAAACAATAACTACTTTTTCCACTTCCTGATTTTCCATATATTAATCTTAGTCCCATTTTTCCCTCCTGATGTCATTTTTTTCTTTATGCCATAAATTTTATAACAGAAAAGAAAAAATAGCAAGCGCACTTGCTATTTAGGCACAAAAACATTTAAGCTTCTCTTCTCCAATAAAATAAATATTGTTGTGCTAACCCTGCTAAATTTCCGAACTTTTCTTTTGCTATTTTTTCTATTTGTTTCTTACTAACCTTTGTCTCATCTTCATTTTTAATATATAAATCATTCATTACTCGCCTTACCCACACATCTATAGGAAATACTTCAAACCTTTTTAAGCTTGAAAACAACAATATACAATCTGCAACTTTTGGTCCTACTCCTGATAGTGTAAGTAAACTTTCTCTTACTTCCATAGTATTAGGATTTTTCTCTAATTCTTCAAGATTTACTTTATTTTCTAATATCATTTTTGTTGTTTCATACAATCTTATATCTCTAAATCCTAAACCTAATTCTCTATATCTTTCTACACTTACATCTTTTAAATTTTCAGGTGTTGGAAACATATAATATTTTTTTCCATTATAATCTATTTCTTCTCCGTAATTTTCAGATAACCTTTCTATTATTCCCTTTATTCTTGGAATATTGTTATTTGCAGATATTATAAAAGATATAATCGTTTCCCATAAATCTTGATTTAATATTCTAATTCCTTTTCCATACTGAATACTTTTCTTCATATTGTCATCTATTTTACTTAAATTATTTTTTATTTTCTCATAATCTCGATTTAAATCAAAATAATCTTTTACGACTTCTTCTATATTTCCATCACAAACGCCTTTAAATATAACAGTATTTCCTTCTTTTCTCACATTCAAAACATTTCTCTTAAATACACCCTCATAACTTCCATCTTCCTGCTTATTCCACCTAAAGCACTGACCACAATCAAAAATATCTTTTAACTCAAATGAATTTATATTTTTTATTTCATACATTTGCTCTTTCATATCATCACCATATTTATTTTACAATAATTATGGTTATAATTCAACAATAATTATTTCTTGTTTTTTTCATTCTCACTCTCATCTAAGTCATTTAAGGCATATTCACAAGCTTGTATTACAAACCTTGAAAACGTTACATCTTTATTCTTTATTGCCTTTTCTATTTTTTCTATTAATGGTACTGGAAATCTTATTGTTTTATTTTCTGTTTCTTTTCTATACGGTTTTATTTGAAATGCCATTCGCACTACCTCCTATACATTTAAATTGTATTGCAAAAGAGGAAATAAATAAGCATTGCAAATAGCATTATAAAAAGCAATGTTTCTTTTTATTTTTTCTATTGTTAAAATATTTTTAAATAAACTAAAGAAAGGAATGTTAAAAATGCAAAAATCAAGTAATAATATAGCAAAACTAAAAAGAATAGAAAATAAAGGAATTACTTTAATTGCACTAGTAATTACAAT
>CALXZC010000051.1 GCA_944393135.1 uncultured Clostridia bacterium | reverse complement strand
TTTTAGCAGTCTCTAGTAGTATAGATGCTATTGGCATTGGAATAACTTATGGAATAAAAAATGCAACTATTTCAAATAAAGGGAAATTAGTCATTTTCTTTGTTTCTTTCATAGTTACAATTATATCCTTATACTTAGGAAATTTCTTAAAAGCCCTACTTCCACATTTTATAGTAGATTACTTAGGAAGTTTTATCTTTATTCTTATGGGACTTTTTATTTGTTTTCAAGCATTAGATAATAATGAAACCATTCGTAATAAAAATATAGATAATAAAGAAGAAAAAAACAAAATAAAAACATATTCTTTTTTTATAAAATTTCTTGGCATTACAATTAAAATAATAAAAAATCCTATATCATCAGATTTAGATAATTCAAAAAAAATAGATGGGAAAGAAGCTATTTTTCTAGGATTAGCTCTTTCTATGGATACAATATGTACAGGAATTTGTGGCGCTGCAATAGGGATTAATAACTATATTTTTCCTTTCTTAATCAGTTGTTTTCAATTAATATTTTTAGAAGCTGGTAATCATTTAGGTAAAAAACTATACAATTTTTACAAACTACCAACAAATATATGGTCCATAACCTCTGGTATTTTACTTATTATTATAGGTATTATCAAAGTTATTACGTGAGACAAATAGGGACGGGCAATTTTTGTCTCACTTCTATTATTTCCATTTTATTTTAAATAATATAAATCAATTAAAAAAGAACCTTTTATCTCTTTAAAGTTCAAGGTTCTTTTTATTAATTTTAGAAGTGACACAAAAATTGTCCATCCCTTATTTTCTCATCTCTGCTAATTTCATTGATAATAATTTTGATATTCCTCTTTCTTCCATTGTTACCCCATATACTGTATCTGCCGCTTCCATGGTTCCTTTTCTATGTGTTATTACTAAAAATTGTGTATCTTCTGAGAATTTCTTTAGATAGTCTGCAAATCTATACACATTTACATCATCTAATGCTGCTTCAATTTCATCCAATACACAAAATGGTGCTGGATTTATTTTTAATATCGCAAATAATAATGCTATTGCTGTGAATGCTTTTTCTCCTCCTGATAATAACATCATATTTTGTAATTTCTTTCCTGGTGGTTGTACATTAATGTCTATGCCACATTCTAATATATTATTTTCGTCTTCTAATTTAATTGAAGCATTTCCGCCTCCAAATAATTCTCTAAATACTTCTTGAAAATTTTTGTTTATTAGCTCGAATTGTGTTTTAAATTGTTCTTTCATATTTTCTGTTATTTCTGTGATAATTTTCTTTAATTTTGTCATTGTATCTTCTAAGTCTACCCTTTGTTCACACATAAAGTCATATCTTTCTTTCATATTCTTATATTCTTCTATTGCATCTACATTAACACTTCCGAAGTTCTTTTAATTCTTTTCTTAATGTTAATACTTTTTTTTGTGTTGCCTGAATGTTTTCTGGTTTTTTATATTCTTTTACATTATTTGGTGTTAATTCATATTCTTCCCACATTTTGTTTATAATATTGTTTATTTCATCTTCTATTTTTGTTTTTTTAACGTCTATTTTTACAACTTGTGCTTTTAAATCTTCTATTACTTTAAATTTACTATTTATTTCTTCTTCTCTAACTTTTAATATTTCATTTTTATCAATTCTTTCTTGTTTTAATTCCTCTATTTTGCTTCCACTTGTTTTTACTTCTTCTTTTATTTTTCCTATCTTTTCTTCTGTTTCTACTATTGTTTCTTTTAAGTTAATATTATCTCCTTCTATTTTTTCTATTTGTTTTGCTTTATTTTCAATGCTTTTATTTGTATTATTTACTTCTGCAATTATTCTTTCTTGTATTTCTTCGATTGATGCCTCGCTTTCGTCAAATGATGATACTGATATTTTTAAGTTTGTTATATCAAAGTTTAAGTCATCTACATATTTTTGATTATCTTTATTTACTTCTGAAAATTCTTGAATTACATTGCTTAGTTTTTCTGTCTCTTCTGTTATTTTACTAATTTCCTCTTGGATTTTTTCCTTATTCTCTATTGCCTTTTCTTTTTCTTCTCTTATTTTTTCTTTTTCTTCTTTTAATTTATTTACTCTCTGTTCTACTTTACTTATGTTTTCTTCGACTGAGACTAGCTTTTGTTTTTCTGTTGCATATGTAATATCTATTTCTTGTAACTCTTTTTCTAAACTGCTTGCTTCTTCAAATATAACCTCTATTGATTTTTTATATTCTTCTTTTTCTTGTTCTTGTTTTTTTATCTTTTCTCCTAATGAAGCTATTTCTTTTTGAAGTTTTTCTATTTCTCTTCCTCTTCCTAATATATTTACTGTTTTTTTGCTGACTGATCCACCTGTAATTGCTCCTGATGGATTTATTACATCTCCTTCTATTGTGATTATTCTAAATGTATAACTGTTTTGTTTTGCAACTTTTATTGCTGTGTCCATATTGTCTACTATTACTGTTCTTCCAAGTAAATTAGTTACTATTTGCTCATATTTTTTACTATATCTTATTAAGTCTGATGCAATTCCTATTATTCCTTTTTCTTGACCTTTTATCTTTTCTATTTTTTTACCCTTTACTGATGTTATTGGTAAAAATGATGCCCTTCCTAAATTATTTTTTCTTAAATGTTCTACCAGTTTTTTTGCGTCTTCTTCTGTTTCTGTTACTATATTTTGAAGGCTTGCACCTAAACACATCTCGATTGCTGTTTGATATTCTTCTGGTACTTCTATTATATTTGCAAGTACTCCATGCATTCCTTTTCCTAATTCTTTGATGTTTTCACAATCTTTTAAGAGTAATCTTACACTTTTTATATATCCTTCCTTTTCTCTTTCTGTTTCTTCTAAGAATTTTAGTCTTGCTTCTTTTATTCTTTTTTCACTCTGATATGCATTAATATTATTTTCATATAAAGCTATTTTTTTATCTGCTTCTTCTTTTTTAGTATTTATTTCTTCTAATTTTTTTACTATACTATTTCTTTTGCTATCTATTTCATAAAATTCTTTTGCTATTTCTTCCTTTTGCATTCTTGTATTATCTAGTTCTGATATATTTGTTGCAATTTCATTTTGTAGTTGTACTTCTCTTTTTTTACAGTTTTCAAAGTTAATTTCTTCTGTATGTACTTTTCCCTGTAATTCATATTTTTTGTCTGTATTTTCTGATACCTTTATTTTATGATTTTCTATTTCCAACTCTTTTTCTGATAATTTTTCTGTTATCTTTTTTAATTCTTCTTCTTTTTTCTCTAACTCTTTTTGGAACTTTTCTTTATTTTCTTTTAAATTATCTCTTTTTTGTTTCTTTTGCTCCATTTCTTCACTTAAATCTTTTAGTTTTTCTTTTGCTTCTTCTATTTCTTTTTCATATCTTTTAGCATTTTCATTGTTGTTTTCTATTCTGGTTTTTGCAACACTAATATCAGAGTTTAACATTTCTATTTCTTTTTGACTTTCAAACCCTAAATTTGACATTTCTTCTATTTTTGTAGTTATCTCGTCTATTACTGTTTTCAACTCTTCTTTAAGTGCTTTTGTTCTTTCCATTTTTGTTTCTTCTTCTTCACATTGGCTTTTGAATATTTCTTCATCTTTTACAATCTGTGTTAAACTTTCTTTATACTTTTCTATATTATATATGAATAATCCTATTTCTATGTTTTTTAGTTCCTCTCTTAAGTTCAAATATTTCTTTGCCTTTTCTGAACTTTGTTTTAATGGCTCTATATTACTTTCTATTTCTGATAATATATCATTTATTCTAAGTAGATTTAATTTTGTACGTTCTAATTTTTTTTCTGCCTCTTGTTTTCTTGTTCTATATTTTACAATTCCTGCTGCTTCTTCAAATATATTTCTTCTATCTTCTGACTTATTACTTAAAATCTCATCAATTTTCCCTTGTCCTATTATTGAATATCCATCTTTACCAATTCCAGTATCCATGAATAATTCCAATACATCTTTTAACCTACAAGGAACTTTATTTATATAATAACCTGTCTCTCCACTTCTATATAGTTTTCTCGTAATTGTAACTTCTGTATATTCAATAGGTAAGCTCCCATCTGTATTATCAAATACTAATGACCCTTCTGCAAAGCCTAATGATTTTCTGTTTTGCGTTCCTGAAAATATAATATCTAAAGATTTACTACCTCTTAATGATTTTATACTTTGTTCACCTAAAATCCAACGAATACTATCTGATATATTACTTTTTCCTGAACCATTTGGTCCTATTACTGCTGTTATACCTGGCATAAATTCTAATACTGTTTTATCTGCAAAAGATTTAAATCCTTGTAATTCTAGTCTTTTTAAATACATTTTTTATCACCTGAAAGTAGTTTATACTATTTTTTATGTTTTGTAAAGAAATTACTATACAAAATTTACGCCAGCAATTATTCTAGCTATGTTATAAATTAACCTTTGTTTATCTTTTGAGCATTTTTGTAATAAATCATAAAACTCTTTATTTAAGTATCTATAATCTTCCTTTACTATTCCTGTTATAAATTCTTCTATAGGTACATCTAATGCTATTGCTATTTGTCCTAATCTTTTTAAATTTATTGTTGTTCCTCCACGTTCTACTCTACTTAAGTACGTTGTTGCCACGTCTATTGTTTCTGCAAGCTTTTCTTGTGACCATCCTCTTTCAGCTCTTGCTTGTTTTATCCTTTGTCCTATTAATTTAAAGTCTACATTTGCATCTATAAATTCCATCTATATCCCTCCTTGTAGGTAAACTTAACATGATGAGTTCCACCTGTCAACTCTCCATTTTTCTTTATTTGTAAAGTTTTATTTATAAATACTCTCATTTACTCTCTTTTTTACCATTTTTCTAAGTTTTATAAATCATGTGATATAATATTTACTTATTAGTTTATAAATTATTTCTGCGTTGTTCTTTAAATATTTATACATTCATTGATAATTCTTTTTTTAGCTCTTTTAATTCATTTTCTGTTATATTTGTGATTTTTAAAATAAATTCATCCTGACTATTATTGTTGATTAAATTTTTCACAACATTTTTAATACTTTGTCTTTTTCCATCATTTTCTGCTTTCTTAATATATTCTCCTACCCACTTTCTTATATCTTCTCTAAATCCTTGGACTTGTTCTTCATATAAACTAGACATATTACTTTTTCCTCCCTCTATTTTAAAATTAATTTTCTTTAAAAATTCTTCTTCATATGCATTTTCAAGTAAATTTTCAAGTAAATAAGCTGAAATATCATAGAAACTATCTGGGATTTTCTTATTATTCGACATTAAAATTTTATTTAATACAGACTTAAATTCTTCATAGTTTTTTGCTTTTCCTAAAGCCATAGTATATGAAAATAAATTATTTTTTTCTATTAATGAGAAAATAGATAAATTTTTTACTTCTATTAAATTGTATTTAAAATCTATTTTATAATTTTTAAATACATAATCTCCAACTTGCATTTTACTAAAGTCATTATTTACACTATACTTATCTGTAGCTGTATATATCACTATTGGTACTACAATAGGATATATTATTTCGTTTTTTGTTTTTACTGATATGCTCCAATTATATATAATGTCAACACAGTAATTTAACATTTTAAATGCTATATCCATATCTGATTGTGATTGATGTTTTATTAAGAAAAATACATTTTCATCTCTTAGTTTATAAACCATATCTGCCTCTCTAGAATTATATCTTCTAGTCACTAAATTATCCATATATTTTTCCAAATCTTGTTCTTTTATTTTTTTCTTATATACAACAAAATCATTTATTATATTTGCTACTTCTTCTTTATTCTTTAGTATTTTTTTTATTATTTCATCATGTATGTTTTTTAGTTTTTTCTTTTGTTTTGTATTTTCTAATTTATATTCTGCCTCCTCTTCTGCTAACTGAAAAACAGCATTAAGGCGCAATGTATGAATGGATTTAATATAATCCTTGTATGTAAATGTTTCCATTTTTCCTCCTATTTTCCATATTAATTTAATTATTATCTTTTTAAAAAAGATAACAACAAATAAGATTTACCTTTGTTTTTTATTCTTCTCTGGATTTCATTTTCTAGATTTTTAAATTCTTGATTTAAAATCATATGAATAAAACTTCTTATTTATTATCTCACAAAAAAGGAGAAAAGCCAACCCTTTCTCCAAATTTTTCCAAACTTTTCATCGCAAAATTCGACATTTTTCTATTTTTTATCAAAATATTTACTTATTTCCTCTAAATTTTCAAAGTTTTTCTGTCTTAATACTTCATAAACTACTATTGAAACAGAGTTTGATAAGTTTAAAGACCTTAAAGTTTCCCTCATTGGTATTCTTATAGTTTTGTCTATATATTTTTGTAAAACATCTTCTGGAAGTCCTTTTGTTTCCTTTCCAAATAGTAAAAATACTTCATCCATTTTACTATAATCAGGTTCTGAATATACATGTTTTCCTTTTGTTGTTGCAAAATACATATTATTTTCTTCAGGCTTATATTTATTTAAAAATTCTTCAAATGATATATGCTCTTCTATCTCCAATTTATCCCAATAATCTAGCCCTGCTCTTTTTACTGCTTTTTCTGATATACTAAATCCCAATGGATAAACTAAATGTAATTTTGCTCCTATTGCTGCACATGTTCTTGCTATATTTCCCGTATTTTGTGGTATTTCTGGTTCTACCATTACTACATTAATTTTCATATTTTTCCTCTTTTCTTGATTATTTACTTTTAATTTTCTGTCTTACATATTCATATAAAATAACTCCTGTTGCTACTGCTGCATTTAAACTTTCTGTTCTTCCTAACATTGGTATTTTTATTTTTTCATCTGCGAAGTTAAGTATTTTTTCTTCTACTCCATTTGCCTCATTTCCTATCACTATTACTTTTTTATTATATTTTATATCATACACACTTGTACTATTTTCTAATGATGTTGCTAATATTTTAAATTTATTTTTCTTTGCTTCTTTTAATGTTTCCAATAAATTATCACATTCTATAACTTTTACCCTATAAATTGCCCCCATACTAGAACGTACTACTTTGGGATTATATGGGTCTGCGGTTCCTTTTGATACTAATATTTGTGTTAATCCCACACTATCTGCAGTTCTTAATATTGTTCCTAAATTTCCAGGGTCTTGTATATCATCTAATGCAAGTATTATATCTTCATCATAATTAATATCATTATTTTTATTATTCTTTTCAATTATCGCAAGTACTCCTTGAGGAGTTTGCACTTCTGATATATATTTAAAAATTTTATTTGTAACATATAAACATTCATATTTTGCTATTTCATACATTAATTCTTTTGGTATATTATCAGATTTTTCACAATCATCACATATTATTATTTGTTTAATAAAAGCATTTTCTTCTATTGCTTCTTTTAACATTTTTATTCCTTCTATTATGTAAGAATTCTCTATATCTCTATATTTCTTTTCTCTTAGTTTTCTAACTAACTTTATAATTTCATTATCTTTACTAGTTATTATGTTCATAAAACACTCTCCTAAAAAATATACAATAGTACATTTATTATTTACCGTACTATTGTATTCTATAACTTTCTTTAAATTTTATCAATATTTTATTTTGATATTTTACTTTTTATTCTTGTTCTCAAGCTTTACTAAATTTAAAAATTCTTTTATTTCTTTAATAAGTTGTTTTTCTGTTAGTTTCTTCAAAAATAAAGTAACATATGGCTGGATAGCATTTGAAAACTTAATATCTGTACCATATTTTTTTATAAGAGGTACAACCACATTTGTGTCAAACTTATCTTTATCAAAGTAAAACACTACATTTTGGGAACCTGTATTTTTATTTTTCTTCTCTGTAATCTTAACAACTGCTGTCAATTTACATAACTGTTTAATTCTTGCAATTTCTAACAAATTATTTAACTCTTCTGGCATATTACCAAATCTATCAATTACTTCATCAACTACATTTTGAATATCTTCTTCTGTTCTACATAGGGCTATTTTCTGGTAAATATCTATTTTTTCACTACTATCTTCAATATAACTATCTGGTATATAACTTGTAATATCTAAATCTATTTGAATATCAACTTCTGGTTTTACTTCAATTCCCTTAATTTCTTTTACTACTTGGTCTAATAAATCACAATATGTGTCATAACCTACTTGTTCTAAATGTCCTGACTGAATTTCTCCTAGCAAACTTCCTGCGCCTCTTATTTCTAAGTCTCTCATTGCTATTTTAAATCCCGCACCAAATTCTGTAAATTCTTTTATGGCTTTTAATCTTTTGTCTGCAACTTCTGTAAGTAACTTATCTCTTTTATAAGTTATATATGCATATGCTTGCCTATCTGACCTTCCTACTCTACCACGTATTTGATATAACTGTGCTAATCCCATTCTGTCTGCATTTTCAACTATTATAGTATTTGCATTTGGTATATCAATTCCAGATTCTAAAATTGTAGTACAAATAAGTACATTTGTCTTTCCTTCAACAAATTCTTGCATTATCTCTTCTATAACATTACCTGTCATTTGTCCATGAGCATACACTACATTTGCTTCTGGAACTAAGTTTGATATTTCTTCTGCTTTTTTTGCAATTCCTTCTATATTGTTAAATATATAAAATACTTGACCTTTTCTTTCTAATTCTTTTGTAATTGCTTCTTTTATGACTTCTTCATCATATTCTAAGACATATGTTTGAACTGGTTTCCTATTATAAGGTGGTTCATATATAACTGACATATCACGAATTCCAACAACAGACATATGCATAGTTCTAGGTATAGGTGTTGCTGTCATTGTTAATACATCTATATTTAATTTCATTTGTTTTATTTTTTCTTTAGCTTTTACACCAAATCTATGCTCTTCATCTATAATCAATAACCCTAAATCTTTAAATACTATATCTTTTCCTAAAATTCTATGTGTTCCGATTAATATATCAACTTCTCCAGTCTTTAATTTTCTCACAACTTCATTTTGATATTTTTTACTTTTAAATCTATTTAAGATTTCTATTTTTACTGGAAAGTCTTTCATTCTTTCTTTAAATTCTTGATACTGTTGTTCTGCAAGAACTGTTGTAGGTGCTAAATATGCAACTTGTTTTCCATCCATTGCTGCTTTAAATGCCGCTCTCATAGCTACCTCTGTTTTACCATAACCTACATCACCACAAAGCAGTCTATCCATTGGTTTTGGGCTTTCCATATCTTTTTTTACTTCTTCAATACATCTTAATTGATCGTCTGTTTCTTGATAAGGAAATTTATCCTCAAATTCTTTTTGCCAAGGTGTATCTTTACTAAATCTAAATCCTTGTGACTTTTCTCTTTTTGCATATAGTTCAATTAGTTCTTTTGCTACTTCTCTTAAATTGTTTTTTAGTCTATTTTTAGTATTTTCCCAGTCTTTACTTCCAAGTTTATTTATATTTGGCTTTATTTTATCTCCACCAACATATTTTCTTATACTATCTAAATCACTTGTAGGAATGTATAGAATTGCATCATCTTTATATTTTATTTTAATATAATCCTTAACAATTCCATCTGCTTTTATTGTATTTACACCTATATAAATACCAATTCCATATCTTCTATGAACTACATAGTCACCTTGTTTTAAGTCTGCAAATACGATTTTTTCTCCTTCTTTGAAGACCGTATTTGTAATTCTTCTTTTTCTTTTTTCACCACTAATTAATTCATTTGCATCTATTACTATCTGATTTACATCATAGTTTTCAAACCCAGAAGATAATTTACCAATAGAAATTGTTACCAATTTTTCTCTGGATTTAACTATTATAGTTTGATTTAACTTTTCCTCTAATTTACAAGGTATTTCTTTTTCTTCCAATAATGCTTTTAATTTTTTTGCTTTTTCTTTTGTTTCTATCAATAAATAAATACTTTTGTTTTTCTTTATATTGTCTTTTAAATCAGTAAATAAACTTTCTATCTCACTTTTATAATAATTTACATCTCTATAATTTAGTTTATACTTTTTAGATTTAATATCTGATACACTATCTTGTTTTTCTACATAAAGTATTTGTCTATTACTTAAAACATCAAAAATTTCCTCAAAAGTCAAATCGTTTGTAATAGCTTCTGGCACTTCTTTTTCTTTTGAAGTTAAACTTGATATTAAATTTTCTTTATCTTTTTTTAAATTCTTACTTCTCTGCTCTAATTTTCTTATTTCATCTATAATTATTAAATAATTAGAATT
>CALXZC010000050.1 GCA_944393135.1 uncultured Clostridia bacterium | reverse complement strand
AAAGAATTATACCATTGTGGAGCTTCAATAAAAGATTTAGGGAAAAAATGTTTTGGAATTAATAAAATGGAAGATATTGAAATAATTAAAAAATTTAATGAGGAGATTATTCAATATGAATGATAGACAACTAATATTAGATATAGTTCAAAATATAGATGAAGAAACAAGTTATAAAGAAATACTTGGTATCCTATATACAACTTAAAAATTCAAAAATGTATAAAAGATACGGAAGAAGGAAATACAAAAACAAGCAAAGAAATAGAGGAAATAATTAAATAAATGATATTGTATTTTTTATTTGGATATTGTATGTATATTATAAGGGAGATTTATATAGATTTTTACAGCATTAAATAGAGTAAGTCAAAATAAAAGAAACCCAATGCTTTCTGACAACATAGGGTTTCTGTAAGACTTTCCGAGATTTTGGAAAATCGTATTGTAATTATCTTTTTGAGAATTGTGGTGCTTTTCTAGCTTTCTTAAGACCGTATTTTTTTCTTTCTTTCATACGAGGGTCTCTTGTTAAGAAACCATTTTGTTTTAATATTGGTCTATATTCAGAGTTTGCTTCATTTAAAGCTCTAGCTAATCCATGACGAATAGCACCTGCTTGACCAGTAAATCCTCCACCTTTAACAGTTGCAATAACATCATATTTTGAAGTTGTATTAGTAACTGTAAGAGGTTGTCTTACGATAGTTTTTAAAGTCTCTAATCCAAAGAATTCATCTATTTCTTTACCATTTATTGTTATTTTTCCAGTTCCTTCGATTATTCTAACTCTAGCAACTGCATTTTTTCTTCTACCTGTACCATAAAAAACAATATTATCTTTTTTTGCCATTCTATTTTACCTCCCATACTTCTGGTTTTTGAGCTTGGTTTTCATGCTCGCTTCCTGCATATACTCTTAATTTCTTTAGCATTTGTCTACCTAAAGAATTATGAGGTAACATTCCTTTAATAGCTAAAGTCATAGCTTTTTCTGGATTTTTTTCAAGCATAACTCTTGCAGGAACTTCTTTCATTCCTCCAATGTAACCTGAATGATGTCTATAAACTTTTTGATCTAATTTATGACCTGTTAAAACAGCATCTTTACAATTTAAAATAATAACATGATCTCCAACATCAATATGAGGTGTAAATGTTGGTTTATGTTTTCCTCTTAATAATTTAGCAGCTTCTGTAGCAACTCTACCAATAGGTTTGTTAGCTGCATCAATAATATACCATTTGCTTTCTACTTCACTTTTTTTAGCACTATATGTTGTATTATTCATGGTAATTTATACCCTCCTATTTTTTTATATTTATATATGAAATTTAAATAAGGCCACCGGGGAGAAGCTCATACTTAAATTACATTATCAATATTGCTAAACTATTATATTATGGAAAAGTTCATTTGTCAATACTTATAGCGAATTTTTATAAAAAACTTGACAAATGATATTGTTTTGTGTATACTAAATCCGTTACAAAAAAGGATGTGAATATTATTTTTTTAAGGAGTAATATGAAATGAAAAAGAAAAATATAATAAGAAACATACTAATGATAGGAGCTTTAGGAATAGCAGTTATGTTTTTTACAAATGTAATTTTTGCAGCGAGTACTGCCAAAATAACAGTAGAAACAGCGAATTTAAGAGAAACAGCAGATGAAGAAAGTAAAATTTTAGTACAATTATCATTAAATGATGAAGTAGAAGTAATACAAAAAGCAGGAAATTGGTACGAAGTAAAGACAGAAAATAATGTGACAGGATATTTAAGAGAAGATTTAGTTGAAGTATCTGGAGACGTAGAGGAAACACAAAATGCTCCAGAGGAAAATACTACAGCAGAAAATGTGGAAAATGTAGAACAAGAAGTTAATAATGAAACAAATACAGCAACAAGAATAGTTAAAGAAAATACAAAACTTAAAATAGTACCAACAATTAATGCGACAGATATTATAGAAGTTAAACAAAATGAAGAAGTAACAATAATAGAAACAATAGGAGATTGGGTTTGTATAGAAACAGGAGCAACTAAAGGATGGATAAGAGCTGATAAATTAATGACAGTAGAAGAAAAGGCAGCGATTGATGCAGAAGCAAAAGCAGCAGAAGAAGCAGCTAAGAAGGAAGAGGAAGAAAAAAAATCAGCAAAAACAATGTATGCAAATTCAGCAACTGTAAATGTTAGAAAAGAAGCAAGTAAAGAAGCAGAAATAGTAGAACAAATAAAATTAAATACAGAAGTAAGTGTTCTATCTGAGGAAAATGGATGGAGTAAAATAACTGTTAATGGGAAAGAAGGATATATAGCATCAAACCTATTATCAGATAAGAAAACACAAGAAACAGTAACTTCAAGAGGTAGTACTACCACAAGAAAAAAAGAAGAAAAAGCAGAAACAACAACTACACCTGGAAAAGGTTCAACAGTAGTAGAAACAGCCAAAAAATATATAGGATATAAATACGTATATGGAGCATCAGGACCAAATAGTTTTGACTGTTCAGGATTTACTTCATATATATTCAAATTACATGGTGTATCTTTAAATAGAACAGCAAAAGGACAATATAGTAATGGTACAGCAGTATCAAGAAGCAACTTACAACCAGGAGACTTAATAATGTTTGGACCATCAGCATCTAAAATAAACCATGTAGGAATATATATTGGTGGAGGAAGTATTGTTCATGCAGCAAACCCATCAAGAGGAGTAACAATAGATACAATAAATTCAGGATATTATAATAACAACTATGTAGGAGCAAGAAGAGTAATATAGCGAATTAGAAAGGAAGATTAATATTAAAAGACCAGTTCTAATTGCTGCTATAGGTTATATTATAGGAATAATTATGGGGCTATACTTTAATTTTAGTATAGTCCTTTTGTATATATTTATAGCAGTAATATATTTTATAAAAAAGAAAATAATAAAAAAAGAAGTAAAAAAATTAAATTTATTAAATCCGAAAAGATATCTTAGGTATTTTAAAATATTTTTTAATTCAAAAGTTTTAATCATAATTTCTATAACATCAATTATCTCAAATACAATAACAATAATACAGAATAATAATTATGAAACAATCTATGAAGATGAAGAAAAATTATCTGGAATAGCAATGGTTATAGGAGATAAAAAAGAAAAAGAATATAATTATATATATAAAATAAAAATAATATATATAGGGAAGAAAAAAAGTAAAAATACATGTTTATATTTAAAGTTAAGCAAGAAAAATGATACTTTATTAGAATATGGTGATGTTATAAAATTTAATGGAGAGTTTGAAGAAGCAAGTGAAAAAAGAAATTATGGAGGATTTAATTATAAGGAATATTTAAAAAGTATAAAAATTTATGGAACTATAAAGGCAGACAATGTAAAAATAATAGAAAAAAACAAAGGAAATCCATTAATTAGTGTTGTAAACTATATATCAAAAACAGTAAAAAAGAAAATAAATAGCATTATAAATGAAAGAGAAGGTAATATGCTTATTGGGATTTTACTTCGGAGATGATGAAAAAATAGAAAAAGATATAGAAGAAAGTTTTAAAATAAGTAGCCTTTCGCATGTCTTAGCAGTATCAGGCATGCAAGTTACATATATTGCTTCTGGAATGTATTTTGTTTTTAAATCAAGTATAGGGAAGAAAAAAACAAAAATCATAATAATTATAGCACTTATATTTTATACAGCACTTACAGGATTTTCACCATCTATTGTAAGAGCAAGTATAATGGGAATATTAGTTATGGGAGCAGGATTATTTTATAGAAAAAATGATATATGGACATCAATATCTATTTCACTTATTATTATACTTATCTATAATCCCTTTTTAATAACAAATGTAGGATTACAATTATCGTATTTAGGAACAATCGGAATTATTTTATTTAACAAAACAATTTTAAAAATACTGAAAAATATAAAATTTAAAAAAGAGTATAAAATAAATAGAAAAGTGATATTAGGAATTAACAAAATAAAAGAAATTTTATCAGTAACATTGTCTGCAAGTATAGCGGTTTTTCCTGTTATGTTATTTCACTTTAATTTATTCGGAACATATTTTTTAATAACTAATTTATTAGTAAGCATTATATTGGGACCACTTACTATTTTTGGTACAGTAATTGTAATAATATCATTTATTTACTTACCAATAGCAAAATTATTATCAAGACCATTAGAAATTTTTATAAATATACTTATTTCTATTTCAAATTTTAGTAAATTACCATTCTCAAAAATATATTTTGTAACACCTAAAATATATTTTATCATAATAATTTATATAATCTTAATAATTTTTGATTATTTATATAAGATATATCACAAAAAGAATTTAAATAATACAGAAATAAGATTTAGAAATTTAATAGCTCTTTATAAATATAAATTAAAAACTCATAAAAAGAAATTATTTATAATATTATTAGTAGTTGTTCTAATTTTTTTAGTTAGTCGTTTTATTCCAAGAAGTTTAAAAATTTACTTTGTAGATGTGGGGCAAGGAGATTGTACATTTATTGTTACACCGAAGAACAAAACTATCCTGATAGACGGTCGGAGGTAGTTTGGGGAGTGATTTTGATGTAGGAGAAAGTACTTTACTTCCGTATATTTTAGATAGAGGATATAAAAAAATAGATTTTATTTTTATATCTCATTTTGACCAAGACCATATTGGCGGTATTTTTACTATTTTAGAAAAACTTAAAGTTAAAAGAATATTTGTATCAAAACAAGAAGAAAATTCTGAAAATTATCAAAAGTTTTTAAAAAAAGTTAAAGAAAAAAATATCCCAGTAACTATTGTAAAAAAAGACGATGTTATTAATTTGGAAAACGATGTATCCATTGATATTTTATGGCCTAGAGATAAGCAGATAGAGGAAAATAAGATAAATAATAATGCTATTGTAATGAAATTAAGATATAATAAATTTTCCATGCTCTTTACGGGAGATATTGAAGAAATCGCGGAAAAAGAAATAGTAAGTATTTATGAAAATACAGATATACTTAGAAGTGCTATTTTAAAAATAGCACATCATGGTTCTAAAACTTCAACAACAGAAGAATTCTTAAAATTAGTAGACTCCAGAATTGCACTTATAGGAGTTGGGAAAAATAATCTATTTGGACATCCTTCAGATGAAATAATAAAAAGACTAGAAGAAATAAATGTAAAAGTTTATAGAACAGATTTAAATGGAGAAATAGAAATAATTGTTAATAATAAAGGAAATTATCTAGTAAATTCAATATATTAAATATGTAAAAAAATGGTATAAATTTAATAAAACTGTAAACAATAAGTACAAAAGATAAAATTGGAGGAATAGAAAATGAATAAAATAATTATAATGTTACTTTCAATTATAATAGTGATAGCTGCAATGGTTACAGCTCTTATTATTTATATGCCAGAAGAAGAAAAAGAGGAAAATATGAAAATTGCAAATATAGCCCAAAATAAAGTAGATAATGACAAGAATGAAATGGAAAATGTAATAAATGTCGTTGAGACAAACACAAATGAAGAAAGAATATCACCAAATGCATTTATAACATTTAAACAAACATATAATGAATGTGGGCATACTAAAGTAGAGTTTGTAGAAGTGCCACAAGAGTTTGTAAATTTAACAGAAGAGGAATTAAAACAAAAATATCCAGAATGGAATGTGGAAAAATTTACAGACACAGATATTATATTAAATAAAGATGTTAAAGGAAATTGTAATGAGCATTATATAGTAAAAGATGTAAATGGTATAGTTACTGTGTTTCGTGTATTAGCAGATGGAACAGAAGAAGAGTATCAAGTAACAGATATTGCAACAGAATACTTAACAGATACTGATAAAATAGAGATGGAAAAGGGGATAAAGGTAAACGGAAAACAGAATTTAAACCAATTAATAGAAGATTATGAATAGCTTAGAAAAATAGACATAATATGATAAAATGAATATGGTCTTTTGTAGATTTTGGGGAGTGATTGTAGCAATCATTTGTGCAGTAGGTAAAGAACTATATTCAAAGAACTAAGGAAATGAGAAAAATCCCTCTGTTTCCAGAAGGATTTATCTTATTTTTTCTTTTTTGTCAACTGTAACTTCTTTCTTTAAATCTTGCTTATCTATAAATCCCTTTTTATATAGGTCTTTGATATACATGATAAGAGAAAAAAGAGTAGCAATTACAGCTAGGCAGAACAATGCCATATCAATATTTGACCATATTCCAGTAAGCTCAAACTGTTTTGTAAGAAGTGAGAATACAATAGCAACATAAAGCAAAACAGTTGAAAGTTTTCCATACCACTTGCTATAAACTACTACATCTTTTCCGTAAAGAAAAGATGCACCACAAATCATTATAAATTCTTTAGAAAGTATAATAATTAAAATCCAAAGTGGTATAATTCCAGTAACTACTAAAGAAGTTAAAGTTGCAATCTGTGTTAGTTTATCAGCTAAAGGGTCCATTAATTTACCAAAATTAGATACTAGATTATATTTTCTTGCAATACAACCGTCAGCAATATCAGTTATAGCAGATATTGTAAAAAATATAAAAGCTAGAATATAATTTTCCATAAAAATATACAATAATATAAATGGTATTAATAAAAATCTTATAATTGTAAGTGCGTTTGGTATATGCTTTAACATAATTTTCTCCTATTTAATAACTTCAAATTTTAATTCATTATTTTTAAAATCCACTTGAACATTTTCTCCATCTTGAAGTTCTCTTCTTAAAATCATTTCAGACAATTCATCTTCAATATATCTCTGAATAGCCCTTCTTAATGGTCTTGCACCAAATTTTATATCAGTTCCTTTTTCTAGTATAAAATCTTTGGCTTTAGGTGTAACTTCCATTTTTATGTCTTTATCTTTTAATGCTTTTTTAGTATCTTCAAGCATTAAATCAACTATTTTTAGTAATTGTTCTCTAGTTAATGGGTCAAAACTAATAACTTCGTCTACTCTGTTTAAAAATTCAGGTCTGAATATATCTTTTAGCTTATCCAAAACTTTTCCTTTATCAAGAGTTTGTTTCCCAAATCCTATTGAGTTTGTGTTAGTATTTGAACCAGCATTTGATGTCATTATAATAATTGTATTTGAAAAACTTACACTATTTCCTTGACTATCTGTTAATTTACCATCATCTAATACTTGTAATAAAATGTTAAATACATCTGGATGAGCTTTTTCAATTTCATCTAACAGAATTATAGAATAAGGTTTTCTTTTCACCTTTTCAGTAAGTTGCCCTGCATCATCATATCCAACGTAACCTGGAGGTGCGCCAATTAATTTTGAAGTAGAATGACTTTCCATATATTCAGACATATCTACTCTTATTATTGCATCTTCAGATCCAAACATTTCATAAGCTAAAGATTTAGCAAGTTCAGTTTTACCAACACCAGTAGGTCCTACAAATATGAATGAAGGTGGTCTGTTTGTGCTTTTTAATCCAGCACGATTTCTTCTTATTGCTCTTGCTACACTATTTACAGCTTCATCTTGACCAATAATTCTTTTATGAAGATTTTTTTCTAAATTTAATAATTTTAAAGTTTCTTCTTCCGTTATTTTCTTAACAGGTATTTTAGTCCAACTTTCAATAACATTTGCGATATCTTGAACAGTTAATTGTCTTGGTTTTGCTTTTTCATTTAACTTATCAATTTCTTCAATTAATTGACACTCACGAGTTTTTAAATCTGCAGCTCTTTGATAATCTTCTGTGGAATCCGCTGCTATAACTTCTTCTTTCTCAGCCTGAACCTGTGAAAGTTCTTGTTTTAACATTTCTAGTTTATACAATTCTTTATTTTCTAAATTTATACGAGAACAAGCTTCGTCTAAAATATCTATTGCTTTATCAGGTAAAAATCTATCGTGAATATATTTTTCAGACATTATTACAGCCTGGCGAATAACATCAGATGAAATTTTAACCTTATGATATTCTTCATAATATTTTTTAATTCCTTCTAGAATTGAGATAGAGTCATCTTCATTAGGCTCTTCGACTAATACTTGTTGAAATCTTCTTTCTAGGGCAGAATCTTTTTCAATGTATTTTCTATATTCTTTTAAAGTAGTAGTTCCTATTAACTGAACTTCACCATTAGATAGAGCGGGTTTTAAAATATTTGCAGCATTCATTGAATGTTCGCCATCTCCTGCACCTATTATATTATGAATTTCATCAATTACTAGAATAATATTTCCATATTCCTTACATTCATCAATAATGCCTTTCATTCTAGATTCAAATTGACCTCTAAACTGCGTACCAGCAATAATAGAAGTCATATCCAATAAGTAAACTTCTTTATTTAAAAGTTTAGCAGGTACATTTTGATTAGCAATTCTAATTGCAAGTCCTTGAGCTATAGCGGTCTTACCAACACCAGGCTCACCAATAAGACAAGGATTATTTTTAGAACGCCTATTTAATATCTGAATAACTCTTTTAATTTCTTTATCTCTACCAATTACAATATCTAATTCATTATTTTTAGCCTTGCAAGTTAAATTAGTGCCAAAAGTGTCTAAAAATTTCTTTTTCTTATTTTGCTTTTTACTTTTTCTTTTTTCTATTTTAACCTTTTTTCTGCCATTACTTGGTTCTTGTTCTTCTTCATTTTTATTTTGGAACATATTTGAAAATATAGAGCCAATAGGAATTGCAGCACCTGTAATTCTTGGGGCATCTGGATTAGTGTCATCATTTTGATTATCAAAAGTAATTGCTCCTTCTATATTTTCAATATCTTCTAAATTTATATTTTCTGCTAAATCTTTAAAAATTGTCTCAAACTGTTTTGTCATATCACTAATAGAATTAGGATTTTGAGACAAAATATTATTTTGGTCTGCCAAAACTTGTGTAGGGTCAATGCCTTTTTTCTTGGCACAATCATAACAATAACCTTCTAAAGATTCCTTACCATTTTCTATTTTTTTATAAAAAAGTATTGCAGGTTTTTTATTACATTCTGAACACAACATACTTATAATCCTCATTTCTTTATAAATTTATATCTATATAATAATACTCTAAAATCAAGGAATAGTCAACAATTTATGGCAAGATTAATACAAAATTAATATTGCGGTAAATTAAAAAAGTAAATTCTATTCAAATAAAAGTAACTAGATTTTAATTGTATTTTAATAGTTATTGTAAGATTAAAGGAAAGTTTGTATAATATAAATATAGGTGCTTCTTGAGAAAGAAGGTATTTTTATGAATTTTAATGGTAAACATCTTTCTTTAGAAGATAGAAAAATTATTGAACAAAATATTTGCAAAGGATTAAGAAAATTCGAAACTGCCAAAGAACTTAATAAAAGTCAATCTACAATAGGAAAAGAAATCAAGAAAAATAGAAAACGTAAATATTCTTTAGTAGACAATCCACCTTGGAACTGTAAATTTTTTAAAGAATGTATGGTTTGTACTAGTAGATGTATTCATTTTGAGGAAATCTCTTGCAGTAGAAGAGATAGATTTGTAGGTGCTTGTAATTGTTGCCCTAATATTAAAAAATGTAAACTTTCTAAATATTTCTACTATGCAAACGTTGCTCAAAAAAATTATGAATATACTTTAAAAGATGCTAGAGAAGGTGTTAATTTAAACACTACTGAACTTTACGAATTAGCTCATATAATATGTCCTTTAATTAAACAAGGTCAGTCTATTTATACGATTTTACAAAATCATAAAGAAATTACTCAATGTGAAAAAACAATTTATACATACATAGAAATGGGTCTATTTAAAGATTGGGGTGTTACTAACCTTGATTTACGAAGAAAAGTTACTAGAAAACTAAAAAAGAAAAAACTTAAGAAAAGAGCAGAACCAGCAGACTATACTGGAAAAAAATATGAAGATTACTTGATGTTCATTAAAAACAATCCTTGTTCTCCAACAACGGAAATGGATACTGTATATAATCATCAAGGAGGTCCATATATTCAAACTTTCATTTTTGAAAATACTGGTCTTATGATAGGAGTTCTAAAACAACATAAAACTGCCGAGGAAATGTCCAATTCTTTAAATTACTTTCAAGACATTTTACCAAATGAAATATTTAAAAAGCTATTTGGGTTATTATTAACTGATAGAGGTCCTGAGTTTGCTAAACCTAATCTTTTTGAATTAAATCATGAAACTGGTGAATTTAGAAGTAATATTTTCTATTGTGATGCTCAGATGGCAAGTCAAAAACCTCATGTTGAAAATAATCACATATTTATTCGTGATATTATTCAAAAGAAAAAGAGTATGAACAATCTTACTCAAGACAAGCTTGATTTAATGTTTTCTCACATTAATTCAGTACCTAGAAAATCATTAGGTGGTAAAACTCCTTATGAGGCTTTTGAATTCTTTTATGGTAAGGAAACATTAGATAAATTACATATACAAAAGATAGAAAAAGATAAGGTCACACTACAGCCTTATCTTCTTAAATAATGACAAACATCACTTTATAAATAAACAAGAAGCACCTATGACTAACTTAATATGCCTCTGTTGAGAGCACAATTCAAGTGAATAGAAATTAATCTTACACGAAAAAAAATTAGTTTAAATTCACTCGCTTAAAATCGCCCTTTTTTCTTGTTTATATTCTTATTTTACACAAAAATTAAAGAAAAAGCAATCCTTTTCACTTAATTAAATCCTTTAAAATGGCTTTTAATCAGTAACTAGAATTTACTTTTTCTTATTTTATTTTACTTTTACAGCTAACCAAATTAATATTGCCTAATAAAAAAAATGATGATATAATGAAAGGGTAAATAAAAATAACGAGGTTTTATGATGAAAG
>CALXZC010000049.1 GCA_944393135.1 uncultured Clostridia bacterium | reverse complement strand
ATTACTAGAAAGATGTGGAAATATGGAAAAGGAAAAAGTAATTGTAATATGTGGGCCGACAGCTTCTGGAAAGACAGCATTATCAATAGAGCTTGCAAAGAAAATTAATGGAGAAATTGTATCTTGTGATTCTATGCAAATATATAAGGAAATGGATATAGGGACGGCAAAACCAACTAAGGAAGAAATGCAAGGGGTAAAACATTATATGATAGATATTGTGTCTCCAGATGAAAGATTTAGTGTGGCAGAATATAAAAAACAAGCACTAGAAGCAATAAGAGAAATAATAAAAAGAAATAAAGTACCAATTATAGTTGGTGGTACTGGTCTTTATGTTGATAGCTTAATTTATGAAATAGATTATCCAGAAATAGATTTTGATGAAAAGTATAGAGAGGAATTAGAAAAAAGAGTTCAAGAAAAAGGTTTAAATACTTTATATGAAGAAGCAAAGAAAATAGATGAAGAAGCAATAAGAAAGATAAGTCCAAATGATAAGAAAAGAATTTTAAGGATATTAGAGATATATCATGCAACAGGAAAGAATAAAACAGAACAAGAAATATTATCTAGAAAAAAAGAAAAAGAATTTCAATATAAAGTTTTTGCATTAAACATGGAAAGAGCAAAGTTGTATGAAAGAATAAACAAAAGAGTAGATATTATGATAGAAAATGGACTTATAGAAGAAGTTAAAAATATTTATAATAAATATAATAAATTTCCAACTGCTATGCAAGGACTTCGGATATAAGGAAGTTGTAGACTATTTAGAAGATAAATTAACTAAAGAGGAAATGATAGAAAGAATAAAACAGGAAACTAGAAGATATGCAAAAAGACAGCTAACATGGTTTAGAAAAAATAAAGAAACAATTTGGCTTAATGCAGAAGATACAATACAAAATAATATGAAAATTATTTTGGAGGGTTAGAATTGAAAGAACAAGCAAAAGAGAAGAAAAAGAAAGTTAATAATAAAAAAGTAATTGTAATATCACTACTTCTTCTAATTTTAGCTATTTATTTAATATATGTCATATATTTACTAATAAAACAGCCAACTAATGTTTTTACTATAGAGGAAGGAAAATTATATAAGGAAGAAACAGATATTGGTTATGTTATTAGGCATGAAACAGTTGTAAAAGGTAATAATTATAAAAATGGTTTGGAGCAAATAATCACAGAAGGAGAAAGAGCAGCTGTTAATGAAAATATATTTAGATATTATAGTACTAATGAAGAGAGTTTGAAAAACAAGATAGCAGAACTAGATACAAAAATACAAGAGGCTATGACAGAAGTGAATAATCAGTTACCTAATTCTGATATGAAGTTATTAGAAGATCAGATTGATAAACAGATAGAAAATATTAATAAGGTAACTGATATGGCAAAATTAGAAGAAGAAAAGAAAGAAATTGATGATTTAGTTACAAAGAAAGCAAGGATAGCAGGAGATGCAAGTCCACAAGGTTCATATTTAAGAGAATTGATAGAAGAAAGAAAAGGCTATGAGAGTGAATTAAATTCAGGAGCTGAATATGTAAAAGCACCTATGAGTGGAATTGTATCTTATAGAGTGGATGGGCTAGAAGATGTATTAACACCAGATAATTTTGACAGTTTGAGTAAGGAGTATTTAGAAAGTTTAAATCTAAGTACAGGAAAAATAGTTGCAACTAGTAATGAAGCAGGAAAGGTAATCGATAATTTTTATTGTTATATAGCAACAATTACATCATCTGATGAAGCAAAAAATGCTTCTGTTGGAGATAATGTTAAAGTAAGGTTATCAAATAATGAAGAAGTAGAGGCAGAGATTACAAATATTATAAAAGAAGATGATGGAGATATTATCTTAGTTCTTAGATTAACTGAACAAATAGAAGAATTAATTAATTATAGAAAAATTACATTTGATTTAATTTGGTGGGATGATAGTGGATTAAAAGTTCCTAACCAAGCGATTGTTAAAGAAAATGGTTTAAATTATGTAGTAAGGAATAGAGCAGGTTATTTAAATAGGATATTAGTTAAAGTAGAAAGACAGGGCGATAAATATTCTATTATAAGTTCATATAAAACAGAGGAATTAAAAGAGCTAGGAATTAGTGATGAAGAGATTGCAAACTATAAGAAAATTTCTCTATATGATGAGATTTTAATTAATCCAGATTTAAATAAAGTAGAATAAATAAGATAATTTTTATATAATAAACAATTATTACAAAAATGTTACAAAAATATTAAAATTTAATAACATTCGTAAAAAATATTGACAATACGACAAAAAAAGTAGATACTTAAATACGTAAAAACAAAAAACAAAGGAAGTAAATTTAGGAGGTTTTTTTATGTCAGGAGCATTGATGAACAAAGTTTGGGATTTATTCGGAATGGATAAAGCAGAACCAGAGGAAGATTATGAAAATGAGGACGTTTATGATTATGATGATGAAGAGGAAGAAGATGTAGAGCCAAAAGGACTTTTTGGTAGAAGAAATAGGGATAGTAAAGTTGTAAATATGCCACAACAAGCAAATAATAATGCAATCAAAATGGTTATTTCACAACCTACATCTTTTGAACAATCAGATGAGATTTGTTCTTTCTTAAAAGAAAGAAAATCTGTAATTGTTAACCTTGAATATGTTAATAAAGATATAGCAAGAAGAATTGTTGATTTTATTAGTGGTGGAGTATATGCTTTAGATGGATATATTCAAAAAGTATCTAATTCTATATTCTTAGTTGCACCATCTAATTATGAAATTACAAATGAAATGGCTAGAGAAGAAATGAAAAATAAACTATCTGTTTCATGGCTTAAAAATAATGGAATAAATTAATAGATATCCATAAGGGAGGAAAACGATGATTACACCATTAGATATAGAAAATAAAAGATTTTCAAAACAAATGATGAATGGATATAGTGTAGAAGAAGTTGATGACTTTTTAGATGAATTAACAGCTGATTATTCTAAAAATTATAAAGAAAACTCAGAGTTAAGAGCAAAAGTAGAAGAATTAAATAAGAGTTTAGAGCATTATAAGAGTATAGAGGCTACTTTAAATAATACTTTGCTTATGGCTCAAAGTACAGCTGAAGATATTAAAAAAGTTGCTAAACAACAAGCAGAACAAATAATTAATGAAGCTAAATCAAATGCTCAAAAACAAGTAGATGATTTGAACAGTGAAGTAATACTAAGAACTAAAGAATTAGATGATGTAAAAAAACAATTCGATATTTATAAAGCTAAAATGGAATCTCTTTTAATATCTCAATTAGAGTTGTTAAAAGATGTTAACAGAGATGATAATCTGTAGATTAAGAAATCCCCAATTCTCTTATTTCACATTGTTAAGATAGAACTATTATAAATTATTTTTATAGTAGTTCTTATTTATTTTGGATAAAATGAAGGAACTTTCTCATTTTTCTTTTTTCTTACTAGACATAATAATAAAAAAAAGATATAATAAGGGTATTAGAAAAAAGAGGTAAAAAATGAAGAAAAAGAAAGTATTATTTATATCAAGTACAGGAGGACATTTAAGCGAAATGTTGCAGTTGTCACCATTATTTGAAAAATATGATTATCATATAATAACAGAAAAAGATGAAGCAAATATAGTATTAAAAGAAAAATATGGAGAAAAGATAGACTTCTTACCATATGGAACCAGAAGTAAAATAATTAGTTATATATTTAAATATTTCTATTTGTGTTTAAAAACAATATATTATTATTTCAAAATAAGACCAGAAGTAATAATAACAACAGGAACACACACAGCAGGACCAATGTGTATTTTAGGAAAAATATTTAGAAGTAAAGTAATATATATAGAAACATATGCAAATAGAAATAAAAAAACGGCAACTGGAAGGCTAATATATCCAATAGCAGACTTATTTATAGTACAATGGGAAGAAATGTTAAAACTATACCCAAAAGCAGTATATGGAGGTTCAATATATAAATGATATTAGTAATGTTAGGAACACAAAATAATAGTTTTCATAGATTATTAGAAGAAATAGAAAGACTAATAAAAAAAGGAAAAATAGAAGAAAAAGTAATAGTACAAGCAGGTTATACAAAATACCAATCAAGCAATATGGAAATATTTAATCTAATACCACAAAAGCAATTAGAAGAATACCAAAAAGAAGCTAATTTAATAATAACACATGGAGGAGTAGGTTCAATAATAAGTTCTCTAAAAATGGGAAAAAAAGTAATAGCGGTGCCACGATTACATCAATATGGAGAACATGTAAATGATCATCAAAAACAAATAGTAAAAACATTTGATGAAGAAGGATATATAATAGGAATAAATGAAGTATCAGAATTAGAAAAAGCAATAGAAAAAAACTTAACCTTCAAACCTAAAAAATATGAAGCAGATAATAAAAAAATGTTATCAATAATAGAAAACTTTATTGATAATCTATAGATAGGAAGAAAAAATTGGAAGAAAAAAATAAAATAAACAAAGAAAAAATAAAAAACATAGTAAATAAAACATTTAATTCTATATGGTTTCCAATAATAATTGGTTTAATAATATTATTAAAAACAATACTATTTTATGAAAGTACAATAACAATCAGAGAAATAATAGACAAAGACTTAATAATAGGAACATCAATGTTTATAATAACATTTCTAGGAATAATATGTGTATTACCAAACAAAGCAAGAACAATATCAATAATAATATTAGACATCTTACTTAGTGTATTATTATTAGGAGATAACCTATATTATAAATATTCAAGTTCTGTATTATCAATAGCACAAATAACCAATCTCCAATATGGAGAAGAAATAATGGGAACAATACCAATGCTTATAGAATTAAAACAAATATTATATATAGTAGATATTGTAGTTATATTAATATTATTATTTAGTAAAAAAATAAAAATAATAAAAAAGGAAAAAGCAAATTGGAAAATAAATTTGGCAAGAGTAATATCAGGAATTGTAGCATTTGTTTTATTCTTCACATTAGATGCAAAATATGTGGAAAAAGCAGGAGAAGATCCATATAATAAAGATGCACAAGTAAAAAAAGGAACAATTTATGGGTATCATGTAGCAGATATAGAAAATTTATTTAATATAAAAGCAAAATATAATGATAAAAAAGAAATGTTATCAGACTATAACGAATTAAAAGAAAAATATCAAGAAAGATATGGGAAAAGTAATTATAACATAGAGGGAATAGCAGAAGGGAAAAACGTAATAATATTACAATTAGAATCCATACAAGAATTCGTAGTAAATAAAACAATAAATGGAAAAGAAATAACACCAAATATAAATAAATTCATAAATGAAAATATAGAAATATCAAATATGTTTATGCAAAGTTATTCATCAACAGCGGACTCAGAATTTTCAACAGTAACATCATTATACCCTATGGAAAACGGAATGTCATATAGTAAATATTATTCAAACAAATATGATGATATATTTGCAATGTTTAAAAATAAAGGATATGACACTTCATATATGCATGGAAACCATGGATATTTTTGGAATAGAGAAAATGTATATAAAGCATTTAAAGTAAATCATTTAGAATTAAAAAATGAATTTCAAGATACATCAGAAGAAATAATGGGGTATCTATCAGATGAACTATTATATAAACAAGCAGTAGAAAAACTAAAAACATATAACATGCCATTTTTTAGTTATATAGTATCAGCATCATCACATACAGCATTCACATTGGATGGATTACAGGATAGGAGTAAGATAAATATAGACGTAGGAAAATACAAAGACACATTTTTTGGAAACTATTTAGAAGCAGTAAACTATGCAGACTATGCATTTGGAATATTTATAGACGAATTAAAAAAAGCAGATTTATATGATGAAACAATCATAATAATATATGGTGACCATAACGGAATAGACATGTATAATGGAGAGATGATAGACTTTTTAAAACAAGTAAAGCCAGACTTGAATGATGTAGATATAAAACTAAACTATATAAGAGTAGCGTGTGGAATGAAAATACCAGGAATAGAAAAACTAAAAATAGAAAAACCAGTAAGTAAACTAGATATAAAACCAACACTTGGATATTTAGTAGAAGGAAAAGAAGGAATAAGTTTAGGAACAAATATATTTGCTAGAAAAGACTTTATATGTCTAAATAACGAAAGAATAGTAACAAATAGATATTATTATGATGAAAAATGGTATGAAAGAAAAACAGGAAAAGAATTAAATCAAGAAGAAATCACAGAAGAAGAAAAGGAACTATTGGATAAATATTATCAAGATATGAAAAAAGAAATTGATATATCAATGTCAATAAGTATAAACAATTTACTAAAGTAATAAATAGGAAGGAATAAAGATGGAAGAAGATAGAATAATCAGCCCAATACTAGAAAATAGCGCAGAAGAAAAACTAGAAAACTCATTAAGACCTCAAAACTTAGATGAATATATAGGGCAAGATAAAGTAAAAGAAAATATGAAAATATATATAAAATCAGCACAGAAAAGAAAAGAACCACTAGACCATTGCCTATTATATGGACCACCAGGACTTGGAAAAACAACATTAGCAAATATAATAGCAAACGAAATGGGTTCAAACTTAAAAGTAACATCAGGACCAGCAATAGAAAAACCAGGAGACTTAGCAGCATTACTTACAGATTTATCAGAATTTGATGTTCTTTTTATAGACGAAATACATCGACTAAGCAAAAGTGTAGAAGAAATATTATATCCAGCATTAGAAGACTTCACATTAGACATAATAATAGGAAAAGGAACAAGTAGTAAATCAATAAGATTAGACTTACCAAAATTCACATTAATAGGAGCAACAACAAAAGCAGGTTCACTTACAACACCACTACGTGATAGATTTGGAATAATACATAGACTTGAACTATATTCACCAAAAGACTTAACAACAATAGTAAAAAGGTCAAGCAAAATACTAGATGTAGAAATAGAAGAAGAAGCAGCAGTGGAAATAGCAAGAAGGTCAAGAGGAACGCCAAGAATTGCAAATAGACTATTAAAAAGAGTAAGAGATTATGCAGTAGTATTAGGAGATGGGCATATTACTTTAAAAATAGCAAAACACGCACTAAACAAACTAGAAATAGACGAATTAGGACTAGATGAAATCGATAGAAAAATATTAGAAACAATGATAGTACAATATGGAGGGAGAGCAGTAGGAATAGAAGCATTAGCAGCAACAATAGGAGAAGAACTAGACACAATAGAAGATGTATACGAACCATATTTGATACAGATAGGATTTATAGCAAGAACACTAAGAGGCAGACAAGTATTACCACCAGCATACAGGCATCTAGGCTATGAATGTTAATGTTAATCTTAATGTCGCGTTGGGGACAGTCCCAACTGAGACATGTACTTATGGGGACAGTCCCAATGCCTCAAAAATGTCGCATAGGGACAGTCCCCAATGCGACATTGACATTAAATTTTGAGTTTTCAAAGGAATGATATATATGTTTTATGAAAGAATAAAAGAGATATGTAATAAATATAAAAAGGTAGCTATGTTCATAGATATGGATGGAACAATAGTGGAATATATTATATATCCAGATGGTAAAATAACAACCGAAGCAAAGGGATTATTTATAAACAATAAACCGGTTAAGATAGTAATTGATGAGCTAAGAAAAATAAATAATATAGAAAATTTAGATTTATATATTTTAACAATGTCTAGAAGTTATATAGTAGCAGATGAAAAGAAAGAATGGTTAAAAAAATATGTTAAATTTATAGATGAAAAAAATTGGATTATTATTAATAGACAAGCAGGAGATTATAATGATGAAAATAGAAGTAGAATAAAAGCAGAAAAGATACAAGAAAAATTGAAAGAATATGAACATGCAATATTTTTAGATGATGACCATAATGTACTACATGGAGCAGTAAAAATATTAAAAGATAAATGTGATGTTTTCCATATATCATCAGCAATAATCTAAAAAGAGGGAATGAAATGTTTTTAAAAAAGATAAAAGAAAATTATAAAACTTTAATTTATATTGCATTAATTAACTTAATAATATTTGGAGTAGCAAACCTTATATTTGATATAAAATACGAGCAAGTAGATGATTTTATAATATATAATTTATATTCTGGATTGGATGGAACTTATAATATTCATGGAATATATATCCATCCACTTATATGTTTTATCATAAGCCTATTTTTTAGGATAATACCAATGGTAAATTGGCATACAATATTTTTATTATTAATGCAATTTATATGTTTTACCATAATTGGAACATTGATAATTAGAAAAAACAATAGTAAACTTTCATATATACTATATGTATTATTTGCAAGTGTATTTTATACATCATTATTAGAATTAATACAATATACATCTGTTGCAGCTTTATTAATATTGACAGCATTTTTTGTAATGATGGATTACATAGATAGAGATAAAAGAGGAAAGAAATACATATTTTGTTATATAATATTATATACATTAGGAATAATGACAAGAATGCAGTCTTTGATGATAATTGCACCATTTTTTGCACTATACTTTTCTTATAATTTAGTTTTAATTATAAGAAAAAGAATTGAGAAACAAAAAATATTAAAAATAATAAAACATTATTTAGTGTTTTTTGTTTTAACTATTTTAGTATATGTCTCAAATTATATAATTTATAACAGTGACCATATTTATAAAAATTATATGGAATATAATGATATAAGAGCAATACTACATGATATGTCTTATACGTCATATGCAGGAAATAAAGAAATATTTGATGAAATTGGTTGGTCTGAAAATGATCATTACTTATTTTATACGTTTAACTTTGGAGATGAAAATGTCTATAGTAAAGAAAACTTACAGAAGATAATAGATTACAAAAAAAGTAAAGGAGAGCTTTATAATTATGATATTGATTTAGAAAACATTGTAAACAGTTTGATAGAACAGTTAAAAAACAATTATTCTTATATTGCTATAATGTTTGTAGGAAGTTTTTTAATTGCAATTTATACAAATAAAGAAAAAAGAGGATATATTATAAGCATATTTTTAGTTACATTAGCAGTAAATAGTATATTTATAATTGTAGGTAGAAGTATGCAAAGAGTTGTAATACCAGAATATATAATAGGAACAGCAATGTTTTTATATTTAACAAAATATGAGAAACAATATATAGAAAAAACAAACTTGATAAAAGCAATGTCAATATTTATAATTGTTGCAACTGTGATATTTGCAGGAGGAGCATATGAGTTTGGATATGAACTAAAAGATTATAGTAATTATAAAAACGTAATAAATTATACGAATTCACATAAAGAAAATGTATATTTATATACAGTACCATCACTTCAATATAGATATTTAGTGTATTCTGTATATGAAATGCCACCAATAGGAGCGTTTTCAAACTTAAGAGTTATGGGCGGATGGGATATGTTTACTAAAAATTATTATGATTTTAAAGAAAGATATAATTTAGATGGAACGTTTTTAGATTTACTTAAAAATAATGTATATTTGGTAGATGGAGATGTTACTTGGTCTGGAAATTATTATCATAACTATATAAATAATATAGTGCTATTCATAAAAGAAAATTATAATAAAGACGTGAATTATGAGAAAGTAGAGACATTTGATAATATATATATTTATAAATTGTACGAGATAGCAGAATAAAAACTGCTATCTTTATTGTAACGTAATTTAATTTCAAACGTCATATATACAAGAAAGGGGAAAGACACTTATGCAGAATATGGAAAAAATATATGAAGAATATTTTGAAACTGTAAATAAGTATTTATTCTGTTTAACTAGAAATTATGATATGGCAGAAGAATTAACACAGGAAACATTTTATAGAGCAGTAAAGAAAATTGGTACATATAGAGGTGCTTGTAAAATATCTGTGTGGCTATGTCAGATTGCTAAAAATTTATGGTATGACCAATGTAGGAAAAACAAGAAAATAGTAAATAAAGATTTTGACTTACTAGAAATAGAGGCACAAAACATAGAAGATGAAGTTATTTCAAATGAAGAAAAAATTATATTATACAAAAGAATGCAAAAGTTAGATGAAAAAACAAGAGAAGTAATATATCTTAGAATTACAGGAGAATTAAGTTTTAAGGAAATAGGAGATATATTAAATAAGTCAGAAAATTGGGCGAGAGTAACTTTTTATAGAGGAAAACAAAAATTGAAGGAGGGTGATTAAAATGAAGGAATGTAAAGTAGTTCAAGACTTATTACCAAACTATATTGAAAACTTAACAAATGAAGAAACAAATAAATTCATAGAAGAACATCTAAAAAACTGTGAACAATGTAAAAAAATTTATGACAATATGAAAAAAGACTTAAATGTAGACAATAAAACAAAGGAAAAGAAAAAAGTAAAATTTCTAAAGAAGTACAGAAATAAACTTAGAGTATTAGAAATAATATTATTAATAATAGTTGTAGCATTTGTTATAAATACGGGAAGAAAGATGTATATAATAGCAGATTTAAACAATAAATCTGAAGAATATGTGAATTCAGAAAATTACCATAGGATAACATATTCTTTAGATAATGGAAATTACACTAAATCAGAAATTTTTAGCTTAGGTGATAAAAAGAAACTAATAATAACAACAATGACGGAAGATGCAAGAAAACAAGTAATTACAATATATGCAACAAAAACGGGAACCGTACCAGATACAAAATATGCAACAACATACCCACCAACGGAAATATACAAACAAAATATGTATAAAGAAACAGAGACAGAAAAAATAGCAATTTTAGATTTGGAGATAGGAATGTCTGTAGATGTACAAAAAGCATTTTGGGGAGTTGATAATACGAAGGATTTAATATTAACAGCCATAACAAGCTCAATAAATAAGGCAACATTTAATGGAGAAGAATGTTACTATGTATCAGGAACACAAAATATACTTTTAAATACAGGTATGTATGTAGACAAAGATACAGGACTTATGATTGCAACAATGGCATCTGAATATGAAAATCCAGATGGAGAAAAGGGAAGGATAGCAGGAGCAGAATATAAATATGAATTCGGAGCAGTAACAGAAGATGATTTTGTAGAACCAGATATTAACGATTATACAATTCAAGATGCAAATAATAATATAAGTGAATAAACAAATATAAGGAAAGAGTAGAGATATTCTTCCCTTATATTTTGCTTAAAACTGGAAAAATACTTAAAAATATGATATAGTAATAAACATAATAAATAAT
>CALXZC010000048.1 GCA_944393135.1 uncultured Clostridia bacterium | reverse complement strand
CACCTACGCCAGTGAAAAACAATCCTGTATCTCTTGATATAATTAAGATACAGGATTTTATTTATTTAAAATTAATGCAATTTTAATGCAACTACATATTTTGTATATATTTAATGTAATTATCTAATGCTGTTTCTTTAAATTTATTGAATATAGTAGTATAAGTATTTATAGTTACAGATATATCTTTATGACCTAGTAGTTTTTGCAAAACGGGAGCAGGTATTCCAGCTTCTATACATCTTGTTGCATAAGTATGTCTTAGCATATGTGTATTTACATTACTAGTTTTTAAATTTACAAGTGTTGTTTTTCCGTTTTTCCATTTTTTCTTTTTAGGTTTTATAATAACTCTTATATTTGCATTTTTGCATACTTTTTTAAAATGTGCATTGATTGTATTAGGAGCAATTATAGAACCGTTTAAATGACAAAATAAGAGATTATTTTTGCTATTAATGTAATTTATAAGGCTGTCCTCTAAAATCGGTTTTAAAATGATTGTGATTGGAATTTTACGTGTTGAAGAGTATGTCTTTGTAGTATCTCCAATTATATATTTTCCTTCTACATTTTTTGTTAAAGTATTATCAATATTAATTAAGTTATTTTCTAAATCAATATCAGATGGTTTTAAAGCTAAAATTTCTCCTATTCTCATTCCAGTATGTAGTGCTATTAGAAATATATTTTTGTATTGCTCATTTTCTAATTCCTTTACAAAAGCTTTTTGTTCTTCTATTGTAAGAGCTTCAACTTCTTTATCCTTTTTAGTAGATTTAGGCTTAACAACATATTTAAGAGGATTTTTTAAAATTAAATTTCTTCTTATTGCTTCTTCAAATATTCTTCCTAACATTTCATAAAATTTATCTATATATGAATTAGCATAGTTCGTTTTTGAATTTAGAAAATCTTGCAATTCGGAAGTAGTAATATCTTGAATTTTTATTTCTGCTATATCGCTTTTTTCTATATGTTGAAAAGTTTCTAGTGTTCTTCCATATGTAGACTGACTTATTAGGTTTGCATTAAATTTATTGTCTATTATTTCTTTGCCTAACATTTCTACTGTTATATCGCTTTTATCTATAAAACTTTTACTTTGCACTTCAGCTAAAGCCTTTGTCATTTTTTCTTTAACTTCTTTACGTGTATTACCATATACAGATTTACGATTTAATTTGCCGTCTGCTTTTCTTCCTGCTACAAATTGTCCAACCCATTTATTTAATTTTTCACTATAATATATTGTTCCTTCTCCATTTCCGCGTTTTCCCATAATAAATACCTCCATTTTTCAAATATTTTTCATAAACACTTGAAAAGTGAAGGCATTTTTTGTATAATACAAATGTAATCACTTTCGAGTGTTTACCTGGTAGAGAAATGTGGTCGTTCGCAAAACAATTACACATTTCTCTCTTTTTTTATTTAATATAATACAAAACCTTTGTTTTGTCAATTAAAATTTTCCAAACTGTCCGATTGCTTTTCCAAGTATCTTAAAATCAGTATTTTTTAAATCAACTGTTATTGCTTCTATAGAGGGGTCGGTACTCATTGGTTCTAATAATACAAATTGTTCATTAAGTTTTTTATATCTTTTTAAAGTTGCTTCATCATCTCCATTTACAATGGCTGCGATTATATCTCCATCTTCGGCATAATCTTGTTTACGTATTAAAGCATAATCTCCATTTTTTACTTTTAAGTTCATTGATTGACCAGATACACGTAAATAAAATAGTTCGTCGCTTGTACTTAGTCCATATATATTTGGGTCTACAGGTAAATATCCCTCTATATATTCTTGTGCTAATATAGGTTTTCCTGCTGCGATTTTTCCCAAAATAGGAACTAATAATAAATTTTGCTCTTTTGTATCCATATTTATTGGTGAATTTGTTTTTATTGCTTCATCTAAATATTTTATATATATTCCCCATATAATAGAAACTTTTATTTTTGAACTTTGAGGTAAATCTTTTATAAAATTATCATAATTAAATTCTTCCATATTTGAATGTACTAAAATATTTCTATAACTTTCAAAGAGTTCTTGTAAGGTTACTTCTTCTTTTACTGTTCTAGTTTTTAATTTTTCTTTATTTAGAGTGAATTTCATATTGGGATTTTTAACAAAGAAATTATCAATCATCTTATTTATATTAATACTATTATAATTTACATATCCACATAAAACCATTAGTTCATAATATGAAACAATACCATTAGAATTATCTGCTATTTTTTTTAATATTTTAGGAGTAGGAGGTTCTATTAGTTTCATATTAATATATTTTGATAAATATGTTCGATTGACATTTGATTTTTCTGCAAATTCACTTATAGAAGAATATGTGTTAGTAATTTTTTTTAAAATATTTGAAAAGTTCTTTAAATCAAACATAAAATCAGTCCCTCCATGTGATATTACTTAACAATATTATACAATAACATGTGAAAAAAAGCAACAAAAAAATAAAAAGTGAAAAAAATTTACAAAAACTATTGACAAAAAAATTCACAGATGATATTATCTATTTGTAAATAAAATTCACACAAGAAAGGAAGTGATAAAATGACACCTAATATTAATGCTTTATCGGAGCTATTAAAAACACGTTTTGATGATAATCAATCTAAAATGGCAAGAGCTTTAAATGTTGAAAGAACACACGTAAACAAGGTCTTTAAAAGCAACGGAAAAGGAGCAGGAGCTGTATTTTGCGGGGCAATTATAAAATATTGTGATGAAAATAATTTGGACTATAAAAAATATATTTTTTTAGATTAAAACGTGAAAAAAATTTACAAAGGAGGCGAAAGTAAATGAATAATCTAATTAAAATCAATAATCAAGATTTAATAGTAAAAGAATTTAAAGGACAAAGAGTAGTAACTTTTAAAGATATTGACAAAGTACATGGAAGAATAGAGGGAACGGCTAAAAGAAATTTCTCAGAAAACAAGGAGAAGTTTATAGAGGAAGTAGATTATTTTGAATTAAATGTTTCTCAAAAGAACGAAATTCGTACTTTAGAAATTCCAAATAGAGGAATAACTGTTTTGACAGCAAGTGGTTATCTAATGTTAGTAAAATCATTAAATGATGATTTATCATGGAAAATTCAAAGAGAGCTTGTAAATAATTATTTTGCAATGCAGAAAAGAAAAAGAGCATATCACAAACCAATAGATAAAGCTATAAAACAACATTTTAATATTGCAGAAACAATAATAAATGCAACAGGAATAAAGCCAGAATTAGCTTTTTCAGTAGCCGTAAATGAAGCTGAAAAAGAAACAGGATATTCGTATGAAGAATATAAAAAACTTTTACCAAGTGCAACACATGAAGTATCAAGTTTCAATCCTACACAAATAGGAGAAAAAATGGGAGGGGTAAAAGCAAATAAAATAAATAAAGTACTAGAAAACTTAGGTTTACAAGAGAAGAAAGGTAAAAACTGGAGAATTACAGAAGAAGGAAAAAAATATGGAGAAGAAAAGCCATACTCAAGAAATGGACATACAGATTATAGAATTTTATGGCATGAAAAAGTTATAAATATTTTAAAATAGCGAACGACCACAAAAAAATAGAAAGAAGGTGAGAGAAATGCAAATAAAGAAACCAACTAAAACTTATGAAGAATTGCCAGAAACGATAAGCCCACTAGAATATGCAGATTGGCGAGGAATTGGAGAAAGTAAGGCAAGAGAAATATTTAACAGAAAAGATTTTCCAAGACTAAAAGGAACTGGTGTAAAACAATTAGCAGATAAAAGAGCAGTTTATTTATACGATTTAGGGCTTAAAGAAGATGAAAAACAAGAAGTGCTAAAAGAAATAGCAAGACAAATAATTTAGTAGGAGGTGATGATAGATATGTTTAGTGTAGTATTAGCATTATTTTGTGGACTAAGTATTTACTTAGCTTTACAGAAAGATAAAAATAAAGAGTTATCTAACAACGACCAAGAAATTAGATAACTCAAAAATCTAAAAAATTGTGTAAGCTTTCTATTAATTATATTAACATAAATTAATAGAAAATGCAAGAGAGGAGTAGAAATGAAAAATTTATATGAATTAACAAACGACTGGAATACAGTAGCAAATATGTTATATGACGAGGACGTTGACGAGAAAATGGTATTAGATACATTAGAAAGTATAGAAGGAGATATTGAAGATAAAGCAAACGGATATGCAAAGATAATAAAGGAACTAGAGGCAAAGGCAAAAGCAAGAAAAGAAGAGGCAAAAAGATTATCAGATAGTTCAAAAACATTTGAGAACAAAGTGAAATTTCTAAAGCAAAATTTATTTAATTCTATGAAAGAAACAGGAAAAACAAAATTTACTACAGATTTATTTAGTTTCAATATAGCAAAAAATGGAGGAAAACAAGCACTTACAATAGATGGAGAAGTACCAGAAGAATATACAAAAACAGTAATAGAAAATGATACAGAAAAAATAAGACAAGCATTAGAAAATGGAGAAAATTTACCTTTTGCTCATTTAGAGCCAAGAGGAGAAAGTCTTAGAATTAGGTAGGTGTTTAAAATGATTATTGAAGATGGAATAAAAAATATAAGAATGGGTTGGAAAAATAGTTTTGTAAAAGGTGTAATTTTAAATGATGATACTATAATTCAAAACATGCAATGCAATTTAAATGCAAAAGTCCCAACAGATGAAAAACTAAACAAAATAGACAAAGAAAATATGGAAAGTAAAGAAGAAAAAGTCTTTGATAAATTTCAAGAAAAAGAGTATGAACTTGAAGAAATAACAGATATGTTATGGCTAGTATATGAAGATTATTATGGAATAAAGACAAAAGATTTATATGAAAAAGCAAATAATTATGACAGATTAGAAAGATATTTAATAAATATACATTCATTGCTTCGTTCAAGACAACAAGAGATGGCAAGATTTATTGATGATGTATATGCAGAAAGAAAAGGAAGGAGAGAAGTATAATGGGTGTCCCAGTTCTAATTTTAGGCGAAAGTGGAAGCGGAAAAACGTATTCCATAAAAAACTTTGATAAAGAAGAAGTTGGTATATTTCTTGTAGAAAAAACAAGATTACCGTTTAAAAAAGATTTTAAAGTAGTAAAAAATGCCACATATCCAAAAATAATGAAAGCTTTATCTAACCCAACATTAAAAGCATATGTAATAGATGATAGCCAATATTTATTAGTAAATGAAATGTTTGATAGAGCCAAAGAGGTTGGATATAACAAGTTTACAGATATTGCTTTAAATTTTAGAAATTTAATACATTATATAAATCAAAAATTACCAGATGATGTAATAGTATATTTTTTACATCATACGGAAACAGATGTAAATGGAAAATTAAAAGCAAAAACAATAGGAAAAATGCTAGATGAAAAACTTACTGTAGAAGGGTGTTTTGATATTGTATTACTTACAATATTAGAAAATGAAAATCATTATTTTTTAACACAAAATAATGGTAATAGTACAGTTAAAAGCCCAGAAGATATGTTTGAGTTAAAAATACCAAACGATTTAAAGTTAGTTGATACAACTATAAGAAATTATTATAAATTAGGAGGAAAAGAAAATGATTAATTATGATGAAAAAGAATATGAAAATGCAGTAGCATTTACAGGAGAATATCCAAAATTACCAGCAGGAGGTTATATTTGTAAAATAATAGGTTCAAAAGTAGAAAAGAGTAAAAAAGGAAACGATATGCTAGTTTTAGCATTAGATATTGCAGAAGGAGATTATAAAGAATTTTATAAAAAACAATATGACGAAAAAGCAAAATCAGCATCACCAGATAAATTAGCTAAATATCCTAATAATGCAATTTTAAGAGCAGTCTTACAAGGAGAGAATTGGATAAATAGATTTAAAGGAATAATAACAGCGATAGAAAATTCTAACGAAGGTTTTAGTTGGAAAAACTGTAATGGCGATGAAAGTAAATTAAAAGGACTTACAGTAGGTGCAATTTTTAGAGAAGAAGAATACGAAAAATTAGACGGAAGTGTAGGAACATCTGTAAAGATTTTTCAATTAAGAAGTGCAGATAAAATAAGAAACGGAGAGTATACAATTCCAGAAATAAAGAAATTACCACAAAAAGGAGAGGCTTTTGAAGATATATTAAATAGTGTAGATAATGATACAGATTTACCTTTCTAAGGAGGTAAATAATGAATAAGATAAAAGAAGTAAAAGAAAGAGCAGATATTATAAAAGTAGCAGAATATTTTGGTTTAAGATTGGATAGGGCATATAAATGTATATGTCCCTTCCACAAAGAAAAAACAGCTAGTCTGTCTTTTTCACAATCAAAGCAAATATTTCATTGCTTTGGTTGTGGAGTGGGTGGCGATTGTATAACATTAGTATCTAAATTACTAAATATTAATGCCTATGAAAGTGCTAAACAGATTAACGATATATTTGGACTAGGAGTAGATTTTGAAAAAAGAAAAACTACATGGTTAGAAGTAAATAGATACATACAAGAACAAAGGGCTATTGAAAGATTTTATAAATGGCATAATGAAACTTTACAAATGATGTGTAATTATTTGCATGATTTAAAAGGAATAAAAAAACTACAACAACAGGATGCAGTTGAATATTATATTGACTTATTAATATTTGGTACAGAAGAAGATTGGTTATGGTTCAAAAAAACAGAAGAAAGGTGGTGTAAAGAAATTGGAAGAGAACTTAAGACAAGAAATACTAGAAGAGTGTCCACCTTATAAAATAGAAGAATTAAATAAAAATACAATAATAAATGAAGAAATTTTTAGATATATATTAGAGTTAAAAGAACCTATAAGAAAAGAAACAGAGTTAGCAAAATTACAAATAAAAGCAAAAGAATTAAAAGTACAACAAGAATTTAAAAAAATATTTAAAGCATATCAGCAAGAATATATACAAAATTTAAAAAATAAAGGAAGTAATAAAACTAATTTCACTGATTGCCCATATCCACAATTAAATTGTGGCCAATGGATAGCAGATGATACAGGAATACACAAAATAGAGTACTCAGCTCAAACTTTACAACCTTCTAAAATAAAAGCTTGTAGCCACCCTATAATTCCAGTAGAAAGGCTAATAAATATTGATACTAATATAGAAAAAATAAAGATAGCTTTTTATAAAGATAAGAAATGGCAATATGTAATTGTAGAAAAAAATACAATAGCAAGCAAAAATAAAATAATGCAATTAGCTAATTTAGGAATAGAAGTAAATGAAAATAATGCAAAAGATTTAATAACTTTTTTAGCTGATACTATAGAATTAAACAATATTGAACCTAAAGCATCTATAAGTCATCTAGGTTGGATAGACAATGAATTTGTACCATATTCTGATAAATATTGTTTAGATATAGACAAAGAATTTAAACAGAAATTAGAAAGTATTTCTGAGTCAGGGGACTATGAAAAATGGAAAGATTATATAAAAAATTTAAGAAAAAATAATTTAACTTTAAGATTTATGATAGCAAGTTCGTTTGCAAGTGTATTAGTAAGAATTTTTAAATTAAATACTTTTATAGTGCATCTTTGGGGAAAGAGTGGAAATGGAAAAACTGTAGCAGAAATGATATGTGCTAGTATATGGGGAAAACCAGATAATAATATGATTAGCAATTTATCTAATACAGCAATAGCAAATGAAAGACTTTGTAACTTTTATAAAAATATGCCAATTTTACTAGATGAATTACAAATAGCAAAAACTAAATATAAAACTTTTGATGAACTAATATATGTATTAACAGAAGGAAAGGGAAAAGAAAGAGGTACAGTAGACAATGGAATAAGAGAACAAACTAGTTGGCAAACAATAATCTTATTAAATGGAGAAGAACCCATTACTTCTGATACATCTAAAGAAGGTGTAAAAAACAGAGTAATAGAAATAAATGAGGATAATTATATAGTCGAAGATGGAAATGCAGTAGTAAGTTTTATTCAAGAAAATTATGGCTTTGCGGGAAAAGAGTTTATAGAACTAATAAAGGATAGAGAAGAATTAAAGAAAATACAACAACATTTTGTAAAAAAAATAAATGAAATAACAGAATATAAAAAACAAATAAATGCTTTTTCTGTAATATTGACAGCAGATTACATAGTATCTAAAAAAATTTTTAATGATGAACCAATTAGCATAGAAGAAACAAAGAAATATATAAGAGAAGATACAGATGAAACAAAGAGATATATTGATTTGATAATAGATATTGCAAATACCAATATAAACAATTTTTACGATATGAACGATATCTATCCACCATCTGGACAAGTATGGGGAAAAATAGAAAAAACAACAGATGGAAGAGGTGCAATAATGTATTATGATTTTATTCCAACAAAACTATATCAAATATTAGAAGATAACGATATTAATTGGAATAGTGTAAAGAAAAAAATGGCTGATAATGGATACATTATTACTAAAAATGGTAAATATCAAATTAATACTAGAATTAATGGAACACAACAAAAAATTATAAAAATAAAAAATATATATTTTGATACCCCTGATACCCCTTAGTTACACCACAAGGGGTAACAAGGAAAAAACTAGAACGACAAGTATTATAACTAAATAATATGTATATGTTACCACTAAATAATATTTTTATATATACATATAGAAAAAATAATTTAACACTTAACTATTTTTTATTTATATAAAAATATATATTGCTTAAAAAATGAGGTAACAGGGGTAACAAATTAATAAAAACTTAGAGTTCCAATAGATTAGCTGTTCCACATTTTGAAAGATAGTTTGTAACAGGAAAGTAACAAATAAAAATAGGAGGAATAAAACAATGATAATAGTTAGTCAAGATAGTAAAACAATATTAAATTTAAATAATTTACAAAATATTAGAATAGAAAGATATTCAACACATCAAAAAGGAAAATATATATACAAAATATTTGGAGGTAATTTTGAAGGCTATGCAACTGAAATAGGAACTTATGAAACAGAAGAAAGAGCAAAAGAAGTGTTAAATGAGATAGTAAAAAAATATGCAGATTGTTTATATAGTGATGATGGCTATGGAAGTTTTCAAACGATAACTATACCGCCTAAAGTATATAAAATGCCAGAGGAGTGATGCTAAATGCAAGAAATAGAATTAAAGAAGACATACAATAAAGTTTTAACAAGATTTTATAATGGTTGTAATTACATAGAAGAACACCCAGAGCAAGATGAAAAATATTATCCAAAAGTTCTGGAGTTAAAAAATATAATAGATAAAATTTTAGAAAAATTACCAAATGCCACAGAGGAGGAGATATTAAATGGATTTAAAGTCTAATAAAAAATTAGGAAATGGCTTTGAAAAAGAATTTGCTAAAATACTAGCAGATGAAGATTATTGGGTTACGATGCTAACGCCCAAAACTCATATAGGTAGTCAACCTGCAGATTTGATTGCAGTAAAAGACAATAAAGCAATTTTAGTAGATTGCAAAACCTGTAATAATTATTTATTTCCACTTAGTAGAATAGAACAAAACCAGATAGAGGCTAGTAAAAAGTATTTTAAATGTGGAAATACAGAATATTATATTGCAATTAAATATGAAGAGAATATTTATGTAATACCTATTGATACAATTGATTTTGAAGAGAAAAGTATAGATTTAAGATTACAAATGAAATGGAGATAGATATGAAAATTATAGTAAGTAATAATATAAGAATACAGGATCCAGATGAAAGAATAAAAAATTATGCTGAAATGAATTTAGTAATGCTAAATCCTGATTACATCAGAAATAAAAGGCTGGGATATTCTAATTATAAAACACATCAATATTTAGTGTTTTATGAAATAAATGGAAAGGAATTAATTTTACCATTTGGGTGCTTAACTGATTTATTTGCAATGTATCCTTTAGATTATTTTGAAAATAGAATAGTTTTAGGAGAACATCGTACATATAAGAGTAATATAGAATTATTTGATTATCAGGAAGAAGTAACAAGAAAAGCACTACTAAGAAAAAACGGTGTTATAGTAATGCCAGCAGGAAGCGGAAAGACACAAACAGCTTTAGAAATTATTGCAAGATTAGGATTAAAAACTTTATGGATAACACACACCATAGACTTGCTAAATCAAAGTTATGATAGAGCTAAAAACAATTTTGAAGGTGTTGGATTGGGAAAAATAGCAAATGGAAAAATAGAAATAGGAATACATATTACATTTGCTACAGTACAAACACTTAAAAGTATAGATTTACAAGAATATGCTGATACTTGGGACTGTATTATTGTAGATGAAGCTCATAGAATATGCGGTACTCCTGCAAAAGCAGGTATGTTTTATAAGGTAATAAATAAATTAGTAGCAAGATATAAATATGGTCTAACAGCAACTCCATATCGCAATGTAAAACGGCACAGAAAAAGCCATGTATAGCTTACTAGGTAAAACAATAATTGAATTAGATAAAGACGTAATAGGAGACAGAATAATACCAGCAACGATAAAAAAAGTAGAAACAGGCTTTATTGAAATACCAGAGGACTGTTTAGATGTAGATGGAACTATAAAATATGCGACATTAACGACAGCATTGTCGCAAGATGAAAAAAGAAACAATTTAATATTAAATATATTAAAAAAATGTAAGGAAAATTATACCTTAGTTTTAGCAGATAGAGTTCAACAATTATATTATTTACAAGAAAAGTTAGAATATGGAAATGTCATAGATGGAAAAACTAAAAAAGATATTAGAGAAAAATTAATAGAAGAAGTAAGAGAAGGCAAAGAAAGAGTTCTATTTGCAACTTATGGACTAGCTAAAGAAGGTTTGGATATACCAAGACTGGATAGGCTGATACTGGCTAGCCCACACAGAGATAAGGCTACAGTTATACAGGCAGTTGGAAGAATAGAAAGAAAATTTGAAAACAAGGTAAAACCAATTTGTTATGACTTGGTAGACCCTATTCAATATTTTAGAAATATGTATAGTAATAGAAAGAGTTATTACAGAAAAAATAATAATAAAATAGAGGAGAATTGAAATGAAAAGAACAAAATATTACGATAAAAGAATATATGAAAAAGATAGAAAAATAAAAACATTCTTTGTACTCCTAATAACATTTCTAATTGGAATGTATGCAGGAGTAGCAATAAATTACTTAGAATTGCAAGAAAAAGATAGCAAGATAAGAGAGCAGTATGTAGAAATAGACAGCTTAAGAGAAACAATATATCAATATGAATTGGAGGAAAAGAAAGAATGAAAATAGAACTATATAACGACCATTTTGAGAATGCTAAAAGATATGGAATACCACATGCTCAATTAATTATAGCTGACATACCATACAATTTAGG
>CALXZC010000047.1 GCA_944393135.1 uncultured Clostridia bacterium | reverse complement strand
GAGAGGAGAAAAACAAGGAATAATAAAAATGGCAAAAAATATGTTAAGAGAAAAAATAGATATAGAAACAATAGAAAGAATAACTAATTTAAGCAGAAAGCAGTTTATGTAAAGAATTTATATAAAGTATGTTGGATAAAATTATTCAATATACTTTGTTTTTTCTATTGAAAAATTCTTTTATAAAATATATAATAAATAAAAATAAAAAGTAAAGGGTGAAACAAATGCAAATAAAAGATAATAAAGGAATAACATTAGTAGCATTAGTTATTACAGCAATAATCTTATTAATAATAGCTGGTATAGGCATTAATTATGGAAGTGATGCAGTAAAAAAAGCAACACTGGAAGAACTAAGAACAAATATGCTTTTAATCGAAGCAAAAGCAAAAGAATATGTTGAAGAAGCGAACTTTAAGATGGGAATATCACCAGATGAAAATAAAAAAGAAGAAATAAGAAAACAGGTTTATGAAGAAGAAGCAAAGTTAAAACAAGCAACAGGAACAGAAGCCCCTTCAAATATCCCAGTAAGCGAGTGCTATTTAGTAACAAAAGACACAATGAACTTATGGGGGCTAAATGATATAAAGCTAGAGGATAAAGAAAATTACATGATAAGGTTTGATGATACAAACTTAACTGTGGAAGTATATAACACTAAAGGATATGATGGAAAATATTCGCTAACAGAACTAGATAATTTAGAAATATAGGTAAGAAAATGAAAGAAAAAGAAATAGAAAGATTATTAAAACTAAAAGAAATAGAAAAAGATTTATATAGTAAAGGATTTAAAAAAATATGTGGAATTGATGAAGCAGGAAGAGGTCCATTAGCAGGACCTGTAGTTGTAGCAGGTGTAATAATGCCAGAAAATTCAATGATAGAGTTCGTAAATGATTCTAAAAAAGTAACTGAAAAAAGAAGAGAAAAACTATATGATTTAATAAAAGAAGAGGCTATAAGTTACTCGATTTCAGTAATAGACCAAAATGTTATTGATGATATAAACATATTAAATGCAACTAAAAAAGGAGTAACTGAAGTTGTTGATGGGTTAGATGTAAAACCAGATTTAATATTAGTAGATGCATTAGAACATATAGATACAAGAAAAATACCATATGAAGCATTAATAAAAGGTGATAGTAGATGTTATAATATAGCAGCAGCATCAATACTTGCAAAAGTTACAAGAGACAGAATAATGAGACAGTGGGATGAAATATATCCACAGTATGGATTTTTATCAAATAAAGGATATGGGACAGCAAAACATATTGCGGCAATAAAAGAATATGGATTATGTCCAATACATAGAATAAGTTTTACAAAACATTTTACATCATAAGAGCAGGGAGGAATTATGACTATTTTAGATATAATTGAGAAAAAAAGAGATAAAAAAGAACTTTCGAAGCAAGAAATCGAATTTTTTATTAAAGGATATACAAAAGGAGAAATAACAGATTATCAAGCAGCAGCATTGACTATGGCTATATTTATACAAGGAATGACAGAAAGAGAAGTTACAGACTTAACTCTTGCAATGGCATATTCAGGTGAAATTCTAGATTTAACAAAATTAAATAAAATAATAGTAGATAAACATTCGACAGGAGGAGTTGGAGATAAAGTATCCCTAATTTTATTACCATTAGTGGCTTCATTAGGCGTTACGATTGCTAAAATGTCAGGAAGAGGATTGGGATTTACAGGAGGTACAGTAGACAAATTGGAAGCAATTCCAGGATATAAAACAGACATAGATATAAACAAGTTTGTAGAAAATGTGGAAAAAATAGGAATAAGTATGATTTCACAAACATTAAATTTAGCACCAGCAGATAAAAAACTATATGCATTGAGAGATACAATATCTTGCGTAGAAAGTATACCACTAATTGCATCTAGTATAATGAGTAAAAAAATAGCAAGTGGAGCACAAAAAATAGTAATAGATGTAACAGTTGGAAACCGGAGCTTTTATGAAAAATCTACATGATGCTGAAAAATTAGCAAAAGAAATGATTGCAATAGGAAAATTAGCAAATAGAGAAACAGTTTGTATATTAACTAATATGGACGAACCTTTAGGCCATAATATAGGAAATTCTTTGGAAGTAAAAGAAGCAACAGAAGCTTTAAAAGGAAATATACACGAAGATGTAAAAGAGGTAGTTTTAGAGCTTGGTTCATACATGTTAGTATTAGCAAAGATAACAGATGATTTACAAGAAGCAAAAAAATTATTAAATGAAAATCTGAAAAATGGAAAAGCATATAAAAAATTCAAAGAATTAGTTGAGATGCAAGGGGGAAATGTAGCATATTTATCAGAAATTGATAATTTTGAAGTAGCTAAATATATAGAGCCAGTTTATAGTGAAAAAGCAGGATTTATTTATAGTATAGATGCAAAAGAAATAGGAAAATTAGCATGTAGCTTAGGAGCAGGAAGAATAAAAAAAGATGATGAAATAGATAAATCAGTTGGAATTGTTTTAACAAAAAAGGTAGGAGATTATGTTATAGAAGGAGAAGAATTAGCATATCTTCATATGAATAGTTTACAACAAGTAGATTTAGCAAAAGAAACAATAAAAAAAATAATAAAAATAAGAAAAGAAAAAGCAGAGCCATTAAAAACAATTATAAAAGTAATAAAATAGGAAGTTTTGGAAAATAAATATTTGAAAAAATTATAAAATGTGCTATAATAGTATAGGATAATTAAAGAAAGGATGACAAAAATGAATAAAAAAGAAATAAAAGTAGAAAAAAAGAAGAATAGACATGACAAAGGTAAAATATTTGTTAAAGTAACAGCAGGAGTTCTTGCAATATTAATGGTAGCAGGAACAGTAATAACACTTGTATATGCTTTGATGTAATAATTAGGAGAAAATTATGATAATTGATTTAGGAATGAATTGGGAAAATTTTTATAAAGATAATATAGTAGCATATATAAAATCATTACAATCAAACCCATTAGAACTTGTGACATTAATATTAGACTTAACAATCGTTTGTTTTCTAGTATATTGTTTCTTTAGAATTGTTAGGGGTTCAAGAGCATGGCAATTAATAAAAGGAATAGCACTTTTAATAATCGCGACATGGGTAAGTGGATTGTTTAACTTAAAAATTTTAAACTGGATATTAACAGGAATAATGAATTTAGGTGTAATTGCTATTATAGTAATATTCCAACCAGAATTAAGACGTGGACTAGAACAATTAGGAACTAATAAACTTGCAAAATTTTTTGGAATAGATAAAGACTTAGCAACAAAAGCAAAAGAAGACATTTATAAAGTGGTAATAGCAGCAACAGAACTTGCTAAAACTAAAACAGGAGCTTTAATAGTAATAGAAAGGGATATAAAAATCCAAGATATAATTGCAACAGGAATACCACTTGATGCAGATGTTTCACCACAACTATTGGTAAATATATTTGTACCTAGAACTCCTTTACATGATGGAGCAGTTGTAATATCAGGAAATAAAATAGCAGCTGCAGCATGTGTTTTGCCATTAGCAGATGATAAAGATATTGCAAAAGAACTAGGGACAAGACATAGAGCAGCAATAGGAATATCTAAAGAATCTGATAGTATAGCTGTAGTTGTATCAGAAGAAACAGGAAAAATATCTGTTGCAAAAGATGGAACATTAATTGCAGATGTAAGAGAAGATGTTTTGAAGAAAATATTAATTAGCAATATTGTTACAAAAAGGTTTGCAGTAGAGAAAAAAGAAAGAAAGAACAAAATAAAAGAATTAAAAGAAAAGCTAAAAAAAGATAAAAAAGAATAAAATAAAGGTCGCACTTTAAGCGACTTTTATCATTTTAGGAGTTGGAAAAATATGAGAAATATAAAACTTAATATAGAATATGATGGCAAAGATTTTAACGGTTGGCAGAGGCAACCAAATAAATTAAATATACAAGGTACAATCGAAAAGGCTATAGAAAAAATAACAGGAGAAGAAGTTGAATTAATAGCATCTGGTAGAACAGATAGAGGAGTTCATGCAATATCTCAAGTTGCAAACTTTAAAACTAATTCAAAATTACCAGTAGAAAAATTTCCTATTGCAATAAATAGTAATATTACATATGCAATAAGAATAAAAAATGCAGAAGAAGTGGATGAAAAATTCCATAGTAGATTAAGTTGTAAAAGAAAAACATATAGATATGTTATAAATAATTCTAAATATGGTAGTAGTATCTATAGAAATTTAGAAACACACATTCCAGTTAAATTAGACATAGAAAGCATGAAAAAAGCTGTAAAATATTTTGAAGGAGAACATGATTTTAAAGCATTTAGATCAAGTGGAACAAGCAGTAAAAGTAGTATAAGAACAATATACAATGCGGAAGTAATAAAAAAGGAAGATGAAAGAATATGGATAGAACTTACAGGAAGTGGATTTTTATATAATATGGTGAGAATAATTGCAGGAACTTTAGTAGAAGTGGGAATGGGAAAAATTAAACCAGAAGATATAAAAAATATCATAAATTCAAAAGACAGACAAAAAGCTGGAAAAACACTTGCACCACAAGGTCTATTTTTAGTAAAGGTAGAATATGATTAATTTTTTGTTAACCAAAATGAACAATATGCATAAAATATAGTAAAACATAAAGGAGAGAAAAAATATGAATGTTTTACTATTATTTTTTGCACTTCCAATAGCAACAATAATTATTTCTATAGCCTTACAGAAAATATTTAAGTCTCCAATGTTAGTAGCAGCAATTATATTTGCTATATTTCTAGTTATTACCTTTATCATAAATAATGTAAATTTCTTAATTGCGACAATAATATATACGATAATAAGCTATATAACAGCTTTAGTTGTATCTACTTTATGCAGAATAATAAGAAAATTAGAATGTAAAAATGATTATTCTAGTAGAGGAGATAACAACCGTTGTAATAATCTATCAAATGAATTACTTACAATAAATAGTAGTGGTGGAAATTCAAATGATGGAAATTTACTTACTATATCTAGTAATTGTCAAAATGGTAATACAAATGATTTACTAACAATAAATACAAATAATTTATGTAATAATAATTGTTCTAATAATGAAGAATGTAATAATGGTGTTACTGCAAGGATTAATGTAATACCAAATTCTTCTAACAACGGAAGAACGGGGTGTGTATGTGGCAAATATAGAAGGAGATAGAGTTTGACTAAATTAGAAAAAAATGCTATAATTAAAAATGCAGTATAAACATACTACAGTTATGAAGGGAATGAAGTATGGACATTACACATAATCTACAACTAGAGACAGGGAGACTTTATTCTTTGGGAATTAAATTTAGAATGTATGAACATTCTAGCGATGGAAAGGTAGGTATTGTAGTAAGAGATGCTGATAACACGGTTTCTAATAAGCAAAATCTAGAAAAAGCTGGGTATGAGCATGTAGGTCAAGCTACGAAGCCAGAGTCACAGTTGTATGAAATTCCGACAGAAGAGTTGAAAAAAATACATGGTAATATGATGAGAGTTCTGTCACTTGAGAACGATAGACTAAAACTTAATGGCATAGAGTTTTATAGTTATGAAGTTTTGACAAGTGGAAGTCTTGTAATCAACATTATTGACTTTCCCGAAATTGCTCTCAAGCTAACAGAATTGGGATACACTTACATCAAAACATTGCCTACTTCAAAGAAAATAGGAAGCTATGCCATCCCTATATCTAAGCTAAATGAGATGTATGATGAACAATCCTAAATAGGAATTCCCTAAGGGAGCTACTTTTACAGTAGCTCTCTATTTACTTTTAAGAAAAAGTATGGTATTATAAAAAAGTTAAAAGGAGAAAGAATTATGTTAGAAATTATAGAAGAAACGTTAGTTGATGGTGTAAAACTATTACCATTTTTATTTATTACATATTTAATAATGGAATATATAGAACATAAAACTAGTGAAAAAGCTAAAGACACTATAAAAAAATCAGGAAAATTCGGACCCTTAATAGGCAGTATATTGGGGGCATTTCCACAATGCGGATTTTCAGTTGCAGCAACAAACCTTTATGCAGCAAGAGTAATAACATTAGGAACACTTATTTCTGTATATTTATCTACATCTGATGAAATGATACCAATATTTATTTCTGAAGGTGCATCTATAACTACTCTTATAAAAATATTAGGAATAAAAATATTAATAGGAATGATTGCAGGATTTATAATTGACTTAATCTTAAGGATAAGAAAAAAAGATGATGAAGAAGAAAGAATAATTGATTTATGTGAAAAAGAACATTGTCATTGTGACCATGGAATTGTAAAATCTGCTTTAAAACATACAATAAATATATTTCTATTTGTATTGCTAATTACATTTGTTATCAATATAATAATACATTTAGTAGGTGAAGAAACAATAGGAAATTTTGTAAAATCAAATGTAATATTAGGACCGATATTTGGCGGAATTATAGGATTAATACCAAATTGTGCTGCATCTGTTATATTAACACAATTATATTTAGAAAATGTAATACCAGCAGCAACAATGATTTCAGGATTATTAGTTGGAGCAGGAGTTGGCTTAATAGTATTATTCAAAATGAATAAAGGAATAAAGCAAAATTTAAAGATAACAGGTTTATTATATACAATAGGAGTAGTTTCAGGAATTATAATTCAATTAATAGGAATACAATTTTAAAAAAATCATAGATTTTTCTATGATTTTTTTCTTCTTTTTCTTAAATTAACAATAATTGCATCTTGATTATCAAACATGTAATTAGCATCTGTTGTATCTGTTTGAATAGGGTCAATCTCATTATTTTCATCTCTAAAATTAACATTTCTTGGATTAAATTTCTTATGAGCTTTGCTACTTGTATCATCTTCAGTATCAGTAGTAACTCCATCAGAATATTTACCAAAATCGTATGTTCTAACTTTATGAGGTTCTTTATATTTAGCCTCTAAAAATGATAACTTACCAGGACCGACCATATATTTTCCAGAATTAGCCCTTATTTTGTAAGCACAATCTGTAGCACCAAGTGCTTGAAGCTTACCTGCCTTAAAGTTAGGAACGAATTTCCATTCAACATTTCCATATTTAGAATCATATTCCAATTTATTCATATCCATACTATTAGAATAAGTCCACTCTCTGTGGTTGCTAAGTTCACCTTCCCACCATTTAAGCTCATCATATTCTCCATTACCAGTAAATATTTTATTTGCACAGTTAGCAAGAATAGTACTTTTGTAATTTACAGAAAGTTCAGGAGTTTCTAATTGTTGTAAACTCTGAGTAGAAATAGTTGTTCCAACCTTATATTTTCTGTACATTGTAAAGATAGCTTCAGTATCTTTGCAAATGAAATCCGCAAACTCATCAATATATACAAAATAAGGAACTCTTGAAGCTTCTACACCAGGACGTCTTAAAACTGAGTTTTGCATTGTAAGTAAGAAGAAAAGTCCAAAGGCTTTATTACCAGCAGCACCTAAATCTCCACGTCTTGTACAAATAAATATAATTTCAGAATTGCTAAGTGCATCATCAAAATTTATATTGTTATATCTATTACATAAAATACCTTTTATGCCTGGAATTCTAAGTAAATTATCTAATTGACTAACAACAGAATAAATGTATTTTTCCATACTAGATTTTGCAGGTGCGTTACTATAGAAATTCTTCTTAAAATATGTTAATAATACACGATACTTATCTTTTGCAAACTCATCATTTTCTATTTCATGTTCAAGTATCTTGCACATCTTTTCTATTAACTCGAAGTTAGTAAACATCTTTAACATATCTTCCATATTAGGAAGCTTTCCTTCATTTATTCTAGGATAAACTTCTTTTAATAAAACAACTAAATTTTCAATAGCTTGTATAACAATATCTTCTTTGTAAGCTTCATCAACGTCAGCATGAGAAGTATTATACATTGACTTAATAACAGAAGATATTACAGTTGCAGTTTTTGAAGAATCCTCATAAACAAAAGGATTTAAGCCAACTGAATTAGTATTATTTGGGTCAATTAAATTATATTTAATACCAAAATTCTTACAAACTTCAATCATATGGCTAATAACTTCATAGTCAGGAGCCATAAGAGCAAGACCTATGTTTTTATATGTAATATCAGTTCCAAGTGAACTTAAAATCATCTTTTTCATATAAGCTTTAAAAAGAGTTTCTTTGCCTTCAATAGGAACTAGCATATTTAAATTAAAGTTTTCATTTAAATAATCATTTTCATAAGGGGCATTCAAAACAGCTAAACCAGTTTTTAAAGCAGTATAACCCATTTCTTTCGAAACTTCTTTGAAAAAATATTTCCTTTCTAAATCTCTTGCAAATAAAGGTTCGAAGACTAAAGACGTTTTACCAGAGCCAGAACCACCACATACAAATAAAGATTGATACCTAGAAACTTCTGGAATAGTAATAGATTTTCCAGTTTCACTATCATAGCATAAATAAACTTCACAAGAATACGCACCAGAATCCTTTGGTTTACCAGCTAAACTAATACCACCATAATCCCAGATAGAACGAATCTGATCTTTACTATCATTAACTCCAAAGAATAGCTTCTTGAAAAATGGAAAAATAGTAGCTAAAGGTAAATATAGAGAAATACTAACCATTGCAGGTGTTACTAAATCAGAAAAATCAGTAATAAGTTCAACATAATTAGGAACAGAGAGAAGTAACAACCAAGCTCCCATATTAAGCCATTGAGTAAACATTGAAACAGCAATTATGTATAAACCAATTACATATAAATAAAATAAAGTAACTTTTTTAGCTTTTGAAGTTGCAAACTTAGATTGACCAGAGAACAAGTAAGCAAATACGGGGCAAGCAAGAGCAAAAGTATAAGCCACAGGCCCCCAATAAGAATAAGACACACCAGTAAAAATCATAAGTAGCATTTCAACTAATCTATCAACTGCTAAATATATACTAATTAAAGTTAAAATATATGTAGCGAAAGTATTTCTATCAGTATTTAAAACCTTTAAAAATTTATCTATAAGCTTCATTTAAAAAATCCTTTCAATTAAATAAATCAATACATATATATTATCCTATAAAAAAAGGAAAAAAACAAGTATTTTAATAAAAATAATCTCTTTAATTTAAATTAGGAGACTATTTTATAACTGAAAAGGAAATAAAAGTGTTTAAAAGTATTTATCTGAATAGAAAAAACTTTATTGGAATATAATAGAAATAAAAAATAGAAAGGAAGAGCAATATGCAAGAAGAGTATAAAAAAGAAGAAAAGATAGTAGAGAAAACAGAAGTGGAAAAAGAAATAGAATTAATAAGGACTATAATAAAAACTAGAGAAGAATTAAAAAATAATAATAAAAATTTTGAATACGCAAAAGAGGAATTAATAGACTATTATACTTATCAAATAAAAGCAAATCAGGCAAAATTAGATTATTTAATAAAACTTGCAAAACTTAAAGGAATTGAAGTAGATATGATAAATAATAAAAAATATACATTTTTAGGAGAAGAAGTAGGATAGTAATATTTGTCCATTTTCCATCATAAAAATTAATTAATAAATTAGTTTGGAGTTGGTAAAAATGGATATTAACATTATTACGTATTTAGCATGCATCTGTTTTATCTTTATATTTGGAAGAATTTTTATTGTTCCTTTAAAGAAAATATTAAAATTAATAATAAATTCAATTTTAGGCGGTTTAGTAATATTTTTAATCAATTTAGTAGGAATGAATTTTGGATTTCATATAGGGCTTAATTTCTTTACAAGTATATTAGTACGGTTTACTAGGACTTCCAGGTGTAGTATGTTTAATAGTTATAAAACTATTAGTTGTCTAAGGGTGTCTCTGTGTCGCATGGGGACAGTCCCCATGCCTAAAAAATGTCGCATAGGGACTGTCCCCAATGCGACATTTAACTATTATTCAACTGTTACTGATTTTGCAAGGTTTCGAGGTTTATCTACATCAAGACCTTTTTCTTTTGAAATATAATATGCAAGTAATTGAAGTGGTACTACAGAAAGTATTGGTGAAATAAATGGGTCTGTTTCTGGAATACGAATTACTGTATCAAACATTTTGCTATCTACGTCTTGGTTTGTTACTACTAATGTTTTTGCTCCTCTTGTTATTACTTCTTGAATATTGCTTATAGTTTTTTCTACTAATTTTGGGTCTGTCATTATACTAACAACTGTAATATCATTTTCTATTAAAGCAATAGGACCATGTTTTAATTCTCCTGCAGGGTAGCTATCTGCGTGAATATAAGAAATTTCTTTTAATTTTAATGCAGATTCTCTTGCAACTGTTTCATCAATTCCTCTACCTAAGAAAAATACATCTTTTTCTTGATAAATTCTATGTCCAAATGCTTTTATACGTTCTTCACATTTTAAGGTTTCTTCTAATTTTTTTGGTAATTCTAAAATTTCCTTCTTTAGGTTTAGAACTTCTACTTCTGATTGTTCTAAAGTTTCTGCAAAGTATATTGAAAGCATAGAAAGTAATACAACTTGTGATGTATATGCTTTTGTAGATGCAACAGCTATTTCTGGACCAGCATGTGTATAAATAGAATAGTCTGCTTCTCTTGTTATAGAACTTCCTATTACATTACTTATTGCTAAAGTTTTTGCACCTTTTGATTTTGAAAGTTTTAAAGCGGCTATTGTGTCAGCTGTTTCACCTGATTGTGATATAAAGATACATAAAGTCTTATCATCAATTATTGGATCTCTATATCTAAATTCAGATGCGATATCAACTTCTGTTGGTATTCGACAAAGTTTTTCTATCATATTTTTACCTGCAAGACCTGCATGCATTGCAGTACCGCAAGCTACTAAGTATATTTTATGCAATCCTTTTAAGTAGTCTTTGGTAAAATCTAATTCTTCAAAAGAACATTTAGTACCTTCATCTAATTTAGCACCTATTGTTTCTCTAATTGCTGTTGGCTGTTCATGAATTTCTTTTAACATATAATCTTCATATCCTTCTTTTTCAGCACTTGCAGCGTTCCATTCGATTGTTTGAACTTTTTTATCAATAGGAGTTAAATCTGTATCATAGAATTTTACATCTTCTCTTGATAAAACAGCAAATTCTAAATCGTTTAATAGATAAAACTCTCTTGTGAATGAAAGGATAGCTGGTATATCTGATGAGATATAATTTTCTCCATCACCTTTACCAATAACTAAAGGACTATCTTTTCTTACTACAATCATATGGTCTTTATCATATTTAGAAATTATTTCTAAAGCAAAACTTCCTTTTAAATCTTTACAAGCATTTCTTACTGCTCTTAATATTTTTTGTTCATCATTAGAATTATCTTTATTATAATAGTAATGAATTAAATTAGGTACGATTTCTGTATCTGTTTGAGAATAGAATTTATAACCATTATCATTTAAAAATTTTCTTAACTCATTGTAGTTTTCTATAATTCCATTATGAACTACACTAAAACTTTCAGAATTGTCAATATGAGGATGAGAATTTTCTTTAGATGGTTTTCCATGTGTTGCCCATCTTGTATGAGCAATCCCCATAGTTCCTTTTAAATCATCAATTCCTGGTAAATTATATAAATTTTTAACTCTTCCTTTATCTTTCATAATAGAGATACAATCATCTTCAATAGTTGCGATACCTGCTGAATCATATCCTCTATATTCTAATCTTAAAAGTCCATTAATAAGTATAGGACTTGCTTTTTTTGTTCCTATGTAACCTACAATTCCACACATAGTAAATCCTCCTTAAATATTATTATGGAATTGAAAGCTATGCAAATAAAGCTTAACTGTATTAATTCTTTGTTGCAGTATTGCTACTGTTTTTTAAAACTAATACTTTGACCTTAAGCAAAGCCACTAAGGAACCCGCCGAATTTTTCGAATACCTTAGACCTCGTCAACACTTTTTAAAGTGTCCTGGCGCTATAACTAAAACTCCTTTCTTCTAAAATTTATTTTTGCATTTCTTTCAATTTACTTTATTATATTACATTAAAATCAAAAAAGTTGCAAGTA
>CALXZC010000046.1 GCA_944393135.1 uncultured Clostridia bacterium | reverse complement strand
ATGGAAGAAGAAAAAAATGCAGTTCAGGAACTTATGGAGGATTTTGAATTAGAGGAAAGTTATGAATTAGATTTTTATAAAGGAAAAATACAAGGAAAAAAATGTATATTGGTGCAAAGTGGTGTAGGAAAAGTAAATGCTGCAAGAACTGCTCAAATATTAATAGATAAATATAAAGTAAATAGAGTAATAAATGTAGGTGCAGCAGCTTCAATTAATCCTATGTTGAAAATAGGGGATATATTAATTGGAAAATATGTAGTACAACATGATTTTGATATAACAGCATTTGGACATAGTAAAGGCTATATAACAGGAGTAGGGAATAATGTTAGGTGTGATAGTGATTTTTTATATAAAATAGAAGAAAAATTAAAAAAAGAAAAAGATTTTAAAAAGAAAGACAATATAAGAGATTATGATATAAGGATAGGAATAGTAGCAACAGGAGATGTATTTTGCTCAGAAATAGACATGAGAGATGAAATAAGAGGTACTTTTAATGCAGATGCTGTTGATATGGAGTGTGGAGCAATCGGTCAGGTTTGCTATTTAGATAATATTCCTTTTATTGTAATTAGAGGAATTTCTGACACGCCAGATGGGGAAAATGCAGAAACTTTTGATAAAAATTTAGAATTAGCTTCAAAAAGATGTACAATACTTTTAAACGAAGTTTTAAGAGATATAGATATGTAAAAATATGTAAAAAATCAGCTGAAAGCTTAAAATTAAATAGATTACTTGATTTTTTTTACTATTTGTGCTAAAATTAAATTGTCTTAAAAAGAGAGGTGAAAGTTTTAAATAATGGAAAGAAGAGAAACAAGAACAAGTTGGAAAGAACTATTAAAAGCTTTTATTAGTTCTGACACTGAGTTAGAAAAACAAGAAAGTGAAGAAGAAATTGAATTTAATAGAGAATATAGTAGTATTTTATCAGAAGCAAGAAAAGATATAAATTCTTTAGAGGCAATGTTAGAACATCCTGATATAAAATTGAGAAGTAAAAAAAGACAAGTAAGAAAACAAGATAGATTAAGAACAAAAGGGCAAGGTATAAAAGATAGTTCTCAAAGAACAATCGAAGATGACAAAGAAATTGAGAGATAAATACAAGAATTTAAAAATTCTTGTATTTTTACTTGACAAATGGAAAAACTACCTTTATAATAATTATTGTTGTTGACATGGCGAAGTAGCTCAGTTGGCTAGAGCATTCGGTTCATACCCGAAGGGTCATGTGTTCGAGTCACATCTTCGCTACCAATAGTATAAATATAGCTAAAAACAAGGAATTGAAACACCTTGTTTTTTATTTTTTACAAAACAAAGAAAATATTATATGAAAAATATTTTTAATAGTTTCATAAAATAAAAATGGTATTTCATAAAAACAATAAAGAAAAATATAAAAAAAGTGATATATTGATTTAGAAAAAGAGGTGAGGATATGCTTGAAAAAATCTGTACCTTTTTAACCAATAAGATAAGAAAAGAAATGCCAGATGTAGATGATGAAAGAGCAGAAGTCATAAATTATGGATTACAAAATATAGTAGGGGAAATACCTAAAGTATTTCTAGTACTCCTAATTTCTTATATATTGCGGTATTTTTAAATGGACACTTTTCATGTTTGTAGCAATGTTTGCATATAAAGGAGCTTCAGGAGGAATACATTTAAAAACACATTTAGGATGTATTTTATTTACAACAGCATTTTATTGCTTAATACCGATAGTATCAAAATATTTCGAATTATTAGGAGCTATAAAATATGTAGTGATTTCATTAGTATGGATATTTGGAATGATAATGATAAAAAAATATGCACCAGCAGATACAGAAGCAGTTCCTATATTAGAAATAAAAGTAAGAAGAAAAAAGAAAATAGCATCATTTATAAGTTTCACAGTTGGATTATTTGTGGCTTTAATAGTAAATAACCAAATGATAACAAATATCTTATTAATAGGAAACTTTATACAAACCTTAACAATAACAAAAATAGTATATAGATTAACAAAAAGTGAATATGGGTATGAAGTATATGGAAATACTTCACAAGAAAGCAGTATGGTATAAAATATTACCGGTATATATTTTATATTAAATATTTTTCAAGGAGGAGATTTAAATGTTTAAATTTTTAGCAAAAACAGCAGAAAAATATGCAAAAGCAACAAACACAGCATGTTTATTTTTAGCAGTATTCCATCAACCAAAAATGCCAAAGAGTATGATTAAAAAGGATTAGTAAAAATACTGCATTGGTAAGGATAGTTCATAATAATATATGCTTACCAATAACATAACTTAAATTTTATATACATACAATCCAAAAAAAGAAAGTAGGTTAATTTCTACTTTCTTTTTATGGTATAGGAAAAAACAACAATTTGTTTCAAAAGTACTTGCGAAAATATGTTTTATATGATATAAATAATAAAGTGAATGGAGGTGAGAAATTGAAACTAACATTTGTCTATAATTTAAAATTAAATAAAACACAAGAAGAAATAGTAAAAGAGATAATGTGGCACAGTAGTAAAACATATAATATTTTAAATTACGAAGTAAAAGAAGGAAAAGAAAGAATAAATACAAAAGGAAGTTTAAATGCAGAGGGAAGTAGAATATACAAAAATTTAGTCCAAACCTAGAAATAGCGATATACCTACCGAGAACAACGACCATTAAAGAAAAGGGTTGCCTAAATTTTAGGTGGAAACTTAAAACAACATCTTTAAAAAAGGGCACTAATTTATGTTAGTGCCAAGTGTGAAAATTTTTAATTTTCACCTATGTTCATAGTAAATCTCTAATTGTTGAGAAAAGTATTCATCAGTTTTAGAAGTAAATAAATTAACATTACTATTTTTCTTTATCAATTTACGAACTTCCCATAAACCAAGACCACTGTGATTTTCTTTGCCAGTTATACCCTTTTCAAAAATTCTTTCTGTATCAATATTTGTATTATTATAAGTATTTTCAATAGTAATTACTTGTCTAGAATTTTTATGATCATTTCTAAAATCAATGTTGATAATTTTATTATCACACTCAGAACTAGCTTCAATAGCATTATCTAGTAATATACCCAGAATTCTTGCAAACTCATATATTTTCATATGAAGAGTGCTTAAATCTAAGAGAAAAGTCATATTAACTTTAATATCTTTAGCTTCAGCCTCTTTATACTTTTTTGTTAAAAGGTTATAAATACCATCATTATTAATAACTTCAGGATTTAGTAAATATAGATTATTTACTCTTTGACAATCATCTTCTAATTGAACATAATAATCCTTTAAACCTTTCATATCATTAGTTTTTATATAACCACCAATAGTTGTAACAATATTATCAAAATCATGTTTAAAAGCTCTAACATTATCGTGTAAAATACATAAACTTCTATTATATTCTTCAGCACTTTCAAGCTTTTGAGTAGTTAAAATAAGTTTCAAAATCCTTGTTAAACTATAAATACTAATTGCAAAATATGTAAATAAAGAAATAAAGCTCAGAAAAGTAATAATAACAGGTAATTTATCTACATAGTAAAACAGAGTGATAGATTGTATAATAATTGCAAGAACACCAGATAACAAGTTTGAAATTATAATAAGTTTATTTTTCTTATCAATATTATCAGAAAATTGAAAAATTAAATTTTTCTTTTTTAAGACAATAATACAAATAATAGTAATTAAATATATAACAATTAAATAACAAAGCTTATAAATAAGCACAGAATTTAATTGATTACTATCAATATTAAAAATAGTAATAAAAGGATTTATTATCAAAATATTGATTAAATTATAAATTACTAATGATAAAACACTAGAAATAACACTTTTTAAAAGTGGATTTGCAAATATTATCAACTGTAACAAAATAGTCATAAAATAATTTATAAAAATATTAAATGGATGAGGAATAATAAACATAGTTGAAATACCAATCACCCAACTAACAAAAACATATAAAATCCTTTGCTTTCTATTAGATGATAAATTCATTATAGAAAGAAATAAATGCATAGTTAAAATAATTTCTATCAACAAAATAGGGATAGAAATTATTTTAACAAGTTGAATATTTGGACTACTAATAGCAAACCAAATATTATTCAAAATCTCCATAATCTTTTAAAACCTCCATTAAATCTGATTTGTATTTAGGACCAATTTCACAAGTACTTTCATCTCTAAAAGTAATAATACCAGAAACTGGTTCCACATCCTTTATTTGAGAAAGGTTAGCAATGTAAGATTTATGGCATCTCCTATAATTATTAGGTAGAGTATCTTCAATTTTAGCAAAAGAACTATAAGTATCATAATTACGAGAAGGAGTGTGGAAAATTAATTTCATACCATCTCTTTTAATATACTGAATTTCAGATGCATCAATAATTGTGTTTTTATTATCAATTTTGATATATCTTTTTGGCTGTCCGTTAACATCCTCAAATAATCTTATTACTGTTTCCTCTAATCTATCATAGGTGATAGGCTTTGCTAGATAATCAAAAGTTTTAAATTTGTATGCAAGCATAGCATATTCTAAATGACCAGTAGTAAAAACAATATAAGCATCTTTGTTAACCTTTCTGATTGCTTCGGCTAATTGCAATCCTGTTTTATCAGATTTAAGATTGATATCAAGCATAATAACATCAACCTTGTTATCACTAACAAAGTTCAACATAGTTTTAGTTGTGCTTGATGTAAAAACTACAGAGGCATCAAAATTGTTTTTGGTAAAGATACTTTCAAGCATTTTTTCTAACTTATCTAAAATGTTTTCATTATCGTCACATAAAGCGAATTTAAGCATAATATCACCCTCTTAAATAAATTATTAAAATAGGAAACAAGTTCCCCTGACAAAAAGAAACAAAATACCTTAATTTTCCAAAAACAAATACAATATATGCTAAAAAATCAAGAATGTCAATAGGAATTTACAATTTTATCCATTTATTAAGGAATGAAGAAATTGACATAAAATAAACAAAAAATATTGCAAAAATAAGTGAAAGATGTTATAGTAGATATTGCTAAATCCAAAAAGGATTTTGCAAAAGCAAGTTAAAAAGCAAGAGAACAGGAGAAAAAAATGCAACCAGAGATTTTTAAAGTGCTCCATCATAGGGAAACGAGAAATGTGTACATCTTTGATGTAAAGTTGTACCAAAAAGACAAAGATGGGAAAAGGCACATACTTGCAGAAGGTAGAGCAAGTGCAAATATCAAGACAGGTGTTGGGCAATGTTCTGTATTTGGTGAAAGCTATGTCCCTCCAAAGGAGGTAATTGACAAAGTAGTATCAACATGTGTGCAAAGAGGAAAAAGTCTTAGCAGAAGCGTTTTTGATAAAGAATAGTTCTTAAAACTGAACTTGCAACCCCTATCCTTTCGAATGAGAGGTAGGGGTATTTTTGTTCTACTTTTTCATATATTTTCATAAAATTAACTAGATTAATAGGAGGAAAAGATGGAAAGTAGAAAAATTAAATTAATATTTATAATCATCTTAATAGTTATAATTTGTATATTAAGTGGAAAAATGCTAAATGAAAGAACAACAATAGAAACAAGTGCTGAAGGTGTATCTACAAAAAAAATAGAATGGGGAATAAAAAGAAACGAAAATCATGAGCAACCAGATGTAGGAAGTGAAAATAAAAAAATATTAGAAGAAAATAATGGAATATGTTTAGGAAACAAATATGAGAAAATTTTATATTTAACGTTTGATGAAGGATATGAAGCGGGATATACAAAAAAAATATTAGAAATATTAAAAGAAAATAATGTAAAAGCAGCATTTTTTATAACAGCACATTATTTAAATACACAAGAAGAGTTGGTAAAACAAATGATAGATGAAGGGCATATTGTAGGAAATCATACAGTAAACCATAAATCTATGCCAAGTCTAAAAGAAGAAGAAATAAAAAAAGAAGTAATGGACTTACATACATCTATATATGAAAAATTTGGATATGAAATGAAATACATAAGACCTCCAAAAGGAGAATTTAGTGAAAAAAGTATAAAATATACAAACACATTGGGATATAAAACAGTAATGTGGTCATTTGCATATGAAGATTGGAACGAAAAAAAACAACCAGAAGAAGCGAAATCAAAGGAAAAAATAGTAAATAACTTTCACAATGGGGAGATAATATTACTTCATGGCAATTCACAAACAAATACAAACATATTAGACAGTATAATAAAAGAAGCAAAAAATAAAGGGTATGTTTTTAAATCTTTAGATGAATTTGAGAAATAAGAGGTATTTGGTATGGAAAAGAAAAGAAAAACTAATAAAGTAGATAAACTTTTGGAATTTCCAAAAGAAGTTTATTCAAACGAACCTAAAATAGCTGTAACAGGGTTTGATGAATTAATAATAGAAAACTTTAAAGGTATACTGGAATATGAAGAATTCTTTGTTAGAATAAATACATATATAGGAATAATCAATATAAATGGATATAATTTAAATCTAGAAAACATGACAAATGATGATCTAAAAGTAAAAGGAAAAATTGAAAGCATAGAATTTGAAAGAATAATAGATTAAGTTTAGGAGAAAAATATGTTTATAAAAATAATTTTTAGTTATATATTAGGATTTTTAAAAGTATCCATCGAAGGTTATTATATAGAAAGATTTATAAATATATGTAAAAATAAAAAAATAACAATATGGAATTTAAAAAGAAATAGTGGAATATCTTTATTGCTAAATGTAAGAGTAAAAGAATTTAAAGAAGTATGTAAAATAGCCAAGAAAATGGGATGTAAAATAAAAATAAAAAGCAAAAAAGGATTGCCGTTTTTATTAAATAGATATAAGAAAAGAAAAATATTTATAATTTTATTATTATTTGTAGCAATAACAATAGCAATATCATCAAACTTTGTATGGAATGTGGATATCTTAATAGACAATAATGAGAATTTAGAAAATATAAGAGAAGATATAGAAAATGCAGGATTAAAAACAGGTAAACTAAAATCAAAAATATCTACAAAAGAAATAATAAATAAAATAAGATTAGAAAGAGAAGATATAGCATGGATGGGAATAGAACTAAAAGGAACAAATGCAATAGTAAAATTAGTAAAAGCAGATGAAAAACCAGAAATAGTAGATAAAAATGAATATTGTAATATAGTATCTAATAAAACAGGAATAATAACAAAAATAAATGTGCAAGAAGGAACAGCAAATGTAAAAGTGGGAGATACAATAAAGACAGGAGACATTCTAATAAATGGATGGATGGAAGGAAAATTTACAGGGATTAGATATGTGCACGCAAGAGGAGAAATAGAAGCAAAAGTATGGTACACAAAAAATAGAAAAATTCCATATAAACTTACGGACACTGAATATACAGGAGAAGAAGAAAATAAATATAGGATAAAATTTGGCAATTTTGAAATAAATTTTTCAAAAAAGTATTCAAAATTTAAAATTTATGATACAATAGAAACGGAAAACAAAATTAGATTATTTTCAGACCTTTATCTACCAATTTCAATAGTAAAAACTACATATAAAGAGAAAAAAGAAGTAAAAAAATCATATACAGTCGAGGAAACAAAAAACATAGGGATTAAAGAATTAGAAGAGGAATTGGAAAAAGAAATTGAAAATAAAGATAATATTGTTAATAAAAACATTAATACCTATGAAGAAGAAGATGGTGTCCAAGTATATGTTACATATGAAGTTCTAGAAAACATAGGTACAAATGAAAAAATAGTGTTTTGAAGGGATGATAAAATATGGAAGAAAGAAGTCTAAAAATAGCAGGAACAGATAAAAATTTTTTTAATAAGATAACAAGTACATTAACAAAATTATTAATACCTACAAAAATAGGAATTAACGGAATGCTAATTTCCATAAAAAGAAATAGTCTCATAAAAGCATTTGAAAATTATATTCAAGATGATAATTACGATAATAATGAATTAGAAAAAAAATATGATGCTGCTTATGAAGCTTATTTGGATGCGCTTGATAAATATGTAATAGATTCTATATATAAAAAAGTAAAAAACGGAACAGCTACAGAATTTGAAAAAGATGCAATGGCAAGATACTATGAAGTTACAAGTTTAAAAGAAAATGAATATATAGAATATAAATATAGAAAACAAAAATATTTATTAGAATTAGATTATGAAGGAATAAAAGTATCAGGAAAAGAAAAATTAATCGAAAAATATAATAAATTTTATATATCAAAAATGGATGCATTATATAAATCAATCTTGAAAAACTATTCAATAAAAGTGGCAGATACAACAAATAAATATGACTCTTGTAAAGAATGGATATATACAAAGATATTCCATACTTTAGAAGATTATATAGAAAACATATTATCATTAAAAATAGAAATAAATTATGATGATAATTTAAAAGATATAATAAATGATTATGAAAGATTTGAAGCATATACGGTAGGAAAATTAGACACAAAAGATAATATCGAAAAAAATATGATATTACTAGGAATTAGTAGAAAGTTATTTACACATAGCCTTCCATTAATTGTTGCAGAACAATGCTATGAAAAGCTATTAAAAGATGCAAGAACATTAGTACAAGACACAAAAATTGCAGCAAAAAGAGAAAAAGTATATGGAATGTTAATAAATTTAATAGAAGACTATAATGTAAAATTACTATCTACAAAAGTCTATTGGGAAACACCAAAGCAAAGGGAAGAATATAAAGCTTTTTGGAATAAATATAAAGAAATTTCAAGATTAAAAGAAACAGATTTTATAGAATATGTAAAACAAAAAGAAATTTTGTTTATAAAAAATGATATAAAGAAAATACAAGATACAAAAATAGACTATAGTAAAATAATAACATATTATAAGAGAAAATTAGTTGACTACGGTGCAATGAAAGAACTAAAAAATTCTTGTAAATCAAAAGGAATATATGTAAAAGTCAAAAAAAGGGAAGTAGCATAAAATGTTTTATGAAGTAATATATAAAGAAGTAGATAAAAATAAAGAATATGAAAAAGTAATAGAAAGAGTACTAACAAAATGCTTTGAAGAAGAAAAGTTACAAAATTCAAAATTGTATATTACAGTAACATTAACAACTAAAGAAAATATAAAAGAAATAAATAAAGAATATAGGAATATAGATAGAGCAACAGATGTTCTTTCTTTTCCTATGTTTGAAAAGGACGAGTTAGAAGAAAAAATTAAAAACAGAGATTTTGAACATGTGGATGTATTAGGAGATTTAGTAATATCAATAGAAAAAGTAAAAGAGCAAGCAGAAGAATATGGACATAGTTTTGAAAGAGAATTAAGCTATATGTTAGTTCATGGATTTTATCATTTAATGGGATATGACCATATAGAAGAAGAAGATAGAAAGAAAATGAGACCGAAAGAAGAAAAAATATTAAACGATTTAAAAATCTTAAGGGATTAGGGAGGAAATATGGAAAAAGGTAGAGTAAAAATAATAATTGCTATTTTAGTTATACTAGTAATTGTAGCAGGAGTAGTGCTTGCTTATAAAATAACTAAAGATAAAGAAGGAACAGAAACAGTAGCAGATAACAATAATGTATCAACAGAAAAAGTAGAGGAAGAAAAAACAGTACAAATATTTAAAGGAAACGAAAGACCATTTGCAGTAATGATAGATAATCATGATGATGCATGGCCACAAGCGGGATTAAATAAGGCATATATGGTATATGAAATAATAGTAGAAGGCGGAGAAACAAGACTAATGGCTTTATTTAAAGGAGCAGACCTAGAAAAAATAGGACCAGTAAGAAGTGCAAGACATTATTTTATAGATTATGCATTAGAAAATGATGCAATATATGTACACTTCGGACAAAGTCCACAAGCACAAAGTGATATAAAAAAATATAGTGTAAATGACATAAATGGAATAGCAGAAGATGGAACAACATTCTGGAGAGTAAAAGATAAATATGCACCACATAATGCAGTTACAAGTATAGAAAATTTACTAAAATCAGCGCAGAGTAAAAAATATAGAACAACGTCAGATGAAACATCTGTATTAAATTATGTAACAGATGAAGTAAATCTAGAAGATGGAGAAGGAGCAGTTAAAGTAACAATACCACATTCAGATCTTCAAAAAGTAGAATACTATTATGATGAAGAAAACAAAGTATATGAAAGATATGCAAGAGGAGACGAACAAATAGACTGGGATACAGAAGAACCTATTACAGTTAAAAATATTATAATAACATTCTGTGATAATTATACATTAACTGATAAAGAAAATAAAGGTAGACAAGGTTTGAAAAATATCGGAACATTTGATGGATACTATATAACAAATGGAAAAGCAATACCTATTAAATGCATAAAAGAAGCAAGAGATGAAAAAACAATATATCAAGATTTAGAAGGAAATGTAATAAAAGTAAATGATGGAAATACATTTGTACATATTTGCCCAACAAAAGCAAAAGTTGAAATAGAACCACCAGTGGAAAATGAAACAGATGTAAACACAACAAATAACACATAGAACAGGAAGGTGTAAAAAAATGAATGTATATGACACAGCAAACAGATTAGCAGGAGAAATAAAAAGCTCAGAAGAATATTTAAATTACAAAATGGCAAAAGAAGCATTAAACTTAAATAAAAACTTAAAGGAAAAAATGGAAGAGTTTGAAAAATTAAGATACACAGTACAACTAGAAATGATGCAAACAGGGAAAAATAATGAAGAGAAATATAAAGAAATGCAAGAAAAATATGCAGAATTAGTAGAAAACGAAGAAGCTAAAAGATATTTTGAAGCAGAAACAAAATTTAATATTCTAGTTGCAGATGTAAATAAAATAATAGGAGAAGCAATTAGAGATGTAATGCAATAGAAAAGGAAGAAAAATGGAATTTCTAATAATAGTATTAATTGCTCTAATACTTATTGTAGTATTAGCATATATATTTTGTATAAGTAAAAAGAAAATAATACAAATAGCAGAAAACAAAGAATTAAATGAAATAACAAAAAAATATCCAACTAATATAGAAATATGTAAAAAATATTTAAAAAAATTGAAAAATGAGAATGTAAAAATAGAAGAAAATGAAAATCAAGAAGCAAGTTTATACATCGCAATGACAAATAAAATCATAATTGGCAATGTAAATAATACATTTACGAGAATACAAACAATAGCACATGAATGCTTGCATTCAGTGCAAGATAGAAAAGTATTAATATTTAATTTTATATTCTCAAATATATATTTAATATATTATATAATAATTTGTGTACTAGCATTGTTAAACTTATTACCATTAAAAATGATGTTTTTATCAATATTTTTAATTTTAAGTTTAGTAAATTACTTAGTAAGAATGTACTTAGAAAATGATGCAATGATAAAAGCAAGATTTTTAGCAAAAGAATATATGGAAGAAGAAAAAATATCAGAGAAAGAAGAAATTGAAAAAATAATAAAAGGATATGATGAATTAAATAATTTTGGCATGAAATACATACATTATCAAATATTCTTAAATTCAATGATAAAAGTATTAATATTTTCAATAATATGTTTTATAGTAAAATAAAAGACGGAATATATTACAAAAACCGTCTTTTATTCATCTTTTAATAATAAATTTAACATTTTAGGGTAAATAGAATTTGCATGTTTATTCCAATTATCAACAATTTTTTTAGCTCTATCTCTGGAACCAACAAAAGTCCTTACCTCAAAAACAGTTTCATTATTTTCAACAATTTTACACTTAATAGTATAATCATTTTCATTCTTAGGGATAAACTCAGCAATAATAGAAGCCTCATCCTCAATAGAAGAAAATTCCTTTTTAAAAATACTATCAGCTTTTAATTTTAATAAACCAGGTAAAACATCTTTAGTAAGAAAATATGCATTTTTTCCTTCATCTGTAATTCTTATAACATGTTCATCTTCTTTAGTATAAGTACCTACTAATTTGGAATCTATTAAATCTGTTAAAATCTGCTTAAAAAAGAAGTAGTTAATATCATTAATAGAACTAACCAACTTAAACAATTCATCTTGCCTAAAATCTCTATTAATAAGATTTAATAAATATAAGATTAAAACCTTATTTTCAGCCAAAGAAGTAGCATTATCTGAATTAGAACTCATAAAAAGCACTCCTTACTTTGATTAATTTCTGTAAGAAGTATATCACAATTTACAAAAAAAGTAAAATATTTCAAAAAAAAT
>CALXZC010000045.1 GCA_944393135.1 uncultured Clostridia bacterium | reverse complement strand
ATTAGATATCAAAGTACAGAAAATGTAGTAGAAGATATATGTTCTATAATCGAATCTGCTCGAAATTATGCGTATAAGTCAGTGAATATGGCATTAGTAGAAAGAAATTGGCTTATAGGTTATAGAATTGCTGAAGAAGAATTAAAAGGAAAAAATAGAGCAAACTATGGTACAGAAATATTAAAAAGTTTATCAAAAGAATTAAAAAAAGAATATGGAAAAGGATTTGAGATAAGGAATTTATATTATTTCTTAAAATTTTACAAAACATTTCCAAACATTTTGCATTCACTGAATGCAAAATCAAAAATGATACTTTCTTGGACACATTATAAAACTTTATTACAAGTAGAAGATTCAAAAGCAAGAGAATGGTATGAAAAAGAAACAGCTGAGCAGACTTGGAGTGTAAGAACATTACAGAGAAATATATCTTCACAATACTATTATAGACTATTAAAATCGCAAACAAAAGAACCTGTGATTAAAGAAATGAAAGAAAAAAATAAAGAACATTTTTTAATGAATAAACTAGAATTTATAAAAAATCCAGTGATAGCAGAATTTTTAGGATTTTCTTTAGAAGATACTTATACAGAAACAGAATTAGAAACAAGTATTATAAATAATTTACAAAAATTTTTAATGGAACTACGGAAAAGGATATGCATTTGTAGAAAGGTAGCAACATATTCGCACAGAAAAAGGAGATTATTTTATAGATTTAGTTTTTTATAATTACATATTAAAATGTTTTGTGTTAATAGATTTAAAAACCAGCCAAGTAACACACCAAGATATAGGACAGATGGATATGTATGTGAGAATGTATGATGAATTAAAAAAGGGGAAAGATGACAATCCAACAATAGGTATTTTACTTTGTACTGATACAGATGCAGATGTAGCAAGATATTCTGTATTAAATGGAAATGAACAACTATTTGCGACAAAATACAAAACATATTTACCAACTGACGAAGAACTTAGAGCTGAAATAGAAAGTCAAAAAGCGATATTCAAAATACAACAAGAAGAAAGAAAAAAATAAAAAAGGTTTGAAAAATGAAAATAGAATTAAAAGAAAATGAAAGAATAGATGATTTAGAATTTAAAGGATTAAAAATAATACAAAACAAAGAAGGATTTTGTTTTGGAATAGATAGTGTATTATTATCAGACTTTGCAAAAAATATAAAAAAAGGAAGTAAAGTACTTGATTTAGGAACAGGAACAGGAATTATTCCTATCTTATTATGTGGAAAAACGGAACTAAAAAAAATAGTAGGAGTAGAAATACAAGAAGAAGTAAGTAATATGGCAAAAAGAAGTATAAAATTAAATAATTTAGAAAATAGGTTTGAAATAATAAATGAAAATATCCTAAACTTAAATAACATATACAAAAATCAAACATTTGATGTAGTAGTAACAAACCCACCATATAAGAAAAATGGAACAGGGATAGTAAACGAAGATGAGAAAAAAATTATATCAAGGCATGAAATAACAGCAAAACTAGAAGATTTTATAAAAATAGCAAAAGATTTATTAAAAGATAAAGGTGAATTTTATATGGTCCATAGACCAGAAAGACTAGTTGATATTTTAAGTATACTTAGGGAATATAAAATAGAGCCAAAAGAGCTTAGGTTTGTATATTCAAATATAAACAAAGAACCTAAACTAGTTTTAATAAAAGGTGTAAAAAACTCAAAAGCATTTTTAAAAATAGACAAAAATTTATATATCTATGATGAAAAAGGAAATTACACAAAAGAAATATTAAAAATTTATAATAAATTGAAAGAAGGATAAAAATGGAGCAAAATAAAGAAGGAATATTATATTTAGTTGCAACACCAATAGGAAATTTAGATGATATAACATTAAGAGCAATAAAAATATTAAAAGAAGTAGATTTAATAGCCGCAGAAGATACAAGGCATACAATAAAATTACTAAACCATTTAGAAATTTCAAAGCCTATGATTAGTTATCATAGACATAATGAAGAATTTAGATGTGAATATCTAATAAAAGAACTAAAAGAAGGAAAAAACATTGCATTAGTATCAGATGCTGGAACACCAGGAATTAGTGACCCAGGAGAAGAAATAGTAAAAGAAAGTATTAAGCAAAACATAAAAATAATTCCAATTCCAGGACCATGTGCAATGATAAATGCATTAATAGCATCTGGAATTAGCACAAAAGAATTTTGCTTTTATGGATTTTTACCATTAAATAAGAAAAATAGAAGAGAAAAATTAGAAGAAATAAAAAATGTAAATAAAACAATCATATTATATGAAGCACCACATAAAATAAAAAATACTTTAGAGGACTTAAAAAACATATTAGATGAAAATAGAAAAGTAGTATTAGCAAGAGAAATAACAAAAATCCATGAAGAATTTATTAGAGGAAGTATAAATGAAATTCTCCCAAAAGTAGATGAACTAAAAGGAGAAATGGTCTTAATAATACAGGGTAATTATAAAAAACAAGAAAATGACTTATGTAATTTAACGATTGATGAACATTATATTTATTATGAAAAGCAGGGACTAGATAAAAAGGAAATTATTAAAAAAATTGCACAAGATAGAAATGTAAAGAAAAATGAAATATATCAACTATTTATAAACAAATAAAATAAAATGTGTAAGTTTAAGGTACCAAAACTTACACATTTCATTATTATTTATTTTCTTTTAAATCGCCTATTTTTTTAGAACAATCTTTACAAATCAATTTATCATGATATTCTAATAAATTTTTTGTATTTCCACAAAAAATACAGTTAGGTTCAAACTTTTTTAGTATAATTGAAGAACCATCTACATAAATCTCTATTGGATCCTTTTCTGCTATATTAAATTGATTTCTTATTTCGATTGGAATTACAACTCTACCTAGTTCATCCATTCTTCTAATGATACCTGTTGATTTCATAATTAATCCTCCTTAAAAGTTATATATAAACAATCCATTTGCTTATGACTTAATATATCACAAATAAACAGCTTGGTCAATTATATTTGGAATAAAAACTTTAAATCTTAAATAAAATTAAGTGGTGATAGTATGTTAAATATAGTTTGGCCAATTTTTATAATAATATCATTTTCATATGCAATTTTTTCAGGAAATTTAGAAAATTTAAATAATTCAATTTTTGAAAGTACAAACTCAGCAATTAAACTATCAATCGACTTATTAGGTAGTATGTGTCTATGGAGCGGAATTATGCAAATTGCCAGTAAAACAACATTAATAGAAAACTTAACAAAACTTTTAAATCCTTTGCTTAACTTTTTATTCCCCAAATTAAAGGAAAACAAAAAAATAAAAAAAGAAGTATCAATGAATATAATAGCAAACATACTAGGGCTAGGAAATGCAGCAACACCATTAGGATTAAAAGCAATGAAATCAATGCAGGAAGAAAACAAAAACAAAGAAACTTTATCAGATACAATGATGATGTTTATAGTGGTAAACACAGCTTCAATACAACTTATCCCAACAACAGTTATTGCAATTAGAAATTCATTAGGTTCACAAAATCCAACATCTATTATATTTCCAACATGGATTTCAACAATAATAGCTGCAGTAATAGGAATTACAGTTACTAAGATAATAATTAAACTTACAAGAGGTGAAAAAAATAAGTGAAAATAATTAATTTCTTGTCAAGTGTAGCAATGCCAATGGTAATTTTATTTATTGTTATATATGGAGTAAAAGAAAAAAATAAAGTATTTGACACATTTTTAGATGGAGCAAAAGAAGGAATAAAAACAACATTAAGTATTTTGCCAACATTAATAGGATTATTTTTAGCAATAGGAGCATTAAGGAGTTCAGGAATTTTAGAACTGATTATGAAAATTTCAAGTCCAATACTTGAAATAATAAACTTTCCAAAAGAACTAATGCCACTTAGTATTTTAAGGCCAATATCAGGAAGCGGGTCAATCGCAATAGCAACAGATATTATGAAAAACTATGGTGTTGATAGTTTAATTGGAAATATAGCATCAACAATAATGGGATCTACAGAAACAACATTATATACTATTGCTGTGTATACAAGTTGCATAAAAATAAAAAAGACAAGATATATATTATTAGCAGCTCTAGTAGCTGATATTACTGGGATAATTGCAAGTAACATTATATGTAAAATAATTTATTAATAAAAGTTCTTGACAAATTATGTAAATAGTAGTAGTATAAATATGCTCTTAATTTACATCAAAAATAAAAAAGGAATGAATTATGATAAAAATAATAATATTTATTTCAATATTTTTAATAACAAGAAAATTAATTATTCAAAAATTATCAAAAAAATTATTAAAAGAATTAAAAGAAAAAAGATATTAAGTTTGTAGAGAAAATATCTTTAATTTATGATTTTCTCTACAAAAATATAGACTTACCTGTGATAAGTTTCACCATGTGAAATCTTGAAAGCTCTAAAAACTTGTTCTAATAAGAAAACTCTAATTAATTGATGTGGAAAAGTCATCTTTGAAAAACAAACTTTTAAATCACAACTATCTAAAACTTCCTTAGATAGACCTAGTGAACCTCCAATAATAAAAGAAACATGACTATTTTCCATAGAAATTTCATCTAATTTTTGAGAAAATTCTTCAGAAGAAAATTCTTTGCCTTTTAAATCTAAAACAATTTTATAAGACTTAAGAGGCAAATGTGAAAGTATTTGTTTTCCTTCTTTTTCCTTAATTTCTAACTCTAAATTTGGATTTAATTTTTCAGGAATTTTCTCATCAGGAAGCTCAATAAAATCTATCTTACAATATTTTGAAAGCCTTTTTGTATATTCATTTAAAGCATCTTTTAAAAAGTTTTCTTTAACCTTACCAACACAAATAATATGTATATTTAACATATTAAAATTTACTCCTTTATATTAATAACCTTGCTATGGAAATCTCTTGCAGCAACACTAAGAAAAAGTGAATTTTCATTATAATTTTGAGAAATTAACTCATCAATAACAGTTTGATAAGCAAGTTCTGGAAAATTACTTTCCTTACTTAAATGCCCAAGCATAGCATTTTTCAAACCAGACTTTATTAAATGTGATATAGTTTTTCCAGCAATTTGATTAGACAAATGTCCAGTAGGTCCAGCAATTCTTGTTTTTAAAGAAAATGGATATGGTGAATATCTTAAAACTTCAGGGTCGTAGTTTGCTTCTAACATAACAAATAAACTTTCCTCTAAATTTTTCAAAATATCATTTGTCATATGCCCAATGTCTGTTGCAATACTTATTTTTTTATCATCTTTACATAAAGAAAAGCCACAAGGGTTTGCAGCATCATGAGGAATAGAAAAAGGTTTAATTAGCAAATCACCAATTTCAAACTTATCACTTACCTTAAAAATATTTATATTTTTATCAGAAATTTTATCTCTTTGTTTAGGCATATTATCTAAAGTTTCCTGATTAACAAATACAGGTAAATCAAATTTTTTAGAAAAACTACCTAAAGATTGAACATGATCAATATGTTCATGTGTAACTAAAATTCCATCTAAAGACTTAGGCTCTACATTAATATCGTTTAAAGCATTTTCTATTTTCTTACAACTAACACCTGCATCAATTAATATTTTAGTATTTTTAGTTTCAACAAAAAGACAATTTCCACTACTTCCGCTATATAAACTACAAAAATTAAACATGTTTCTTACTTCCTTATTCTTCTGTTACTCTTTTAATATTAGCACCAATTTTTCTAAACTTTCCTTCTATATCTTCATATCCACGGTCAATATGTTGTAAATTATATATTTCTGTTATACCGCTAGCTGCAGTAGCAGCAACTACTAAAGCAGCTCCTGCTCTTAAATCTGTACAATATACTGGTGCTCCATATAATCTTTTGACACCTTCAAAAAAAGCTGTTTTACCTTGAGCGGTAATTTTAGCTCCCATCTTATTTAACTCATCAGTATATTGAAATCTAGAATCCCAAATACTTTCATTAATCACGCTTGTACCATTTGCTAAAGACAAAACAACACCCATCTGAGGTTGTAAATCTGTAGGAAAACCTGGATATGGTAAAGTTTTTATATTTGCTTTATTAGGTCTTTTAGTACACCAAACACGAATACTATCACCATTATCCTCAACGCTTCCACCAACTTCAATAATTTTAGCTGTAATAGACTCTAAGTGCTTTGTGATACAATTTTTTAAAGTTAGGTCGCCTCTTGTTGCAACTGCTGCAAGCATAAAAGTACCAGCTTCTATTTGGTCAGGGACTACTGAGTATGTAGCATTTCCATGTAATTTTTCAACACCATTAATTTTTATAACATCAGTACCAGCACCACGAATATCTGCTCCCATAGTATTTAGAAAGTTTGCAACATCTACTATATGAGGCTCTTTTGCGGCATTATCTATTGTAGTTGTTCCTTTAGCCAAAACACTTGCAAGCATAACATTAATAGTTGCTCCGACAGAAACAATATCCATATATATAGAAGTTCCTTTTAATTTTTTTGCTTTAGCATTTATCTTTCCTTTTTCAACATTAACTGTTGCTCCTAACAATTCAAAACCTTTAATATGTTGGTCAATAGGTCTAGCACCAAGCTTACACCCACCAGGCATACCAACTTCAATTTCACCTTTTCTACCAAGCATAGCTCCAATTATATAGTAAGAAGCTCTGAATTTACTAGTTAAATCTAGAGGAGCCTTTGTTGTAGAAATATTTCTAGTATCTATAGTAATACAATGCTCATCATTCCAAGTTATCTTGGCACCTAATTTTTCTAATATTTTACAAGATATTTCTATATCGCTAATGTGTGGTAAATTTTCAATAGTGCAAACTCCATCTATCAAAAGTGTTGCAGGTAAAAGTGCTACTGCTGCATTTTTTGCTCCGCTTATTATAACTTCTCCTTTTAATGAAGTAGGTCCTGTAACTACTAATTTTTCCACTTAAATTACCCCCATTAATATTTTTTATTAAATAAAAATAGAGTGTATATTATTACACTCTACTACCACATAAATATAACATAAAGTCAAAAAGTTTGCAACTATTTTCTTGCAGTAATAAATCCATTATTATTGAAAAATTCAAGTATCTTAAATTTAAACTGAATTTTAAAATCAGAATCTTCAGAAACTAAAGCATATTCTTCTTCTGACAGATTATCTTCTAACTGCTCCTTAGAATCTTCAGGCACAACACCAGAAGTCACATCTACAAAACATAAAGGAGGAAACATCACACACCACCAATTTTGTCCTTTAGCATCTCCAATTTCAACTCTTAAAGCATCATAGAAACAAGCAGGAAGAGAAATATCACCATAATCTTTTGTAGGGAATTCAAAATTACCAATATTTATCTTAACATCATAAGAATAACCCTCATCTAATATAGTCTGTTTTGCAATAGCATTAAATTCATCTTGATGTTCTTTAACTAGACTAATTGCTTCAGCCTTATTTTCACAGCTACCACAAATTTCTTTCATATAATTAAGCAAACAATCTCTTACCTTAAATTTCAACTCTTGATCTTCTTTGCTATCACTATTAGCAATTACATGTAACCTAAAAACACTATTTGCAATATCTGTAGAAACATTTTGCGCATATGAAAAAGCACAAATTGTAGTATATATAAAAAGTAAAAAGCTTAAAATAATTACCATTTTTACCTTGGGATTTTTAAATAAATTTAATATTTTTTTCATAAGTTACCTCCAATAAACTTTTTTTCTAAAATCTTCTTGTTTTAAGTATTAACACATTAGAAGAAATTTATACATTTTGAAAAAAATGTCGAAAACTTTTTTTGAAATATATTTGAAATAATATTGACATATTTGTAAAAAAATGGTAAAATTTACCAGTAATCAGATAAAGAAAAACATTATATCCGTATGGTTAAAAAGAAAAAGGAGAGGTTTTTTAATGAGTAAAGAACAAAAAACAAAAGAAAAAACATGTGCATTTTATGCAAGTGATTATCACTTTGAAATGATAACATTACCTTATATCGAAAAGAAAATAGAAGAAAATAAAAAAGTAGTAATATTAACAGAAAATAATTTAGAAGAAACAATGAAAACTTTAATATCAAGGATAAATTTAAACGAAGAAAAAAAGAAAAAAATTTATAAAATAAATTGGAAAAATGATGACTTAAATAAATTTAAAGAAATAAAAGATAATATAAAAATGAATAAAGAACAAGTAATACTTGTCAAAGGAAAAGAAAATTATATAAAAAACATAAATAAAAACATAGAAAAATGGATAGAAAATGTAGATGACAGTGTAAAAGTAATAGACTGCTATGACGTAGAAGAAATAGGAAAACAGTTTGCGGAAATAGTAAATCAATATGAAAATATATTAAGCACAACAGGAGAAAAGAAAATAGAAAAATAAAAATAATGTGTTGATAATTTTTTTAAAATAGTATATATATAAGTATAAGGATTTTACAAGAAAAGGAGTTGCTAAAATGGATGATAATTTAGAACAACTAAAAGCTATTTTAAAAAAATATGGGCAAGAACATCTATTAAACAATTATAATAAATTAGATGAAGCTCATAAAAAAAGATTATTAGAACAAATAAAAGAAATCGACTTTGAACTAGTAAATAGTTTATATGAAAGCACAAAGAAAGAACTAAAAAATAGTAAAGACAAAATTACGCCAATCGATTATTTAGACAAATTTAAATTAGGAGATAAGTTTAAATATTACGAAGATATAGGAAAAAAAGCGATAAAACAAGGAAAACTAGCAGTAGTTACAATGGCAGGAGGGCAAGGAACAAGACTTCGGACATAATGGACCAAAAGGGACATATGATATAGGATTAAGTTCTCATAAATCTTTATTTGAATTATTATGTGATGGAATAAAAGAAGAAGGTAAAAAGTATGAAATTACTATACCTTGGTTCATCATGACAAGTAAAGAAAATAATCAGGAAACAATTAAATTCTTTAAAGAACATAAATATTTTGGGTATGAAAAAGATAAAAATTTATTCTTCTTTAACCAAGGAGAATTACCAATGATGGATACCGAAGGAAAAATACTAATAGGTGAAGATGGATTAATAAAACTTGCAGCAGACGGACATGGAGGAATTTATGAGGCTTTATTAAAAACAGGAATGACAAAAAAGATGAAAGAAATGGGAGTAGAATGGGTATTCATAGGAGGAGTTGATAATTGCTTAGTCAAAATGGTAGATCCAGTTCTTATGGGAATAGCAATAGATAAAAAAGTTACAGTTGCATGTAAATCAGTAGTAAAAGCAAACCCACACGAAAAGGTAGGTGTATTTTGTAGAAGAAATGGAAAACCTAACGTAATAGAATACACAGAAATAACAAATGAAATGGCAGAAGCAACAGACGAAGATGGAGAACTACTATATGGAGAGTCTCATATTCTATGTAATTTATTTAGTGTAGATGCAATAGAGAGAATGGGTGCAGAACCACTTCCATATCATGTTGCATATAAAAAGGCAAAATACATAGATAAAGATGGAAATTTAGTAGTACCAGATACACCAAATGCATATAAGTTTGAGGCATTTCTATTTGATGCATTCAGTGAAGTGGATGATATGGCAATACTTAGAGTAAAAAGAGAAGAAGAGTTTGCACCTGTTAAAAACTCAGATGATGCAGGAGTAGATTGCCCAAGAACAGCAAGAGAACTATATAGAAAATTTCATAAAATAGATTAGAGTGAGTGTCGCATGTGTCGCATGGGGACAGTCCCCATGCCTCAAAAATGTCGCATAGGGACTGTCCCCAATGCGACACCAAATGCGACATAAATAAAGTGGAGGAGTTAGAAATGAAGTATTTAGAGGAATATAAAAAATGGTGTGAAAGTCCAGAGTTTGATGAGGAAACGAAAAAAGAATTGTTAGCAATTAAGGATAATAAGGAAGAAATTGAAGATAGATTTTATAAAGAGTTAGAGTTTGGTACAGCAGGTTTAAGAGGAATAATAGGTGCTGGTACAAATAGAATGAATAAATATACAGTAGGAAAAGCCACTCAAGGTTTGGCAAACTATATAATAGAACAAGGAACGGGAGATAAAGGAGTGGCTATTAGTTATGATTCAAGGATAATGTCAAAAGAATTTAGTATGCAAACTGCTTTAATTTTAAATGCAAATGGAATAAAAACATATTTATTTGAAAATTTAAGACCTGTTCCAGAGTTATCTTTTGCGGTAAGAGAGCTTGGTTGCACAGCAGGTGTTATGATAACAGCAAGTCATAATCCACCAAAATATAATGGATATAAAGTGTATTGGGATGATGGTTCTCAAATTGTAGAACCAAGAGATAAAGATATAATCGCAAAAGTAAGAGCGGTTGAAAACTTTAGTGAAATTAAAGAAATAACAAGAAAAGAGGCAGAGGAAAAAGGACTGTTTAATATTATAGGGACAGAAATGGATGATAAATACCTAAATGTGTTGAAGTCAAAAGTATTAAATCCTGATATTGTAAAAGAAGAAGGAAAAGAGCTAAAAGTGGTTTATACGCCTTTACATGGAACAGGAAATACAGTTGCTGAAAGACTTTTACATGAAATAGGACTAGAGAATGTATATGTAGTGCCAGAACAAAAAGATCCAGATGGAAATTTCCCAACAGTTAGTTATCCAAACCCTGAAGATAAAAAGGCATTTAAATTGGCATTAGAATTAGGAGAAAAAGTAGATGCAGATGTAATTCTTGCAACAGATCCAGATGCAGACAGATTAGGAATTTTTGCAAAAGATAATAAATCTGGAAAATATATGGAATATACAGGAAATATGTCAGCATTATTGATTGCAGAATATAGAATTTCACAAATGAAAGAAAAGGGAATACTTCCAAAAGATGGAATGATTATTACAACAATAGTATCATCAAACTTAACAAGAGCAATTTCAAAAGCATATGGTTTAGAGTGTATAGAAGTTTTAACAGGTTTTAAAAATATAGGTAGAGTTATGAAAAAGGCAGAAGAAAATAAAGATAAAACATACGTATTTGGTTTTGAAGAAAGTTATGGTTGCTTGATTGGTGATTATGCAAGAGATAAAGACGGAATTGCAGCAGTTATGGCACTTTGTGAAGCTGCTTGCTTTTACAAGTCAAAAGGGAAAACTTTATGGGATGCTATGGAAGATATTTATAAAAAATATGGATATTATAAAGAAACACAAGTGTCTATTGTATTAGAGGGTGCAGAAGGAGCAGAAAAAATACAAGAAATGATGACAGATATGAGAAACACACCTGTAAACAAAATAGGAGAATATAAAGTATTAGAATTTAAAGATATAGAAAAAGACATTGATAAAGATATGTTAACAGGGAATATAAAGTCTACAGGGCTTCCAAAATCAAATGTTTTATATTATGAATTAGAAAACGATAGTTGGTGTTGTGTAAGACCTTCTGGAACAGAACCTAAAATAAAATTATATATGGGTGTTAAAGGAACTTCTGATGATGATGCAAGTAAAAAGTTAGAAGATTTAAAAAATGCAATGGTTGAAATTGTAAAATAAGCAAAAAGCTGTTTTTGGGAACGCACTCAAAAACAGCTTTTTATATTTTGTAATTTTATTATTCATTATCTAATTTCCATTCTGGAAGATTTCTCTTGATAGCACCAAAAAGGTTTGCTCTAATCATTGGGATATTTTTTCCAAGAGTATATATTAATTGTTTCATATCTTCACGTTTAGAAACACCATCCATAGGGCAAACTTTAGGCATTACAGACAGATTATTTTTCTTTATAAATCGTTTGATTTCTTTTTCAGGAGTATAGACTAAAGGTCTAATCAAAGTAATTTTAGTTCTATCCATAAAACTCATAGGAGCAAAAGTACCGATATTTCCAGTATATAATAAGTTTAATAAAAATGTTTCTAAAACATCATCTTGATTATGCCCTAATGCAATTTTGTTACATCCTTCACGTATAGCAATCGAATTAATAACACCTCTTCTTAAATTAGCACATAGAGAACATGGATTTTTTTCCTTTCTTATGTCAAAAACAATTTCTTTTGCATGACTTTCGTCAATAAATAAAGGAATGTTTAAATCAGAGCAGATATTATGTAAAAATTCAGTATCAAAAAATTCAAAACCTGGATTTACGCTAACTGCAATTATTTCAAACTTTTTAGGATAAAACCTTTGTAAAGTTTTAAATCCATGTAACATGGTTATAGAATCTTTTCCACCAGATAAGCATATAGCTATTTTATCTCCTTCTTTTATCATTTTATATTCTTCTATTGCTTTCCGGTTTTGTAAAAAGTTTTTCTGTTAAAACTTCTACAACCCTTGTTTTTTCTATATAAATTATTAAAACTTGATATTC
>CALXZC010000044.1 GCA_944393135.1 uncultured Clostridia bacterium | reverse complement strand
AGTAAAAAATATTTTTAAGGAGGAATTTATTATGTCAGTTAAAGTAGGAATTAATGGTTTTGGAAGAATTGGTAAATTATCATTCCAAGCAGCACTTGCAAAAGAAGGAGTTGAAGTAGTAGCTGTAAATGATCCATTTATTGAAGCTGATTATATGGCTTACATGACTAAATTTGATACTGTTCATGGAAGATTTAATGGTAGTATTGAAGCAAAAGATGGAAATCTAATAGTAAATGGAAATGTAATAAAAGTATATAATGAAATGGACCCACATAATATCCCATGGGGAGAAATTGGTGTTGATTATGTTTTAGAATGTTCTGGAGTATTTACTACAATGGAAAAAGCACAGGCACATCTAGATGCAGGAGCTAAAAAAGTTATAATTAGTGCACCTTCTAAAGATGCTCCAATGTTTGTTATGGGTGTTAATAATGAAACTTATGACCCAAGTATGAAAATTGTGTCAAATGCATCTTGTACAACAAACTGTTTAGCACCTCTTGCTAAAATTATCAATGATAATTTTGGAATTACAGAAGGTTTAATGACAACTGTTCATTCAACAACTGCAACACAAAAAACAGTTGATGGTGCTTCTAAGAAAGATTGGAGAGGTGGTAGAGCAGCTGCTGCAAATATTATACCTTCTTCAACAGGAGCAGCAAAAGCTGTTGGAAAGGTTATTCCATCTTTAAATGGAAAATTAACAGGTATGTCTTTAAGAGTGCCTACAGTTGATGTTTCAGTAGTTGATTTAACATGTAACTTAGCAAAGCCTACAACTTATGAAGAGATTTGTGCAGCTGTTAAGAAAGCTTCAGAAGGAGAATTAAAGGGTATAGTAGAATATACAGATGAAGATGTTGTATCTTCTGACTTTATAAGTGACCCTCATACATCTATTTTTGACGCAAAAGCAGGAATTATGCTAACAGATACTTTTGTTAAATTAGTTGCTTGGTATGACAACGAATGGGGTTATTCAAATAAATTAGTAGACCTTGCTTGCTATATTGCTAGCAGAAGTTAGTATAAATTTAATATAATTTAAAGAGAAAGAATACCTTTTTTGGTATTTTTTCTTTTTTATATAAAAATGTAAAATAAAAAATGACTTTTTTAAAAAATTCGACAAACTTTTTAAAAAATATGTGTTAAAATAACAAAAGTTTTGTTGCAGTAACATTTATTTAAATCAAAATAATATTAGTTTTTAGAAATTTTCCATAAAATATAATTTTAAGAATATATTTCATACAAGAAAATTTTAATCAATATTTTTTATTAAGAATATTTATATCTTAATTTATTCATTAATAAAATTTTATTTATAAAATCTGTTTTTATTAAAAAATTTAAATTTACGATAGATTTTAGCCTAAATTTACCATTTGTATCTTATGGAGAAGCAATCTTTGTTATTAATATAATGAGTTTAGCATTAATATTATCAATCTATAGAAAAAAAGATATAAGTGTCTTTAAAAATAATATCAGCACTGAAAAAATCTTAGAAAATTAATAAAAAATAGTCAAAAAAATCAAAAAGAGTACTTGAAATGTACTCTTTTTTGTTATAAAATAGGTTTGTCTTATAAAATAAGGAAAATTGTGCAAACTAATATAAAATAAGGGAGGAATAATAAATGAGTAAAAAGACAGTAAGAGACATTGATTTACAAGGAAAAAAAGTTTTAGTTAGATGTGATTTTAATGTACCATTAGATGAAAGTAGAAATATAACAGACAATACGAGAATAGTAGCAGCATTACCAACTATAAAATATTTATTAGAAAATAATTGTAGAATTATTTTATGTTCACATTTAGGTAGACCAAAAGGAGAATTTAAAAAAGAATTTTCTTTAGAGCCAGTTGCAAAAGAATTATCAAGATTATTAGAAAAGCAAGTAATAATGGCAAAAGATGTAATAGGAGAAGATGCAAAAACAAAAGCTGCTAACTTAAAAGAAGGAGAAATATTGTTATTAGAAAATGTTAGATTTCATAGAGAAGAAACAGATAATGATCCAGAATTTAGTAAAGAACTAGCAAGTCTAGCAGAAGTATATGTAAATGATGCATTCGGAGCAGCTCACAGAGCACATAGCTCAACTGTGGGTGTAGCAAAATATTTACCAGCAGTATCAGGATTTTTAATTGAAAAAGAATTAAAATTCTTAGGAGATGCTTTAAATAATCCTAAAAGACCATTTATGGCAATTTTAGGTGGAGCTAAAGTATCTGATAAAATAGGAGTAATAGATAATCTATTAGAAAAAGTAGACACATTAATGATAGGTGGAGGAATGGCATATACATTCTTTAAAGCTCAAGGATATAGTGTTGGTGTATCAATATGTGAGGAAGATAAATTGGATTTAGCATTAGAATTAATGAAAAAAGCAAAAGAAAAAGGTGTTAAATTAATGCTTCCAGTAGATACAAGAGTAGGAAAAGAATTTAAACCAGACACAGAAAGCAAAACAGTACCTTGGACAGAAATACCAGATGGTTGGGAAGGATTTGACATCGGAGAAAAAACAATAGAAATGTATTCAGAAGAATTAAGAAAAGCAAAAACAGTAGTGTGGAATGGACCACTTGGACTATTTGAATTTGATCAATTTGCAAAAGGTACAAATGCAATAGCAAAAGTATTATCAGAATTAACAGATGCCACAACAATAATAGGTGGCGGAGATTCTGCAGCAGCAGTAAGAAAAGCTGGACTTCAAGATAAAATGACACATATATCAACAGGTGGAGGAGCATCATTAGAATTCTTAGAAGGTAAAAAACTACCTGGAATAGAATGCTTACAAGATAAATAGAATAGTTTTGAGGGGAATAAATCTTTCCCCTTAAATTCATGATATTAAGAAAAGAGAGGTAATTATTATGAGGAGAAAAGTAATAGCAGGAAATTGGAAAATGAATATGCTTCCAGGAGAAGCAATAGAATTTATAAATGAATTAACACCACTTGTAAAAGATACTAAAAATGAAGTAATATTATGTGTACCATATACAGATTTATTTTATGCGATTTTAACAGCACAAAATACAAACATAAAAATAGGAGCACAAAATATGCACTTTGAAGAAAAAGGAGCTTATACTGGAGAAGTATCAGGAGAAATGCTAAAAGCAATAAATGTAGAATATGTAATAATAGGACACTCAGAAAGAAGAGAGTATTTTAACGAAACAGATGAAACAGTAAATAAAAAAATAAAAGCAGCATTTAAATATGGATTAAAACCAATAGTATGTGTAGGAGAAACATTAGAACAAAGAGAAGCTGGTAAAGCAGTAGAAATTATTACAAAACAAACAGAATTAGCGTTAGAAGGATTAACAAACACTCAAGTAGAAAATATAATAATAGCATATGAGCCAATATGGGCAATAGGAACAGGAAAAACAGCAACAAGTGAAGATGCAAATAATTCAATAAAAGAAATAAGAAATAAAGTTTCTGAAATCTATGGACAAGAAACAGCCTCAAGAGTTATAATACAATATGGTGGAAGTGTAAAATCAAATAACGCAAAAGAATTATTTGGAATGTCAGACATAGATGGAGGCTTAGTTGGAGGAGCAAGCTTAAAAGCTGAAGAATTCAATAAAATAGTAAATTTTGATAAAGAATAAAAAGGATGGTAGAAAATGAAAGATAAACTAACGATGCTAATGATATTAGATGGGTTTGGAGATAATCCAAACAAAGATGGAAATGCTATAAAATTAGCAAAAACACCTAATATAGATAAACTAATGAAAAAATATTCAAACACAGAAATAAGAACAAGTGGACTAGCAGTAGGGTTACCAGAAGGACAAATGGGAAATTCTGAAGTAGGACACACAAATATAGGAGCAGGAAGAATTGTATATCAAGAATTAACAAGAATAACAAAATCAATAGAAGATGGAGACTTTTTTACTAATCCAGAATTTATAGCAGCAATAGAAAATTGTAAGAAAAACAATTCAAAATTACACATATTAGGATTATTATCAGATGGTGGAGTGCATAGTCATATTCGTCATTTATTTGGATTACTTGAAATGGCTAAAAGAAGAGATTTTGAGGATGTATATGTACATTGTTTCTTAGATGGAAGAGATACACCACCAGCATCAGCAGAAAGTTATATTATAAAATTACAAGATAAGATGAAAGAAAAGAAAGTAGGAAAAATTGCAAGTATATCTGGTAGATTTTATAGTATGGATAGAGATAAAAGATGGGAAAGAGTTAAAAAATCATATGATGCATTAGTAAATGGTGAAGGAAATAAAGCAGGTTCAGCGATAGGTGCGATAGAGGACTCTTATCAAAAAGAAGTATTTGATGAGTTTGTAGAGCCAACGATAATCTGTAATGGAGATACACCTGTTGCAAAAATAGAAAAAAATGATTCTGTAATATTCTTTAACTTTAGACCAGATAGAGCAAGACAAATAACAAGAGCATTAGTAGATAAAGAATTTAATGAATTCAAAACAAAAAAAGATTTAAATCTATATTTTGTGTGTTTCACAAGCTATGATGAAACAATGCCAAATGTTCATATAGCATTTGAAAAAGAAGTACTAAAAAATACATTTGGAGAATATATAAGTAAACTTCGGATATACACAACTTAGAATTGCAGAAACAGAAAAATATGCACATGTAACATTCTTCTTCAATGGAGGAGAAGAAAAACAATATGAAGGAGAAGATAGAATATTAGTGCCATCTCCTAAAGTAGAAACATATGATATGAAACCAGAAATGAGTGCGTACGAAGTTACAGATAAAGTATTAGAAGCAATAAAAAAAGATAAATATGATAGTATAATATTAAACTATGCAAATACTGATATGGTAGGGCATACTGGAAGTTTACCAGCAGCAATAAAAGCAGTAGAAGCAGTAGACGAATGTGTAGGAAAAGTCGTAAAACTAGTAGAAGAAAAACAAGGAAATATACTAATTACAGCAGACCATGGAAACGCAGAACAAATGATAGATTATAAAACTGGTGAACCGCATACAGCACATACAACAAATCCAGTACCATTAATATTGGTAACAGCTAATAAAAAGTTAAAACTAAAAGAAGGTGGAAAACTAGCAGATTTAGCACCAACTATGCTAGATTTAATGCATTTAGAAAAACCAGAAGAAATGACTGGAATAAGTTTATTAGACGAGGAATAAAAGTATGTTAAATCACACTAAAAAGATAAAAGAAATATATGAAGATATACAGAAAAAATTGTATTATATGATACCAGAAAAATGGGATAAACTATTTTTATATAGCTCTGTAATAGATATGCAAAATGGAGAAAAAAAAGGAGAATTATATTTCTACTACATTCCAAAAGGGATACTAAAAAAGAAACCTGTAAACGTATATGAAATACCAAATAAATTTAATTTAGACGAAAATGATTATATGAAATTAGTTAGTATTTTGTATGCAAAAATAAAACAATTAAGAGAAGAATTTAGAAAATCAGAAACAGGACCATTATGGTCGAATATAACAATGTCAATAGAAAACACAAAATTCAAAGTAGAATATAATTATGAGGACTTAGAACATTGTGAATTCAATAGCTATGAAAGACATATCATATGGAGATACGAATACTTAAGAATAGGAGAAGAGCAAGTAAACAAAAAAGACAAAGAAATTCTAAGAAGATATATATTAGGACCAAAAACAATAAGGAAAAAAGAAAAATATGAAACAGGCATATATATAAGAGATATAGAAAATAGAATAGCATATAATACAGACGAAGTAAAAAAAGTAGAAAATCAAGATGATATCAATAATGAAAAAATCAACAATACAAATAATAGCAACATAAAAAGTGGTACTAATAAAGATAAAGAAATAGAAAAAAAAGAAATAAATCAAGCGGAAACTAAAATAAAGAAGAAAAATCAGCTATTGATATCAGAAGAACAAATAAAAAAATATGAAGAACAGCATAAAAGAAAAAATATAGAATAAATAAAAAATAAATAAATAAAAAATACAATAAATAGAAAATAGAATAAATAAAAAATCAAAGTTGTTAATTTTTAGGTAATACCCTAAAATGAATATAAATATATGTAGAAAAAACTTGAAATATCGAAAGGAGTAATAAAAAATGACTTATTCAAAAGAATTAGAAGATATGTGCTATGTTCGTAAAGGAGTAGACCACGGACCAGCACCAATACCAGAGGAAGGAAAATGGGTAAAAGCAAAAGAAATAAAGGACATATCAGGTTTAACACATGGAATTGGATGGTGTGCACCTCAACAAGGAGCTTGTAAATTAACATTAAACATAAAAGATGGAATAATACAAGAGGCGTTAGTAGAAACAATAGGATGTTCAGGAATGACACATTCAGCAGCAATGGCAGGAGAAATATTAACAGGAAAAACAATATTAGAAGCATTAAATACAGACTTAGTATGTGATGCAATAAACACAGCAATGAGAGAATTATTCTTACAAATAGTATATGGAAGAAGCCAAACAGCATTTTCAGAAGGAGGACTTCCAGTAGGAGCAGGATTAGAAGATTTAGGAAAAGGACATACATCACAAGTTGGAACAATATACTCAAGTTCATTAAAAGGACCAAGATATTTACAATTAACAGAAGGATATATTCTAGAACTAGGATTAGATAAAGATGACCAAATAATAGGATACAAATATGTACATTTAGGAAAAATGATGGATAACATCAAAAAAGGAATAGAGCCAAGAGAAGCAATAGAAAAAGCAACAGGAACATATGGAAGATTTGACGAAGCAGTAAAGAAAATAGACCCAAGAGAAGAATAAATGTCTTATAGGGACAGTCCCCATGCCTATAAAATGTCGCATCTGGGACAGACCATAATTTGCTATGTATGAAGAAATAGAAAAATAAAAAAATAGGAGGAAATAAGATGGCAGTAACATTTGAAAGTTATGAAAGAAGAATAAATCAAATAAAACCAGTTATGGAAAAATACGGAATAAAAGATTTTGAGGATAGCCTAAAAATATGTACAGATAAAGGGTTTAATCCTTATGAAATAGTTAAAGGAGTTCAACCAATTTGTTTTGAAAATGCAGCGTGGGCATATACTTTAGGTGCAGCAATAGCAATTAAAAAAGGTTGTACAAAAGCTCACGAAGCAGCAAAAGCTATTGGAGAAGGTTTACAAGCATTTTGTATACCAGGTTCTGTTGCAGATGATAGAAAAGTAGGATTAGGACATGGTAATTTAGCATCAATGCTTTTATCAGAAGATACAAAATGTTTTGCATTTTTAGCAGGACACGAAAGTTTTGCAGCAGCCGAAGGGGCAATAGGAATTGCAAAATCAGCAAATAAGGTAAGAAAAACACCTTTAAGAGTTATTTTAAATGGACTTGGAAAGGATGCGGCCCAAGTAATATCAAGAATAAATGGGTTTACATATGTAAGAACAGATTTTGATTATTTTACAGGAAAAGTAAACGTAGTAGAAGAAATTAAATATTCTGATGGGGAAAGAGCTGAAGTTAAATGTTATGGAGCAAATGATGTAAGAGAAGGTGTAGCAATAATGTGGCTTGAAGATGTTGATGTTTCAATTACTGGAAATTCAACAAACCCAACAAGATTCCAACATCCAGTAGCAGGTACATATAAGAAAGAGAGAATAGAAGCAGGTAAAAAATATTTCTCAGTTGCTTCAGGTGGTGGAACAGGAAGAACATTACACCCAGATAATATGGCAGCAGGACCAGCTTCATATGGTATGACAGATACAATGGGAAGAATGCATTCAGATGCACAATTTGCAGGAAGTTCTTCAGTGCCAGCACATGTAGAAATGATGGGACTAATTGGAATGGGTAACAACCCAATGGTTGGAGCATCAGTTGCAGTAGCAGTTGCTGTAGAGGAAGCTATGAAATAATATGAAAGTATCTAATTTTTAAAATATAATAGATTATTAATAATAAACGTGGATTATATCAAAATATGGTTATAACCACGTTTTGTTTTATTAAAAATATCTAATATTTATTGAAACATTTGATATTTTATTGTAAAATTTAGATATAAAAATATTATGGAGAGTAAGTAATGGAATTTGAAAAAGAATTAAAAAATAAAATTCGTAAAAGAAATTTAGAACATATTGAAAAGAATTTTCAAAGATATTGGAATAGTTTTGACAATTTAAGAACAGATGTTATTGAAAACATAATTCATGATATATTAATAGAAGTAAAGGCTGTTGTTAGACTATATAATACAATGGTAAGCGATAAAAACAATCAAATATTTTTTGATGATAAAGATATAACATTAAATTCTTTGATAGAATTGAAAAAGAAAGTTATACTTAGCCAAAGTGAGAAAGAATATATTGAATATCAAAATGAATTAGATTTTTCTAAAGAAAATAATATAGAAGCTATTATAGAAGTTTTAATTAGAAGGCTAATATCAGAAAAAACAAATATAGAAAATTTAACAGAATTTGATAAATTAAGAGAAGAGAAATTTAAAGGAAATATATATGCTAACAGATATTTACATATAATTTCATTAATTAGTGGAGAATTGTTTGAAGAATCTGAAGATAAATTTTCAAAAATGATATCAGATAGAGTTGAAGAAAATTTTAATTTTTATATAAATTGTGGAGGATATGCATTTGAAGTTGATACTTGCATATTCCCAGGAAAAAATGACTTTGACAAAAGTGTTTCAAGTATATTAGAGTTATTTCCTTTTGTAAGATTAGTTGGAGATACGCAATTACAGGAAGATGAATATTTGGTCTTATATAGATGTTCAAAAGGAGGACATCATTTTATAAAACAAGCAAATGACGGAACATTTTTAGAAAAGGAAGGTGGTAATCCACCTAAAAATTTTGAGGGGTGGAGTGAAAATTTTAAAAGTTCACCAGAAGCTGTATTTGCAGTAAAGAAAGAACACGAAATGGAATATTTTGATAAGTATGGAAGTATTGTTATACCTAGGGAAAATTCAATGAATTTTGAAGAGACTATAATGCATGCAATAAAAAACATGCAAAATACATTTGAATATCATAATCGTATATACAGTCTTAAAAAATCGGACGGCGAAATGATTTATGTATGTAGCAATGGTAAAATAGTAGCACAGGTATTAAGAGATGAAAAAGATTATGATATAGAAATAGATGAACAAAGTAAAAGATATATAAGTAATACAAAGCCATCAGTAATGGAAAATGGTGACAGTGAAAAACAAAAAGAAGAAAAAAATAATGTTGAAGGAGATTTACATGATAGATAAAATAACGAGACCTACTGTTTTAGAAGTTAATTTAGACAATTTTAAATATAATATAGAACAAATAAAGAAATTTTTAAAGCCACAAACAAAAATTATGCCAGTGATAAAAGCAGATGGATACGGAACTTATATAAATACAAGGCTGGATATAGTAAATAATTTTGATATAGTTGCGGTAGCAACAGTAGATGAAGGAATAAACTTAAGAAAGTTAGGATATAAAAAAGACATATTTGTTCTTAATCAACCATATGTAAGTGAAATAGAAAAAATAGTAGAAAATAACTTAATTATTGGCATATGTTCTAATGAGTTTTTAGATGAAGTCAAAAAGAAAAAGACTAAATTAATAGTTCATATAGAAATAGAAACAGGAATGGGAAGAACAGGTGTAGATTTAAATAATCTAGATAATTTTATAGACAATTTAAAAGAAAATCCAAATATAAAAATAGAAGGGATATATTCTCACTTATCATCAGCAGATGAAGATTTTGAGTATACAAATATGCAATTAGAAAAATTTGAAGAGGCAGTAAAAAAAGTAAGAAAAAATTTTAATATAAAATATATTCATTGTTTAGCGTCAAATGGGATAATAAATTTTAGTAATTACCAATATAATTTAGTAAGACCTGGAATTATTATGTATGGATATAAATCAGGTAAAGGAATAGAAGAAAAAATCGACTTAAAACCGACATGTATTTTAAAATCAAAAATAACATTTATAAAAGAAGTAGATGAAAATACAAGTATAAGTTATGGAAGAAGATTTATAAGCAAAAGAAAGTCTAAAATTGCAACTGTACCAATAGGTTATGCAGATGGTGTAAAAAGAATTTTATCAAATGTTGGTGAAGTTGTAATAAATAATAAAAAAGCACCAATTATAGGAAGCATTTGTATGGACAGTTTTATGGTAGATGTAACAGATATAAAAGATGTAAAATATGGAGATGATGTCTATATTTGGGATAACAAACTAATAACAATAGAAGATATTGCAAAAAAATGTGATACGATTAATTATGAAATACTAAGTACAATAGGAAGAAGAGTTCCAAGAAATTTTATATAAAATTAATAGATAAAATTTTACATATTCGCTTGTTTTTGTATAAAAAACGTATTATACTATAAAAATAGGAAATGAGATAAACAGATGTGGTTTCTCCATTTCCTATAATTATTATAACAGAAATTATAAAAAAGTCAAATAATTTAAAAAAATTCTCTTGACAAACAAAAAAATAAGATTTAGAATAGATAATTGTTAGGTAACTAACAATTATTATTTTGCTGAGGTGAAATATGATGTGTGATGATAAAATAGGAAGAAGTGTACATATGTTATCAAGGTTGCTTAAAAGAAACACAGATATGGAAGTAATAAAATATGGAATAACGGGTGTACAGTCTGTGATAATAGGATTTATCTATGAAAAAGCAAGAAAAAAAGATGTTTTTGCAAAAGACATAGAAAAAGCATTTGACTTAAGAAGGGCAAGTAGTGCAGGGATAATACAAAATATGGAAAAAAATGGACTAATAAAAAGAGAAATGGTAGGAAATGATGCAAGATTAAGAAAGATAGTACTAACTGAAAAAGCTTTAGAATTAAGGAAAAAATTAAACAAAAGTATTAAAAATATCGGAAAGAAAATGCAAGAAGGGTTAACAAAAGAAGAAGTTGAAAAATACATAGAACTAACAGAAAAAATGTCAAAAAATTTAGAGAAAAGGAGAGGATAAAATAATGATAAAAAAACTATCAAAATATATAAAACAATATAAGAAAGATGCAATCTTAACACCTATTTTTGTTATTTTTGAAGTTGTTATGGAAGTTTTAATACCATACTTAATGGCAAGAATAATAGACGTAGGTATTCAAAATAGCGACTTAAATTATATATTTAAAATAGGGGCAATACTAGTTGTTTCAGCTATCTTATCATTAGCATTTGGAATGTTATCAGGAAGGTATGCAGCAAAAGCATCAGCAGGATTTGCAAAAAATCTAAGACAAGGAATGTTTTATAATATACAAAACTATTCATTTACAAATATAGATAAATTCTCAACATCAAGCTTAGTAACAAGACTTACAACAGACGTAACAAACGTACAAATGGCATTCCAGATGATAATTAGAATACTTGTTAGAGCACCTATAATGCTTATATTTGCATTAGTAATGGCATTTAGCATAAATAACAACTTAGCATGGATATTTGTAGTTACTATGCCAATATTAGCAGTAGTATTATTCTATATATCAATAAAAGCACATCCATATTTTGAAAAAGTATTCAAAAAATATGACAGCTTAAATAGAGTAGTAGGAGAAAACCTAAATGCAATTAGAGTAGTAAAGGCATACAATAGAGAAGAACATGAAGAGAAAAAATTTGGTGAAGTAAATGATAAAGTATATGAATTATTCAAAAAAGCAGAAAAAATAGTAGCATTTAATAGCCCAGCAATGCAACTTACAATATATACTTGTATATTATTAATATCTTGGATAGGAGCAAAATTAATAGTAGGTGGCACAATGCAAACAGGTGAATTATCAAGCATAATAACATATGCATGGCAAATACTATCAAGCTTAATGATGATATCATTTGTATTTGTAATGATAATAATAGCACAATCATCAGCAGAAAGAATTGTAGAAGTATTAGATGAAGAAAGTACAATACATAACAATGAAAACCCTATAAAAGAAGTAAAAGATGGGTCAATTATATTTGACCATGTATCATTCCAATATGATGATGCAAAAGCAGAAGATGAATTGCCTTTAGAAGATATTAATATAAATATAAAATCAGGAGAAACAATAGGAATAATAGGAGCAACAGGAAGTTCAAAATCAACAATAGTAAATCTAATTCCAAGACTTTATGACGTAACAAAAGGCTCAATAAAAGTAGGCGGAATAGATGTAAGAGACTATGATATAGAAACATTAAGAAATGAAGTAGCAGTAGTATTGCAGAAAAACGTATTATTCTCTGGAACTATAAAAGAAAACTTAAGATGGGGAAATAAAGATGCTTCAGATGAAGAATTAGTTAGAGTATGTAAACTAGCACAAGCAGACGGGTTTATACAAGAATTCCCAGATAAGTATGATACAGTACTAGACCAAGGCGGAACAAACGTATCAGGAGGGCAAAAACAAAGACTTTGTATAGCAAGAGC
>CALXZC010000043.1 GCA_944393135.1 uncultured Clostridia bacterium | reverse complement strand
ATTATAATATAAAGAATATAATTAATATAATTATAAAAAATACTATTAAAGAATAATAAAAATTTAAGTAAAAAAAGAAAATAAAAAAAGTAATAAAATAGAAAGTATAATGAAAATAGACAGTAAGAATAAAAATAGAAAGAAATATAAAGTAAACAATAAAAACTAAATATTGATTTTTATTAGAAAATGTAGTAAAATAAGAAAAGTTAAATAAAAAAGTGAAAGGAGAAAGAAAAATGGCAGCAGTATATTCAGCAGGAGATTTTAGAAATGGAACAACATTTGAAATGGAAGGAAATGTGTATAGAGTAGTAGAATTCCAACATGTAAAACCAGGAAAGGGGTCAGCATTTGTAAGAACAAAAATAAAAAATGTAATAACAGGAGCAACATTAGAAAAAACATTTAATCCATCAGATAAATTTCCAGCAGCAGAAATAGAGAAAAAAGCAATGCAATATTTATATAATGATGGAGGTTTATATTACTTCATGGATAATGAAACATATGATCAAATACCATTAAATGAGGAACAGTTAGGCGATTGTTTAAAATATTTAAAAGAAAATATGGAAGTAACAATGCTTTCATATAAAGGAAATGTATTTGCAGTAGAGCCACCTACATTTGTTGAACTAGAAGTTACATATACAGAACCAGGATTTAGTGGAAACACTACAACTACATCAGGTAAACCAGCTAAATTAGAAACAGGTTTAGAAATACAAGTTCCATTATTCGTAAATATAGGAGATGTTTTAAAAATAGATACTAGAACAGGCGAATATATGGAAAGAATTTAAGAAAGGTGATAAAGGTAATGGGAACAATCAAAACCGAGTACAAGAGTTTTTTAGACGATATAGAAAAAAACATAAAGAATAAAGAAGATTTGGAATATATAAAGAAAAGATTTTCAAGCTTCTTAGACGTTATGTTAGACCAAATAGATTATATTATGGATTATAAAAAAGAAGAAATAAATAATTTAGAAAAAACTCAAAAAGTAATTGAAGAGAAAATGTCAAAAATGCAACAGGTAATTGACAATATAGAAAAAGATATTTATGATGAAGGATTTGATTTTGAAATTACTTGTCCTTATTGTAATTATGAATTTTTTATAGATGTAGATGAGAATAAAACTGAGGTACAATGTCCAGAGTGTAGGAATATGATCGAGCTAGATTGGTCTGGAGATGTGGATGATAATCCAGATGAAGAGAATAATTGTAATGGGGATTGTCACGGATGTTCTGGTTGCGGAGATGAGGATGACGATATGTAGTCTTATGGGGACAGTCCCCATGCCTATAAAATGTCGCATCTGGGACAGACCATGTTATAGTTATAAAAAATATTCCAGCTTCGCTGGAGGAGTTGATATAAATGTTAAAGAAAATCTTTAACATTTACATCAACTTTATTTTTTTTTAATTTTTATTTAGTTAAATAATTAAAATGACTATTATTTATAGGTTATGGAACAATATTTAAAAATAATACATATTTATAAAAAATTCTATTTACAGGAGTAAATAGAATTTAAGAGAAAGAGAATTTACAAATATAACAAAAATGGTATATGCGTTTAGAGGAAAAGAAGTAAAAATGGAAGTGTTTTAGAATTATAGCAAATGTCGCATTGGGGACTGTCCCTATGCGACGTATTGTAGCTATGGGGACTGTCCCCAATGCGACATGATTAGATATAATTAGAAGAAATCTAATGGGTTTTGATATTTGCCATCTATACGAATTCCTAAATGTAAATGGCAACCAGTAGTAGCACCATTAGTAGGCTTACCAGAGCTGTCTGAATATTGGTTACCAGGTACACCATATACGTATTTAGGACCAACTTTACCAATTATTTGTCCTTGTTTTACTTTGTCTCCAACTTTCACAATAAAATTAGGGTCACAATGACAATAAGTAACTCTAAAGTTTGCAAAAGAAAGGGTAATAGTATAACCGACCTGCTCCTAAAAATTGTCTAAAAGTAATTTCACCGGTCTGCTACTGCAATAAAATTAGTACCTTGAGGAGCAGGAATATCAATTCCAGAGTGTGAAGAAGAAGCACCAGAAGTAGGAGATTTTCTTTTACCAAAATAAGAACTAATTCTTGTATACCCGAGGAAGAGGCCAAACAAAGCCATTTGGATTGAATGCAATAATGTCAGAAGAAATTGAATTGGAATAATCTAAAGAACCGAATGATGGTATGAAAAAAATACAAATAAAAAGAGTAAAAAACAGTATAAATAAAATTATATAATTTAAAATTTTGTTGATAATAATCATCTCCTCTTACTATATAAAAAATAAAAGCTTAAAATAAGAATTCCCTATTTTAAGCTTTAAAATTATAATTAACTAATTAATAATCTATCTATTTAAATAATTATCTATTAAATTATACATAAAGTCAGTCAGATTAATATAAAATGGCAGGGGTAGAAGGATTCGAACCCTCACAAGCAGTTTTGGAGACTGTTGTGCTACCATTGACACTATACCCCTATATTTAAAACTCATTAATAATATTAACACAAAAAAAATAATTTATCAACATTTTTTAACAATTTTATTGACTTTTTTGAGTTATCATAATAGAATATATGCAAGTTAATAAGTAATAGTTACAGTGAAAAAGAAAAAATGCTTGTAAATTTATTTAAAGAGAGCGGGTAAAAGGTGGAATACTTGTAATAAATAGGCATGGGGAGCTTTGGAGTAACTTTTTTAATTAAGGTGCTTAAATTAGGAAACTAATTTAGGAAGTAGGGTGGAAACGCGGATAAACTTTCGTCCCTAGCTAAGTATAATTAATTAGCTAAGGAGGGAAGTTTTTCTTTAGCTAGAAAAGGAGGAAAATTATGTTAAAATCAATGGAAACGTTAGTAACGCTTTGTAAGGGAAGAGGTTTTATTTATCCTGGTTCAGAGATTTATGGTGGACTAGCAAACACATGGGATTATGGACCACTTGGAAATGAACTAAAAAATAATGTAAAAAATGCTTGGAGAAAGAAATTTATTCAAGAGCAAAAAAATGTGGTGGGATTAGATGCAGCAATTCTTATGAACCCAGAAACATGGGTAGCATCAGGACATGTAGGAGGATTTTCTGACCCGTTAATAGATTGCAGGGAATGTAAAACAAGACATAGAGCAGATAAATTAATAGAAGAATGGGCACATGAACAAGGAAAAGATATGATAGCAGATGGTATGAGTGAACAAGAACTAATAAACTTTATAAAAGAAAATAAAATACCATGCCCAAACTGTGGAAAGACAAACTTTACAGATATAAGAAAATTTAATTTAATGTTTAAAACATCTCAGGGAGTAACAGAAGATAATAAATCAGAAATATACCTAAGACCAGAAACGGCGCAAGGAATATTTGTGGACTTTAAAAATGTCTTAAGAACATCAAGAAAAAAAATACCAATGGGAATTGCACAGATTGGTAAAGCTTTTAGAAATGAAATAACACCTGGAAACTTTATTTTTAGGATACGTGAGTTTGAACAAATGGAGATGGAATTTTTCTGTAAGCCAGGAACAGATATAGAGTGGTTCAACTATTGGAAAGATTATTCAGAAAAGTGGTTACTTGATTTAGGTATGAAAAAAGAAAATATAAGGTTAAGAGACCATAGTAAAGAAGAATTAGTATTTTATAGTAAAGCAACAACAGATATAGAATTTAACTTCCCATTTGGTTGGGGAGAATTATGGGGAATTGCCGACAGAACAGATTATGATTTATCTAGACATATGGAACATTCTAAAACAGACTTAAGCTATCAAGATCCAGAAACAAACGAAAAATACATACCATATGTAATAGAGCCATCACTTGGAGCAGATAGAGTAGTACTTGCATTTTTGTGTAATAGTTATGAAGAAGAGGAAATAGCAGAAGGAGATACAAGAACTGTATTACACTTACATCCAGCTTTAGCACCATATAAAGTAGCAATACTTCCACTATCTAAGAAATTATCAGAAAAGGCAAACGAGGTATATGAAAGACTATCTAAGAAATTTATGTGTGATTATGATGAAGCAGGAAGTATAGGAAAACGTTATAGGAGACAAGATGAAATAGGAACACCTTTCTGCGTTACGATAGATTTCGATACTTTAGAAGATGAAACAGTAACTATAAGAGATAGAGATACAATGGAACAAATAAGAATAAAAATATCAGAATTAGAAAACTGGATAGAAGAAAAAATACAATTTTAAAAGAAGGTTATTATGCCCTTCTTTTAATTTTTCTCGTATAAATCACTTATTGGAACATTCTTTTCTTCAAAATTATCAACAAAACCAACTTTTGCGATATCACTATTTATACCTTGTATCCAAACAGCTCTTTCATTATAGAAAACATCACATTTTTCATCATGAGATAAAATATCGTTTATTCTTTGTAAATTCAAACTAACGCCTCCTTAATAATATTATTTAAAGTATATCCAAAATAAAATAAAATATTACTCATATTTGACTAATATAAAGAATTAAGTTAAAATAAAAACGTATATTAATTTAGGAGGAAAATTATGAAGATACAAATAAAAGATAAAATAATAGAGGTAAAGGAAAAAAGTATAATTTCAGAAGCTTTAAAGAATGAAATAGAAAAAAGCAAATATACAGTTATTGGAGCTATTTATAATAATGAATATGTAGATTTAAATAAAACAATAGATGAAGATGGAACAGTAGAATTATTAGATATTTCTACAAAAGAAGGAATAAGAGCATATAGGAGAACATTAATATATATTTTTGCAAAAGCATTAAGAAAAATATTTCCAGAAAATCAAGCAACAGTTAATTATCAAATGGCAAATGCAATATATTGTGATATTGGAAACATAGAAGTAACAGATGAAATTATAAAAAAAATTAATAAAGAGATGAAGGAAATTGTAGAAAAAGACTTACCAATAACATTAACAACTATGAACAGAGAAGAAGCGGAAGAATTCTTTACTAAAAATAATACGAAAAGGGGATTATTACAATTTGAATTAAAATCAAACCAAAAAATATATATGTATTTTTGTGAGGACTATTTTAATTATGGATATGGAATAATGGCAAATAGGACTGGTATGATAAAAACGTTTAATGTAATAAAATATGATAAAGGACTTTTAATAAGATATCCAAGTATAGAAAATCCAAATGAATTGCCAGATTTTATGCAAAATAAAAAATTGAAATGGGCATTTGATGAATATAATGAAATACATAAGATATTAGGAATGAATGCTGTATATATGTTAAATGAAGCAGTAAAGCAAAAAACAATAAAAGATGCAATTATGTTAGATGAAGCTTTACATGAGAAAAAGATAGCAAATATTGCAGATAAGATAGCAGAAAACAGAAAAATAAAAATGATTTTAATTGCAGGACCATCATCATCAGGAAAAACAACATTTGCACAAAGATTAGGAATACAGCTAAGAATAAATAAAATAAAACCAGTAACGATATCAGTAGATAATTATTTTGTAGAAAGAAAAGATACGCCAAAAGACGAGAATGGAAAATATAATTTTGAAGCAATAGAAGCTATTGATTTAGAGTTATTTAATGAACATTTAACAAAACTACTAGCAGGAGAAGAAGTTGAAATGCCGCAGTTCGATTTTGTGGAAGGAACTAAAAGATATAAAGGAAATAAATTAAAGCTAAAAGAAGATGAAGTATTGGTTATAGAAGGGATACATTGTCTAAATGATAGACTAACAAGCAGGATACCAAAGGAACAAAAGTTTAAAATATATATTAGTGCATTAACTGTTCTAAATATGGATAGATATACAAAAGTATCATCATCAGATGTTAGATTAATTAGAAGGATAGTAAGGGACTATCAATTTAGAGGTTATAGTGCAAAACATACAATAGAAGGATGGTCAAGTGTAACAAGAGGAGAAGTTGAAAATATATTTCCATTCCAAGAAGAAGCAGATGTGATATTTAATACATCACTTATTTATGAATTAGGTGTGCTAAAAGGAATAGCAACACCAATATTGAAAGAAATAACAAAAGATGAAAAAGAATATGCAGAGGCACAAAGATTACTTGGAATACTAAAATATATTAGATCAATTCCAGAAAGTGAAGTTCCAACAAACTCTTTATTAAAAGAATTCGTTGGAGGTGGAGATTTTAAATATTAAGGAGCAGGTAATGGAATATAAAAATTTTACTGAAATAGATGAAGAATTTATTTGTGAAAATTGTGGAAAGAAAGTTCCTAAATTAGGCTATTCTTGTAGAAATCATTGCCCGTATTGTTTACACTCAAAACATGTAGATATAAATCCGGGAGATAGACAAGAAACATGCAACGGAGACTTAGAACCAGTAAGCTTAGAAATAGATGGAAAAAAGGGATATGTGATAATATTTAAATGTAAGAAATGTGGAGCAATAAGAAAAAATAAAGCAGCAAAAGATGATAACATGGATTTATTGATAGATCTTAGCAGTAAACAAATATAAAAGAAGGTAAAAATACCTTCTTTTTAAATCTCTCTATTAAGGTTTCCACTAGTAAAATCCTTACCTTGGAAAGTTTTACCTTGTTTAACAGTTTGAATAATTTTGTTTATTTCTTCAATACTTTCATGAAGGATATCAATTCTTGCATAATCTACTTGAAAATCTTTATAAGAAATAGAAGTAGTTTTACTATTAAATAAAGTAGTTACAGTTTGGATATTATCAGGCATAATTTCAAAATCTAAATTTAATCTGTCTTTTAAATAATAAGACTTATCATTTTGACACTTAGATTTACAAGTAGGATAACATTTATTGGCTTCTCCGAAGTAAACAATAATTCATATGTAATAAAGGAATTTTGCCATAAACAATTAATTCTTTTTGTAAATAATTATAATTACAAAGATTAATAAGAGTATTTCTATCAAGTTCGGGAGATAGAGTAAACTTACTAACACCTAGGTCTTTTAACTCTAACACAGTTTGAGAGTTGAATACATTAAAAGTATAATTTGAAATTATCTTAAAATATTTATTTAAATCTTTAAATAAGCCATTTAACAATTTAACATTACAAATGTTAGAAATAACAAAACCTTGAATGTTATAATTATTTACAGCATTTTCAGCATTAGCTAAAAATAAATTTTTATAATTTCCTTTTATAATAGTTGGCATGTAAATATATGTATCAAACTTTTTACTAATAGTCTTTAAACAAGCTTCATATTTCTTACTTGTAAAGTATTTCAATGGTATATATATATCATCAACAGTGTCTAATTTACTATAATCGAAATCTTCGTTCAAAATATTTAGTAATAAAGAAATTTTAGGATTAACATTTTTAGAGAGTTTTGCTATAGACCTCATAGTTCGTAAAGTAGAATTTTCCTTTTTGTTTACTTTAGTCAAAATAGTTTTAGAAATATTTCTATGAATATTAGCTTGTGCAATACTTCCAATATTAGAAAGAGCAGTTCTTCTTAATTCATTCAAAATACTTAATTTTGGTAAAAACACATCTTTATCAATATCAACCTTAATATTTTTAAAATAATAAGGAGAAGAAGTAGTTTTTGATATTTGATTGATAACAGTTTCTTTATCTAAAGGTCTAGTTTTTGCTTGTACTGGTACATAATCTAAATTACAAGTAATAGATAAATCTTTATAAAGTGCTAAATTACTGCAAGAAGTAACATAAATAGAAACAGGTTGGGATTTTTTTATTGTTACAGTACAAGCTAAAGCAACCTTTCTATTCTCGCCTTGATAGCTTTCTTTAGCGATTTTTGATAATTCTTTTGAAGTAAGTCTATAAATTTTATAACCTTTTTGGATATTAGTTTTAATCCTACCTATAGTAACAGTTTGACCAATATTAGTTTCCTTAATATTTTTACCATTTTCCATTAGTTCTGAAATTCTATAACTACCAGTATGATTTTCAATAGCAATGGTATCGCCAATTTCAATTTTATCTTCTAGGTTTAAAGTTATATATCCTTTAGTCTTGTTGTAACTTTTAACTGTGCCAATATATAACCCCATATTATTAGGCTTTTCTTTATAAACTAACTTTTTATTAACACTATTATCTAAATGACCAGAAGATGTCATACCACGATTAAATGCTTGCATTAATATTTTTTTATCTTTATTAGATACTTTGTATTCTTCTTTTTTAGAATATGCTAAATCAAGATATTTTCTATAAATTTTTGTAACAGTTGCTACATATTCTGGGGATTTCATTCTACCTTCAATTTTTAGACATTTAACACCACTACTAACAAAGTCAGGAAGATAATCTAAACCACATAAATCTCTTGTGCTTAAAAGATAACCAGTATCAATAACTTTATTATTTTCTAAAAGTTTAAAATCAAGCCTACAAGGACCAGCACATTTTCCTCTGTTTCCAGAACGACCGCCTAACATGCTAGAAAATAGACATTGGCCAGAATAAGAAATACATAAAGCACCATGTACAAAACATTCAATTTCAACCTTAGTATTTTTACAAATATATTTAATTTCATCCAAAGAGAGCTCTCTTGCTAAAACAACTCTTTTGAAACCTAAATCTTGTAATTCTAATGCACCATTTAAATTATGTACAGTCATTTGAGTACTAGCATGAATAGGAAAATCAGGAAAAAGTTTTATTAATTTTTTTGCTAGCCCTAAATCTTGTACAATTATAGCATCAATTCCATATTCATAAGCTTTAATAGCAAGCATAATAGCATTGTTAAATTCATCATCTTTAATTAGAGTATTTAAAGTTAAATAAGTCTTAACACCACGAATTTTTGCGTATTCTATAGCCTTTTTTAAATTTTCATCATCAAAGTTATGAGCAAAAGCTCGAGCACTAAAAGAATTAGAGCCAAAATATACACTATCTGCACCATTTTGAACAGCAGCTTTTAAACATTCAAAATCTCCTGCAGGAGCAAGTAGTTCTATCATTTTATAATCCTCCTAAAGTATTTTTATTAATTATATCATTAAAAAAAATAAATACAAATATTTTAAAGAAATTAATAGAGAGAAAAATATTTTAGGTTATTAAATTTATTGACGAAAAAAGTCGGAAATGATATAATGCTTTCATGAAACAAAGGAGAAATAAAGGAGGATTTTTGATGAAAAATAGAAATATAAAAAATTTAATTTTATTTGGTATTACGGCATTATTAATAAGCACAATATGTTATTTAGGAGTAGTATGTACAACATTTACAAAGTTAGCAAAAATAGAAGAAAATAATTATTTAGCAGAACCAGAAAATGAAGTAGAAGAAAAAACAACTAATAGTAGTTCAAATACTAATACTACAAGTTCAACAAAAGAAACAGAAAAGTCTAGTAATGCAAACTTGAAAATGTTGGGAATAAGACCAACAGAATATGATTTTACAGGATTTAAATCAGGAATAACAACATATGATGTGACAGTACCACAAGATGTAGAAGAAATTGAAGTATATGGAACAGCACAAGACAGTAAAGCAAAAGTAAGTGGATTAGGAACAAAGAAAATTGAAGAAGGTTTGAATGATTTATCAATAGTGGTAACAGCAGAAGATGGTACAGAAAAAATATATACAATTAATTTAACAAGAGGCGGTAGTGGAAGTTCAGGAGAAGAAACAGAAGATGATGGAGTAGCAGTTCAAAATAGCGGTTTATCTTCTTTAAAAATAGGAGATTTACAATTAACACCAGAATTTAATACAACTGTTTATGAATATACAGCAAAATATATAGGTGAAGAAAAAACATTAAATGTAGAAGCGAAAACAACAAACGAGGACTATAAAGTAGATATAATGGGAAATGATAATCTACAAGAAGGAGAAAATACAATAACAATTTTAGTAACAGATGCAAAAGGAAAAAATATTGCAACATATCAAGTAACTGTAAACAAGAGTTTAATTGATGAGGAAGCAGTTGCAAGAGAGCAAGAAGAAGCAAGAAAAAAAGAAGAACAAAAGAAAATGATAATTATAGGAGGAGCAGCAGGAGTAATTGTATTAATAATTATAATAGCATTAATAATAAGACATAGAAGAAATAAAGCATGGGCAGAAGATTATGAAGTTCCTTTCTCAGGGCTAAATAATGATGATTTCACAGAAGAAGATGATGATGAAGATGAAGATTATGATAAAGATGAAGATTATGAAGATGAAGTTTGGTCAAAAGAAAAAGCAAGAAAACAATTTTTAGATGATTATGATAATAATACATATCACGACCAAGAAAGAGCATCAAAAAAGAAACATAAAGGAAAAAGATTTAAATAAAAATATGAGGTTCCGTATTTGTACAGAACCTCTTTTTAAATAAAGGGAGGATTAGCAACATCCACCTCTATTACCACCACAACAGCAGCAAAGTAATAAAATAAGGATTATAATCCAGCAACAATCATCACCAAATCCAAATCCACCGCATCCTCTGTTCTCTGGCATAGTGTAAACCCCCTTCCAAATAACAAATATGTTTTCTTTTGTTGTTTCCTTTGTATGATATATCTTATGAAATTTATAAAAATGTGTTACAAAGAATAGAGATTATTATTTTATTAATAAAATCAATAAAGAATTTTATATTTTTTTCTTTGTTCGCTTTAATTAGTTTTTATTTTATGTTAGAATACGTTTGTTAGGAGATGAAAACTTTGGGGGCAAAAAAAATAGGGGAAGTATTTAGTGATTATAAAACAAACTCTAATATAAAACATGCACAAATAGTAGCATTAAACGTTTTAAAGAAAACAAATACATTAGAAGTAATAATGTATTATGATGAATATATAGAAATAAAAGAAATATGGTATTTTGAAAAATTCTTACAGGAAAGATTTCATTTCAATAACATAGAAATGAAAATAAAATATCATGAAGCAGTAGAGAAAAAAAGTATTGTATCTGAATGGAAAAATATAATTGCATATATGGCACATAAATATCCATTAATGAAACCAATGCTATTATTAAAAAGTGATATAGAAATAGAAGAAAAAAACATATTAGTAAAAATGCATATAAAAGGAGCAGACTTCTTACGAGCAAAAAAAACAGATAAAGAATTAGTTCATGTTTTGGAAAATCTTTTTGGAGAAAAATATAATATTGAGCTAAGAGAAGAACTATCAAAAGAAGAAATGAATTTAATAAAGAAAAAATTAGAGGAAGAAGAAGCTGAAATTATAGCACATATTGAAGAAGAAAATAAAAAACATGAAGAAATAGGAAATATCCCAGAATATGTAGATGTAGAGTATAAAATGCCAGGAGACGAGGGCTATGTATCAGAAAACATAGAACAAGAACAGGAAATTGGAAATACAGAATATATTATGGGAAAACCATCAAAAGCAAAAGAAAAATACATGAAAATAAAAGACTTAGGAACAAATGATGGAAGAGTAACTTTAGAAGGAAGAATATTAACATCAGATGTTAGAGAAACAAAATCAGGAAAAGGAATGTTAATATTAGAAATCTATGATGGAACAGGAAAAATTACTGTAAAATCATTCACAAAAGATTTAAAAGAAGGACAAGAAGTAATAGAAAAGATAAATAATTCAAAAGCAGTAAAAGTAATAGGAAAGGCAGGATTAGATACATACGCAGGAGATGTAACAGTAATTGCAAACACAATAATAAAAACAGAAAGCGAATTTCCAGAAATACCAGAAGAAGACGAAAATACACCACTTATACTAGGTAGTTCAATGAATATAATAGAACCACTAGTTAAAGTTTCAGAACTAGGAGTAGATGATGGAAAAATAGCACTAAAAGGAGAAGTAATATACTCTGAAGATAGGACATTAAAATCAGGAAAAACATTATTTAGTTTTGACTTATATGATGGAACAAGTACAATTACATGTAAGGTATTCTTAGAAAAAGACAAAGCAAAAAAACAAATGAAAAGAATAACAGGTTCAAAAGGTGTAAAAGTAGCAGGAACAGCATCAATGGATAGTTTTTCAAACGAATTAACAGTAATGGTTAATACTATTGTAGAATGTGAAGGGTTGAAAAAAGAGGAAAGACAAGATAATTCAGAAGTAAAAAGAGTAGAACTACATATGCATACACAAATGAGCCAAATGGATGCAATGACATCAGCAACAGATTTAATAAAAAGAGCAATGAAATGGGGAATGAAATCAATAGCAATAACAGACCATGGAGTTGTACAAGCGTTTCCAGAAGCACATAAATTACTTGGATATGATAATCCAGACATGAAAATAATATATGGAATGGAAGCATATTTAGCACCAGACAAAAATCCAGTAGTAGAAAATGGGAAAAATCAAGATTTAGATACAACATACTGTGTATTAGATTTAGAAACAACAGGATTTTCAGCAACAACAGAGAAAATAACAGAAGTAGGAATAATGAAACTAAAAAATGGAGAAGTAGTAGACGAATTTTCATGTTTTGTAAATCCAGAAAAACATATACCAGAAAGAGTAACAGAGGTAACTAATATCACAGATGAAATGGTAAAAGACGCAGAAACAATAGATAAGGT
>CALXZC010000042.1 GCA_944393135.1 uncultured Clostridia bacterium | reverse complement strand
CAAAAATTGCTAGAGCAAAGCGGATGTACTGTTATTTTAACACGTTCAGATAATAATGCGATATACGATTTAGATAGTAAAACATTAAGAGAAAAAAAGGTGTCCGATATTAAAAATAGAGTGAAAATAGGGAATGAAAGTTCAGCAGATATGTTTGTTTCTATACATCTAAATAAGATACCACAAAGTCAGTACTATGGCTGGCAATGTTTTTACAATACTAGAAATGAAAAGAGTATTGAATTAGCAAAGTGCATACAAAGTGCTATGAATGAAGCAATTCAAAAAGAAAATAACAGAGTTGCTATGAAATTAGATACGGTGTATATTATGAAAAATGTGGAGATACCTATATCTATTGTGGAATGTGGTTTTTTGTCAAACCCAGAGGAGGAGAAACAACTATTAGATGATACTTATCAAGAAAGGTTAGCTTGGGGAATTTATAATGGGATAATGGCGTATGGGGACAGTCCCCATGCCTAGTTTTTGTCGCGTTGGGGACAGATGCTTAAGGAGTAAACAGGGATTTAGAGTAAGTTTTTAGATTTAAGCTTACGCTTACCAGCAATTTTACTACCCTTAAATTCCCTACGTAAAATTGCTTAATCTAAAAACTTACTTATATTATTTTTTCCTTATAAAATTTATGTTAAAAATAAACTTTAGGTGTAAGGTTTATTCTTTTTGTTTTTTATAGTCTGTCCCAGATGCGACATTTTATAGGCATAGGGACTGTCCCCATGAGACACTCGTGAGACTTGAGATTGCGTTTTTTTGTAAAAAGTGGTATAATAGAAGTGTATTAAAGTGCAAAGGAGGAGAGTACTATGGAAGAAGGAACAGATTTTAGAAGTAGAAGAGAGAATTTTATGAAGGGTATACAGTTAACTAATGCTGGTTCAGTAAATGGTAGGGTTAGCTATATAGGTGATAGAATAAGAAGAGGTACTCCAGAGCAAGAGGCTAAACATAGAAAGTTAAGACAAGCGGCAGATTATTATTTTAGTTTACCACAAGAGGAAAGGTTAGAAATTCAAAGAAAACAAATGCGAGCACAAAATAGTGGTAAGAGAACAAAAAGAAGGGTAAATGGAGTAAGAATAGAGAAAGAAAAATATATAGGAAGCAAAAATAAACTTTTAAATATTATAGCTACAATCGCTTTTAGTGGTCTTGCTATTTCTGCACTTGTTGCAGCAAATAAGGTAAGTGCATTAAGTAGTCAAAAACAAGATAAAAGTTTTGATGCACTTACACAAAATCAAGATACATTGGAAATGCTAGGAATAAGTAGAGAAACTGTAGCAGAGATAGAAGAGATTGATAATATAATTAGTAATGGCGAGTTAAGTAATTATAGTGATGAAGAGTTGCTAAAATTGGGAGAAAGGATTGCTAGCCTTCAATTAGATACAATAAAAGGAAAATTAGCAAATGAATTAGGAGTTACAGAGGATAATATATTGGTTACACCAAATTATAATGATGGAGCACCAAAAGGTGTGGTAAGAGTAACTACAGAAGAGGGAGAGATGGTTTATAATCGTGAAGGTGATTTATTAGATGATAAAAATAATATTTCAACTGAGATAAGCGATTATATTGTTAATATAGCAAATACACAGACAGCTAATTCAAGGTTAGAAGATGGTGTAGCTGATAGAGATGATGTAATAGAACAATATACATCAGCAATCGAAAAAACAAAGGATTTTGCGACAAAAGAGGTTGTTAAAGATGATAATGGAAATATTTCTCTTAATATAGTTCCATATCAAGATATAGATGAATTAATACAAAATGACGGAAAAACTCAAGATATTGATGACGGTGAAGAAAGATAAATTAATAAGTGCATAAAATTACCACTCTTTGTAAACAATATGTGTAAAACATATTTACAAGGAGTGGAATTTTTTTGAATATAAACAAAATATTAAAAATAAATGGTGCGCCTTTAGATAAAAAACAATTAGAAAAACATTTACAAAATATAGCTTCAAGTCATAATTTAGTAAATAAATCGCAAAAAGAAACATATCCTGTGCCACATTTAATAGAAAGTTTTAATGTAATACAAGAAGTTTATAATTTATTAAACGAACATTTAAAATTAGGAATAAGTATACATCCAGCAGGTGAATGGCTTTTGGATAATTTATATGTAATAGAGGAATGTGTAAAACAGATTAAACAAGAGTTAACGCTAAAAAAATATGTGAGTTTTGTGGGAATTGCGAATGGAAGTTATAAGGGGTTTGCGAGAATATATGTCTTAGCATCAGAAATAATAGCATATACAGATAATAGAGTAGAAAGAAAAGATTTAGAAGATTATTTGAAAAGTTATCAAGAAAAAAAGACTTTAAGTATGGAAGAAATTTGGAATATAGGAATATTTCTTGAGATTGCTATAATAGAGAATATAAGAGAAGTTTGTGAAAAGATTTATGTTTCACAGATGGAAAAGTATAAGGCGGAAAATATAGTAGAAAGATTGGTAGAAAATAAAACGAAGCAAGAGCAAGTGTTTAAAAATGGTAGACTTAAGAGGATTGAAAAAAATTTATTAAATGATATGCAATATTCATTTGTAGAGTATATGTCATATATTTTGAAAAGATATGGAAAAAAAGGCTATAGTTATTTAAAGGTACTAGAGGAAACCGTAGAGTTAACAGGTTCGTCTGTTTCAGATATTATTAAGAAGGAACATTTTGATATTGCGGTAAGAAAAGTATCGATTGGAAATAGTATTACAAGTATAAAAAAGATACAAAGAATTAATTTTTTAGAGATATTTGAAAAAGTAAATGGGGTAGAGGAATTATTAAAAAAAGATCCAAGCCTAGTTTATGAAAAAATGGATAATAAGACGAAAGAATATTATAGAAATAAAATAAAAGAGATTTCTAAGAAAACAAAGATATCAGAAATTTATATAGCAAGAAAATTACTAGAACTGGCAAATGGTAATGAGAAAAAGAAAAGTCATATTGGTTATTATTTGATAGATGAAGGGATAGAAGAATTATATAAAGTTTTAAAATATAAAAAGAGAAATTCTATAAAATTAAAAGAAAGAGTTAAAATTTATATAACTTTAATATTAATATTTAGTATAGTAATTTCCTATTTTATGGCAAAAGCATTAAATAGTAATATAAATAATCTTACTATATTAATAATATCTTGTATATTGTTTTTTATACCAGCGTTTGAATTAATAAATCAAATATTTTCTTATGTATTAAGCAAAATAGTAAAACCTAAGTTAATACCTAAAATGGATTTTTCTAAAGGAATAAATAAGGAAAACAGTACAATGGTAGTTATACCAACAATAGTAAATTCAAAAGGTAAGGTAAGGGATTTAATAGAAAAGTTAGAAGTGTTTTATTTAGCAAATAAGTCAGATAATATATATTTTTGCTTATTAGGAGATTGCACAGAAAGTAGTAAGGAAGAAGAAGAGAAGGATTTAGAAATTATAGAAGAGGGAAAAGAACAAGTTGAAATCTTAAATAAGAAATATGAAAGTTCTAGTAAAATTCCTATTTTTAATTTTATATATAGAAAAAGACAGTGGAACGAGAAAGAAAATTCTTATTTAGGTTGGGAAAGAAAAAGAGGGATGCTTTCACAATTTAATGAATATTTACTTCGGAAATATTAATAATCCTTTTAGAGAAAATACAATAGAGAATTATGAAAATAAAGAAGGGATAAGGAAAGAGTTAGTAAATATAAAATATATTATAACATTAGATGCAGATACTGAATTAATATTAGATACAGCAAATCAGCTTGTAGGTGCTATGGCACATATTTTAAATAAACCAGAAATAGATGAGAAAACAAATGTTGTAACAAAAGGTTATGGAATTATGCAACCAAGAGTTGGGATTGATTTAAATATAAGTAATTATAATCTTTTTACAAAAATATTTGCAGGAGCTGGGGGAATAGATTGTTATACAAATGCAATTTCAGATTTATATCAAGATAATTTTAAAGAGGGTATTTTTACTGGAAAGGGGATTTACGATTTAAAAACATATTCTAAAGTGTTAAAAAACGAGATACCAGAAAATACAGTTTTAAGTCATGATTTATTAGAAGGATGTTATTTAAGGTGTGGACTTGTTTCAGATATAATGCTTATGGATGGATATCCTACAAAATACAATAGTTTTATGAATAGGCTATCTAGATGGATAAGAGGGGATGTTCAAATACTAAAATGGGCATTTTTGAGAAAGAAATTGAATTTATTATCTAGATATAAAATTATAGATAATATTAGAAGAAGTTTACTAGAAATAAGTATAGTATTTTCTTTAATATTTGTAGCAATATTAGGAATAGTTTATAATAAAAAATTTTATATAAGTATTTTAAATTTAATAATAATTACGGTAATTCCATTTATATTGGAATTTATTGGCTGTTTAATATCCAAAAAAAATGGAGAGCAAAAGCAAAAGACTTTTACACCAAAAATAACAGGGATAAAAGGAGCTTTTATAAGAGGAGTTCTTACATTAGGATGTTTGCCTTATAAAGCTTATGTATCATTAAAATCAATACTAATTAGTGCGTACAGAATAAGCTTTTCACATAAACATATGTTAGAATGGATGACATCAGAAGAAGCGGAAAAACAAGCTAGAGGTGATGTGTTTTCATATATAAAACAAATGGCTATTAATATTATCTTAGGTGTAATTTTAATATTTACAAAAAATATACTACAAGTTATATTAGGAATTATTTGGATATTAACTCCAATGGCTATGTGGTATTTAAGTAGAGAAAAAAAGGAAGAAAAAGAAGTAGAAAAATTAGAAAACAGTGAAAAAGAATATGTAAATGAAATAGGAAAAAGAACTTGGGAGTTTTTTAATAAATATATTGTAAAAGAAAATAATTACTTAATTACAGATAACTATCAAGAAGGTAGAAAAGAGGAAATTGTATTAAGAACATCTTCTACTAATATTGGTTTATCATTACTTGCTGTAATCTCAGCAAATGACTTGGGGTATATTGATGGGAAAAAGGCTTTAGAGTTATTAAAAGAAATGATTTTAACAATAGAGAGTTTACCTAAGTGGAATGGACATTTATATAATTGGTATCAGATAAGAACAAAAGAACCTTTAATTCCAAGGTATGTATCTACAGTTGATAGTGGTAATTTTGTAGGATATCTTTTTGTAGTTAAGTCATATTTAAAGAAAGTATTAAATGGTGGGAATTGTAGTGACATAGAAAATCTAATATTAATTGTAGATAATCTAATTAAAAATACGGATTTTTCAGTGTTATATAATAACGAATTACAAATGTTTTCAATAGGGTTTAATGTAGAAGAAAATAAGTTAACAGATTCTTATTATGATTTATTAGCGTCAGAAGCAAGACAAGCAAGTTTAGTTGCTATTGCAAAAAAAGATATACCATCAAAGCATTGGAATGCCTTAAGTAGAACTTTAACAACGTTGGGAAAATATAAAGGGCTGATTTCTTGGTCTGGAACAGCGTTTGAATACTTAATGCCAGATATAAATATACCGAGATATGAGGGAAGCCTTCTTGATGAATCTTGTAAGTTTATGATAATGAGCCAAAAAGAATATGCACAAAAATTAAATATACCATGGGGGATTTCAGAAGCGGCATTTAATGTTAAGGATTTAAAATCAAACTATCAATATAAAGCTTTTGGAATACCATGGTTAGGACTAAAAAGGGGCTTAGGAGATGAACTTGTAGTATCTAGTTATGGAAGTATTTTAGCAATAGGAGATTGCCCAAAAGATGAAATAAAAAATTTAAAAAATTTAGAAAAAGAAGGAATGTTTGATAAATACGGATTTTATGAAGCAATAGATTATACTCCTGAAAGAGTAGAAAAAGGAAAGACTTCTAGTGTAGTAAAAACTTATATGGCACATCATCAAGGTTTAATACTTCTTTCAATAAATAATCTATTTAATAATAAAATACTTCAAAAGAGATTTATGGAAAATCCAGAAATAAAAGCAGTTAGTATATTATTACAAGAAACAATGCCAGAAACTGCAATTATAACAAAAGAGAAAAAGGAAAAGGTAGAAAAGTTAAAGTATAAAGATTATGAAAATTATGTAATAACAACTTATAATAAAATAGATGAAAGACTAGTTACAGGAAATGTTATTTCAAGTGAAGATTATGTTATAGCGACAAACCAAAAAGGAGAAGGAGTAAGTAAGTATAAAGATATTTATATAAATAGATTTAAGCCTACAGAAGACTATTCACAAGGGATATTTTTTGTTATGAAAAATATTAGAACAAAAAGATTATGGAGTTCAAACTATTCTTTTAACGACAAAAAGGAAAATTATAAGATAAGTTTTATGCCAGATAAGAATGAACAGGAAATAGTGGAAGGAAATATAAAAACAAAAATAAAAACAACAATTAGTTCAAACGAACCAGTAGAACTAAGAAGAGTAACTTTGGAAAATCAAGGAAATGCAGAGGAAATAGTAGAAGTTACAGTATATTTTGAACCAGTACTATCTAGAAAAGAGGAAGATTATGCACATCCAGTTTTTAATAATCTATTTTTAGTAACCAAATATGATGAAGAAACAAATAGTTTAATTGTAAAAAGAAAGAAAAGAGAAAAAGATGCTAAAGAAATATATTTAGCTGTAGGGTTATCCACAAATAGTGAAACAATAGGTGATTTAGAGTATGAGATTAATGAAACAAAATTTATAGGGAGAGGAAATCTTGGAATTCCAAAAATGATAGAAAAAGGAGTTCCATTATCAAAGAAAATAGGCTTAGTTACAGAGCCAATTATTGCTATGAAAAGAATTGTAAAAATAAGACCAGAAGATAGGGTAAGCATTGATTTTGTATTAAGTGTAGGAGAAAAAGAAGAGAAAGTAAAAGAAAATTTAAAGAGATATGAAAATCATGAAAATGTTAAAAATGAGTTTGAATTATCAAAGGCAAGAGTAGAAGCAGAAAGTAGATATTTGAGAGTAAAAGGAAGAGAAATAATAATATATCAAAAAATATTATCTTATATCATATTTGATAATCCTGTAAAATCAGAAAAATTAAAAAAGATAAATTTACGGAGAATATAAACAAAGTAATCTATGGAAATATGGAATATCAGGTGATTTACCAATTATATTAGTTAAAATAAGAGATGTTAATGATAGTTATATTGTAAAAGAAGTATTAAAAGCGTACGAATTTTTTAGAACAAAAGGAATAGCAACTGAAATAGTTATTTTAGATGAAGAAAAATATAGTTATGAAAATTATGTAAGAGAAGAAATAGAAAATGAAATATTAAATAGACATATGTCATACTTAAAAAATGTAAAGGGAGGAATTTTTACACTTGTAAGGGGAGAGACTGATAAAAAAGATATATGCTTATTAGAATTGATTTCATGTGTTACTATAGATAGTGCAAAAGGAGGACTTGAAAATAATATAAAAGATTTAGAAGAAGAATATTTGGATAAATGTAAGTTAGTAAATGATAGTGAAACAAAACTAATATTACAAGATGAAGAAGATAAAGATATAGATATATTACAAGACAGTGAAAAATTAAAGTATTTTAATGAATATGGTGGTTTTTCTGAAGATGGAAAAGAATATTTGATAAAAGTAAATAAAGAAAATAGATTACCTACTGTATGGTGTAATATTTTAGCAAATGAGAAGTTCGGAACAGTTGTTACCGAGAATATGGGTGGATATAGTTGGTTTAAAAATAGTAGATTAAATAGAGTAACTAGCTGGAATAATAATCCTAATTTAGATATTCCAAGTGAAATTATTTATATAAAAGAAGAAAATGGAAGGACGTGGTCTTTAGGGTTAAATCCAATGCCAGACGATAGAAATTATAATATTATATATGGATTTGGATATGTAAAATATTTGCATAAAAGTTCTGGAATAGAACAAAAACTAAAAGTATTTGTTCCTAAAAAAGATGCATGTAAAATAAATATATTGAATTTAAAAAATACCACACCTAATAGGAAAAAGCTTAAATTGTATTATTATATAAAGCCAGTATTAGGTGAAGATGAAATAAAAACAAGTGGATATTTAGATGTAAATTTTGATGAAAATAATAATATTGTATATAGTAAAAATCTTTATAAAAGGGAAGAACAAGATTATTTTATATATACATCTTGTAGTGAAAAGATAGAAAGTTTTACAGGTGATAAAAACTCATTTTTGGGTTCAGGAGGATTATCGAACCCACAAGGAATAAAAAAAGTAAGGCTAAATAATGATGTGGGGTTAGGAAAGAAATCTTGTATGGCATTTATGATAGAAGTAGAACTTGAGAGCTATGCAAGTAAAGATATATCATTTATATTGGGGGCAGATGAAAACTTAATTGATTGTAAAAATACTTCTTATAAGTATAGTAAGTTAAATAATTGTAAACAAGAATTATCACTTACAGTAAACTATTGGAAAGATATTTTAGGAAGGCTTCAAGTATATACACCTATAGAATCCACAAATATATTATTAAATGGATGGGTAATGTATCAAACAATGGTAAGTAGGTTACTCGGAAGAAGTGGATATTACCAATCAGGAGGAGCTTATGGATTTAGAGATCAGCTTCAAGATACATTAGGGCTTAAATATTTAGATGTGGATTTAATGAAAAAACAAATAATAAAGCATAGTGAACATCAATTTATAGAGGGAGATGTAGAACATTGGTGGCATGATGAAACTATGAGAGGTATTAGAACAAGATTTTCTGATGATTTACTTTGGCTTGTGTTTCTGACTATCGAATATATTAGATTTACAGGAGATAAGAGTATATTAGATGTAGAAACTCCATACTTAAAAGGGGAAATTCTATCTGATGGGCAAGATGAAAGATATGAAAAATATGTACAAAGTGAAGAAATAGGAACAATATATAATCATTGTATAAGGGCAATAGAAAAATCATTAAATTTTGGAGAAAATGGACTTCCAAAAATTGGCTCAGGAGATTGGAATGATGGTTTTAGTACAGTAGGAAATAAAGGAAAAGGAGAAAGTGTATGGCTTGGATTTTTCCTATATGATATTTTAGATAATTTTATACCTATATGTGAGGAATTAGGAGATATAAGTCATGTAGAAAAGTATACAAAAATAAAACAGGAATTAAAAAGGGCATTAAACACAAAAGGTTGGGATGGAAGATGGTATAAAAGAGCATATATGGATGATGAAAATATTCTAGGAAGTATGGAAAATGATGAATGTAGAATAGATAGTATAGCTCAGAGTTGGAGTACTATTTCAAACGCTGGTGATAATGATAAAAAATATATTTCTATGGAAAGTTTAGAAAATCATTTAGTAGATAAAGAAAATGGAATTATAAAATTATTAGACCCACCATTTGAAAAAGGAAAATTGGAGCCTGGATATATAAAAGCATATTTACCAGGGGTTAGAGAGAATGGAGGACAGTATACACATGCAGCAGTATGGGTTATAATTGCAGAAAGTATATTAGGATTTGGAGACAAAGCTTTTGAGTTTTATAGAATGATAAATCCAATAGAGCATTCAAGGACAAAAGATGCAAGTAATAAATATAAGGTAGAGCCATATGTCATAGCAGCAGATGTATATGGACAAGGAAATTTAATAGGACGAGGTGGATGGACTTGGTATACTGGTTCTAGTAGTTGGTATTATAAAGCAGGTATTGAATATATTTTAGGACTAAAAATAGAAAATGGTTATATGACAATTAATCCATGTATACCAAAAGATTGGAAAGAATATCAAATACAGTATAAATGGAAAGAAAGTATTTATCATATAAATGTTAAAAATCTAGATGGAAAAAATAGTGGGGTAACAAAGGTGTTGTTAAACGAAAATGAAGTAGAAAACAAAATAAAATTAGATGGCTCTAGAAGAATTTATCATGTAGAAGTTATATTATAAAAGTTTTTCTATAATTTTAAAATTTAGTTATAAATAATTAGAATTTTCTTGATAATTAGAATTACTTGAAGTATAATAAGGGTTGTAGCTTATTATAGCTATAGTTGGTCGGTACTTTAGAGAAAGGACCAAAAATGAAAGTGCCAAGAAGTATTATTAATACTCAAGTTGAAAAGGAGATTTTAATTCCAAACCCAGGTATAGTAGGAAAAGAAAAGCGTGAATATATTAGTAGAGAATATGTAAATGGATTTAGAAGGCAAACATTTACAAGCTATGATTATCCAGAAAATATACCAGGATATTTTATACATCTGGAGGAAGATCCAGGTAATGGAGAAATACATCCTGCTTATCTAACTATTTGCACAGAGAAAGGACTTACGCTTTGTGGTAGAGATGGTTGGTTTGCGGGAACAAAAGAGATGGATTTAATTCCTAGAACTTTGCTTTCTCAATCTGGTATAGCCAGTATTAGAAGTATCAGAGAAAATGATATAAACTATAAAAGGAAGCTACAAGGGAAGTTCTGGTTTCCATCTCCGACTTTTGCGAATGGTGCAAAAACAGAATTTCTCATGAGATATATGGAGGATGGAAAAATTAGAGTAGCTAATTTGTATCGTTCTGATGGGCATGAAGAAAGTACTACTTGTAGTATTTTAGCAGTTGTAGTGCTAGATATAAATGTTAGACTTGAGGAAAATATTACAAATAAGAGTAGGTGGCTATGGGAATAAACTAAAGTACTAAATATAGGGGCCTTTAATTTTAGGCTCCTATTGATTTTGCTTAAGGGATGATAATATGAAAAAAGATGAATTAATAGAAAAATTTAGGAAAGAAATGCCAGAATTTACTGGAACTGAAGAGGAAAAAGAAATAAAAAAAGCATTATATGTATACATAGAACTTGCAAAAATGAAATCTTTTGATGAAAGATATTTCTTTGGAAATATTTTGAGTGTATCTAGAACAATGACACAAGCAAGACGAGAAAAAAAGGACTTAGATAAAATAGCAGGTAAAAAGAAATTAATCTGTGTTACACTTTCATATTTATATGCGTCAATATTAAATGAATTAGGAATACAATGTGAAGTAATTAGGGAAGATGCAGATAATGTGCACTTAAATAATCTAATAAGGTTAAAAAATGGGAGAAGAATATCAGCAGATGTTCAACTGGAATTATATCGAATTCAATCTAAGTTAACATTAAAACATTTTAAGCCAATAGGAGAACAATTTATAGATTTTGATAAATTGACAAATATGTTAATAGAGTTAGGATATATTAAGAATGAAAATGATTATAAAGATGTAGATGTAAGAAAATTACAAAAAGAGTTAGAAGATGAAAAATCTCTAGATGCCTTAGATAAGGTTTTATCTAGTAAGGAAATATATGGAGGGCTTAAAGGAATGGAGCCTTCTGAAGCATATAAATATTATTATTCTGTAATAAAAACTATTTTAGGAAAAAGTAGATTAGATAATTATTATCAATTTGCATGTGAGGTTAGAAAAAAGATTAAACCAACTAATAAATATACATTTTGTATATATATAGACACAGAAGATTGGAGAACAATAAAACCATATTTTTATTCTACAAAAGAAGGTAGGCTTATTCCATGTGATTTAGAAAGATTAGAAGATTTGGAAAGAGAAGGGTTACATTTAGATTTATATAGTGGTGCAAGAAAATTAAAAAAATATAGAATGGACAAGAAGAAATTTATGGAAAGAAATAATCAAGAAGAGATTGATGAAAGATAGTTAATACAAAAGTTTGTTCATATTTCTATTGACTTTTATATTTTAAATGTATATAATTAACAAAATTATAGAAGAAAAGGTGATAAGATGAAAGAGGAGTTTTTAAATATATTAAGACAAGTAAAAAGAGAAGGAATAGAAGATATAATAAAATTTTTAGAAAAATCAGATTTTTTTATAGCTCCTGCAAGTACAAGATTTCATGGTAATTATGAAGGAGGATTAGTAGAACATAGTTTAAAAGTATATGAAATATTAAAACATAAAGTAGAACATTGTATAATGGAAGTAAAAATTCCAGAAGAGAGTTTAATAATAATAGGTCTATTACATGATATATGTAAAACTAATTTTTATAAAGTAGACTATAGAAATGCAAAAAATGCATTAGGGGTTTGGGAAAAAGTGCCTTATTATACAGTTGATGATACAATTCCATATGGGCATGGAGAAAAATCAGTTATGATGATTACAGAATATATGAAATTAACACCAGAAGAAAAATACTCAATTAGGTGGCATATGGGATATACTGAACCTAAAGAAAATTATAATGCAATAGGAGCTACATATAAAAAATATCCAATAGCATTATTAACACATGAGGCAGACTTAGAAGCAACTTATTTTTATGATATATAGGAAAGAGAGAATATAAAATGTTAGCATATATTAAGGGAAATTTGGAAATGAAAATGACAGGATATGTTGTAATAGACGTGGGAGGTCTAGGTTATAAGGTATTTATGTCAGAAGCAGGGATTGAAAATCTAGGAAATATAGGAGATGTAGTAAAAGTCCATACTTATTATAGAGTAAGAGAAGATGATATAAGTATATATGGGTTTAATACATTAGAAGAACTTAAAATGTTTGAACTATTGTTAGGAGTAAGTGGTGTTGGAGCAAGAACAGCCCTAACAATGCTTGCAACATGTACACCATCAGAATTTGCTATAGCAGTAGTATCAGAAGATGTTAAGGCACTTACTTCTATACCAGGAATAGGACCAAAATCAGCTAAAAGAATAATTTTAGAGTTAAAAGATAAAATAAAGAAAGAACAAGAAGTAGAAGCGGTAAGAGAGCAGATAGATAAAAAACAAAAAGAAGAAAATAAA
>CALXZC010000041.1 GCA_944393135.1 uncultured Clostridia bacterium | reverse complement strand
TGCTTTCCTCATATGACTTAATATTCTTTGCACTTTTATCACCTATATAATTATAACAGATATTGTCAAATGTTAAAATATAGAAAAATTATAATAAGAAAAATGGGGGCTCATTTTATTGGAAAATTGTACTTATTGACTTTCTATGATAAATACCTTATAATGGAAAAGTAATAAGAAAAATGAGGAGAATTAAATGTGCTTATAGCTCAAACGGATAGAGCAGTCGCCTCCTAAGCGACCGATGGGGGTTCAATTCCCTCTAGGCACACCAAGACATTATTATGGAAGATAAAGAAAAGTTCATGAAAGAAGCTTTAAAAGAAGCAAAAAAAGCTTATAATAAATTAGAAGTTCCCATAGGAGCTGTAATTGTTAAAGATGGAAAAATAATATCAAGAGCACATAATTTAAAAGAAACAAAAAAAGATACAACAAAACATGCGGAAATTCTAGCAATAGAAAAGGCAAGTAAAAAATTACAAGCGTGGAGACTTTTAGATTGTGAAATGTATGTAACATTAGAACCTTGTTCAATGTGTGCAGGAGCAATGATTAATGCTAGAATTAAAAAATTGTATATAGGAGCATTAGATGAAAAAACAGGAGCAGTAGGTTCTGTTTTTAACTTATTTGAGGACTATAAATTTAATCATGATGTAGAAGTAGAAAAAGGTATAATGAAGGAAGAATGTGAAAATATTCTAAAAGATTTTTTTAAAAATTTAAGAAAAATGAAAAAGAACACTAAATAAGCCTAAAAAGAGGTGAGAATATGAAAGAAAAAATAAAATATATAACAAGTAGAAAATGGTTTCACATATGTATGATAATAGTAATAATTACAGTAATATTATTTGTAGCAGGAATAATGATATTAAAATATCAAGTAGAAGGTGAAACAAATATGCCATTTGAAATAACAAAAATCACATTAATAAGTACATCAGATGGTGTAGATAAAAATCAAGAAGGAAATGTTACTAATTGGGCATTTGATATAAATCAAAATAATGATATATATATATATATAGAAAAAAATGAAAATTATAAAAAAGATGAAGTAATAAAAAATATTGTTATAGATGATTTAAAAGTAGAAAAAAATAAAGAACTAGGAGAAGTGAAATTTTATAGACCAAACATGCTAGATACAGGGGGGAATTTCAGTAACACTGAAGAAAATGAAGTGCAAAAATTAGAATATACAGGGGGATTAGAGGCAAATATTAAAAATTTAATTATAGGAAATCAGGGAGGCGTTATTCTTTTTAGATATGCAAATAATAAAGTTGCAGAATATAGTTCAGACATATCAACAAATAACACAATAATAACAAATCAATTATTAAATAGTGCCAATGTAAATGAAGAAGATTTAAAATCAAAATTATCGTTTAATATAACAATTACAACAGAAGATGGAAAAGAATATAGAGCAAATATATCATTAGATGTACCAGTAGATGGCGTTGTAGAAAACGGAACATCATCTAAAGAATTAACAGAACTAAAAGATATTGTATTTAAAAGAATAAAAAATTAAAAATTTACTTGATAAAAAGCAAAAATCATTATATAATGCAAATGGTATATACATTAAATCTTTGTATGGAGAGTATACCAATAAAGACCTATGAACCTTGTCAGATCCGGAAGGAAGCAGCAATAAGTAGATATCTTTATGTGGGATACTTTCCATAGAGAGATTTAGAGTATTTACCATTTTTTATATAGGATGTGATAAAATGGGATATACAGCTCTTTATAGAAAATTTAGACCACTTACATTTTCAGAAATAGTAGGTCAAGAACACATAACAAAAACTTTAAAAAATCAAATAATTGCAGGAAGAGTAGGACATGCATATCTGTTCAATGGAGGAAGAGGAACAGGAAAAACATCAGCAGCAAAAGTTTTAGCAAGAGCGATAAACTGTTTAAATCCAAAAGATGGAGAGCCATGTAATGAATGTGAAATATGTAAAGGAGCAATAAATGGTTCACTAACAGATATAGTTGAAATGGATGCAGCATCAAATAATAGTGTAGAAGATATAAGAACAATAAGGGAAGAAGTTAATTTCTTACCAACTAAAGCAAAATACAGAGTATATATTATAGATGAGGTTCATATGCTATCACAAGGGGCATTTAATGCATTACTAAAAACATTAGAAGAGCCACCAGAACACGTTAAATTTATACTAGCAACAACAGAGCCACAAAAATTACCAGCGACAATATTATCAAGATGCCAAAGATTTGATTTTAAAAGACTTTCTAATAATGATATTATAAAAAGGTTAAAAATAGTATGCAAAGAAAGTAAAATAGAAATAACCGAAGAAGCAATGCAAATGATAGCAGTTTTAGCAGAAGGAGCAATGAGAGATGCATTATCAATTTTGGAAAGATGTGTACAAGATGGAGAAAATAAAATAGATGAAGATAAAATAAGAGATTTAGTAGGAATTCCTAAAATAACTTATGTACATAGTATAGTAGAAGGAATAGTAAATTTCGACGTAGATAAATCACTAAAAGCAATAGATATAGTTTTAAATGAAGGAAAAGACATAACAAACCTACTTTGGGAAATGATTAAATATGTTAAAGATATTTTAGTATTTAAAACTTCCAAAAAGTTAGATTTATATACGGAAGAAGAGATAAAAGAAATTGAAGAATTATCAAATAAAATATCAAAAGAAAAATTAATAGACTTAGTATATAAACTATCAGAATTAGAAAGTGATATAAAATGGTCAACACAAAAAACAATAGTATTTGAAGCAGGAATAATTAAATTATGTAATAAAGAAATTAACAGCAATTTAGAAGAAAGAATTGAAAATATAGAAAAATATTTAAAATCAGGAAAAGGAATTAATGTGCAAACAACATCAAATAATGTAATAGCACAAAGAAATCAACAAATAAATAATACTATAGTAAAAAATAATATAAAAACAACAGTAAATCACAATAAAAATGTCACAAAGCCAAAAAATACAGATAATACTATGAAATTTTCAAACAAAGCAGAAGAATATTGGCCACAGATTATTAATGAATTAAAACAAAATGGAAAAATAGTATTGTGCACGAGTTTAAACGGAACAAAAGTAAATGAAATTAATGATATGACAATCGGAATAGAATTTCCAAATGGAATGAGTGCATTTAATAAAACTATTTTAGAAAAACCAGAAAACATAAAAGAAATTTCTACAATGATTTCAATGGCTTGTGGAAAGCCAATGCAAATAAAATATATATCTGGAAATAATAATGTAAATTACGAACAACAAGATGATATACAAGAACTGGCAAATAATTCAGATATACCATTTAATATTATAGAATAAAGGAGGAATTTATAATGTCAAAAAGAGGTGGTTTCCCAGGTGGTATGGGAGGATTTGGAGGAATGAATTTAAACAATTTAATGAAAGAAGCAAAGAAAATGCAAGCAGATATGGAAAAATCACAAGCAGAACTTGCTGAAAAAGAATTTGAAGCATCAAGTGGTGGAGGAGCAATTTCTGTAAAAGTATCAGGAGAAAAAATGATTAAGGAAATAAAAATAAAACCAGAAGTAGTAGATCCTGATGATGTAGAAATGCTAGAAGATTTAATTTTAACATGCGTAAATGAAGCTTTAAGACAAGTGGATTCTGCACAAGCAGCATCACTTGGAAAATTTAATATACCAGGATTGGGACTTTAAAAACTGGAGGAATAAATATGTCACTATATTCACCATCAATAGAAAAATTAATTGAAAGTTTTGAGAGATTACCAAGTATTGGTCATAAAACAGCAGCAAGACTAGCATTTTATATATTAAATTGTTCAGAAGAGGAAACAAATGAATTTATTTCATCGATAGTAAATGCAAAAAAGAATTTGAGATATTGTAGTACATGTTACAATATCTCTGATACAGACCCTTGTCCTATATGCAGCAATTCTAAAAGAAGAAAAGACATTATCTGTGTTGTTGAGGACGTAAGAGATGTTGTAGCAATGGAAAAAACACATGAATTTAGAGGAGTTTATCATGTATTACATGGTTCAATATCACCAATGAATGGAATAGGACCAGATGATATAAAAATAAAAGAATTGCTTTCAAGATTAATGGGTGGAGAAGTAAAAGAAGTAATTCTTGCAACAAACCCAAGAGTAGAAGGAGAAGCAACGGCAATGTATTTATCAAAATTAATTAAACCATTAGGCATAAAAGTAACAAGAATTGCACATGGTATTCCAGTCGGTGGAGATTTAGAATATACAGATGAAATTACATTAACAAAAGCATTAGAAGGAAGAACAGAAATGTAGAAAATAATGTTTAAATTTGAGAAAAAAAGGAAATAATATAAAAAGAAGATGCTTTAAATATTACATTTTTATTACAAGACAGAAAAAATATTGAAAGAAAAAAAGATATATGATATTATAGTCGTGAGAAAAGAAGGGAAAAATTTTTAATAGCCATACATAATATATGTTGCTATTTCATTTAATAATTTATAAAAAGCTTGTATGAAAATTCGAAGCCAATAATGATAGGTTACCCGATTTTTCTTAAATAATAAATATAAAGAAATGTAGAAAACTTTATATTAAGAAACTTTGATTGAATACTAAAGAAAGGGGGGAATAAGAATGGCAAAAGAAAAAAAGAAAAAAAGCTCAGGAACAGCAATATGGGTTTTTATGTTATTACTAGTAGTAATAATTATAGCACTTTTAATTTATAAATTTGTTGGTAATAATAAAGAAGAAGCTGGAACTAATACTCAAGATACCGTAAAACAAGAGGTGATTGATAGCAAAGACTACAATGCAAGATTACAAGAAAAACAAAAACAAATAGATGAACAAGAAGAAAAAATAAATAAAATAAACGAAGAAAAATCACCATTGATGGAAGAAAGAACACAATTAGAGCAACAACTAATAGATTTAACAGGGGAAACAACAAATGAATAGGAGGGAAAATAATGGCTGAAAAGAAGAAAAAACAAAAGCAAGGTGTACCAGTTATTGCAATAGTTCTTGTAATAGTAGTTATAGTTGCAATAATAGCAGTCGTTGTATACAATAAAAATAAGAAACCAGCAACAGGAGAAGATGGAACACCAATAAATCAATATGCAGCAAATGCAAAAAGTGCTGATGATATAAAAATAAAAGATAGTGATTCAAAAGACGTAAAAGTTGAAAAAATACAAGGAAAGTTGGAGCTTTTAAACAAAGAAATAGATGAAAAACAGTCACAAATAGATGAAGAAACAGAAAAATTAAATAAATTATATGAAGAATATGTTTCTATAATGAATGAAAGTCAAACAGGAGTATCATCAGAACAAAACACAGCTGAATAAAAATAACCCATTTAAAGGGTTATTTTTTTAACAATATATTACAAATATCATATGTTGAATTAGGCTTAGCTAAAATTATAGTTTTTTCTTTCATATCATTTAATTTATGAGTATCATTTAAGAGATTTTCTATTATTTCATTACTATTATCAGATTTTTTTATCCAAACAGCAATCCCATTACTTTCTAAAAACTCAGCGTTTTCTTCTTCTTGTCCTGGAATTGGATTAATAATAACCATAGGTAAATGAGAAGCTAAACTTTCAGAAGTAGTAAGACCACCAGGTTTTGTAACAACTAAATCAGAAATACTCATAAGTTCTGGAATTTCATTTGAAAAGCCTATAATTTTTACATCATCTAAGAAATTATATCTAGCTACTACTTCCTCAAAAGAATTTTTCATTTTTTCATTTTTACCAGAAATAGCAACTATTTGTAAATTATGCTTGTTTATTTCTTGAACAAAGCTCTCAAAAATCTGCACAGTCCTTGTTTTTCCAAGACCAAACTCTCCACCACCAAAGAAAAGAATAGTAAATTTATTTTTATCTAAATTATATCTATTAAAAATTTCATCTTTGTCATAATTTATTTGAAATCTGTCAGAAATAGGTATCCCTGTAGAATATATTTTAGTTTCTGTTATATTCTTGCTTATTAAATATTCTTTCATTTTATCATGTGCAACAAAGAAAAAATCAGTAAATTCATGACCTACAAGCCATTGGTCATGAGGGGAAAAATCAGTCATAATAGTTGCTATCTTAGAAGTAATTTTATTTTTTCTTTTTAAATAACTACACATTTGACTTCCAAATGGATGTGTAGAAATAATTAAATCAGGTTTCTTTTCTCTTAATAAGTTTAAAAGCTTAATAGCAAGAATTTTATTTGATCTTGTTGAAATATGAGCAAGAGGACCTCTTTGAGCATCAGAATAAATTCTACCCCAAGCCCAAGGAGCTTTTTTTGCCATTTCTCGATAAGCAGCTGTAGTTACTTTTTCTATTGTTTTATTAACATATTTCATACAATCAACTAATTCAACATCTATTTCCTTATAATTATTTTTAATACAACTTTCTATTGATTTAGCAGCATTTAAATGTCCACCACCATAAGAAGCGTAAAATATTAAAACTTTCATAAAAATTATCTCCTCTTATTTTTTAAGAATTGTATCATATAAAAAGAAAAAATTCAAAAAAATAGAATAAATCTTAAGAAATTTATACAAAATAATAAAAATGGAAAAATTTAAAAAGAAAAAAGGTGATTATTTGAAAAACATAATAAAAATAACAATTTTGTTTTTAACATTATTGATAGTAATAATAACAATAATATTATTTGATAAAGATATAAGTAATCAACATATAAGTTATGCAGCAAACTCCAATACATCAGATATTCAATTAATGGCAAGGGCGATAAATGGAGAAGCAAGAGGTGAAACATATGAAGGGCAAGTAGCAGTTCGGAGCAGTTATATTAAACAGAGTAAAAAGTTCACAGTTTCCTAATACTATTGCAGGAGTTATATATCAAAAAGGAGCATTCACAGCAGTAGCAGATGGGCAGATAAATGTTCCAATCGCCGAAGGTTCAACTGTGTACAAGGCAGCAAAAGATGCAATGAATGGATGGGATCCGACAGGTGGTTGTATATATTATTTTAATCCAGATACAGCTACAAATAAATGGATATGGTCAAGGCCACAAGTTAAAACAATAGGAAAACACATATTTTGTAAATAAAAGAAAGGAAGAAATTTATGAAAAATATATTAGTAGATTGGAAAAATAGATTAAAAAAAGGACATATGCTAAGTGTTATTTGTGTATTATTAATTGCTGTTGCTATTTTAGGAGTTATTCTCTATAAAAAACAAAGGGAATATAGACAAGCATCAGAAAATAGTTATAATATGGCATTTTATGAATTAGTAGATTATGTACAAAATGTAGAAACATATCTTGCAAAATCCTTAATATCATCAACACCTGAACATGGTGCAGAAACATTAACAAACCTATGGAGAGAAGCAAACTTAGCACAAGCATATTTAAGTAGGCTTCCAATAGAAAGTCAAGAACTATCAAGTACAGAGAAGTTTTTAAATCAAGTAAGTGATTATAGCTATAGTTTATCTAGAAAAAATATTTATAATGAAAGTTTGTCAGAAGAGGATTTAAATAATCTAAAAGAATTACACACATATAGTGTAGATTTAGAAAATACTTTAAATCAATTATCAGAAGACTTAAATAGTGGGAGATTTAGTTGGGGAGAATTAACAGAAAAAGGAACAGTAGCATTTGCACAGCAAGTAGACAATATATCAAAAGAAAGTTTTAGCAATTTAGAAGAAAACTTTCATGAATATGCTGGCTTAATATATGATGGTGCTTTTTCAGAGCATTTAACAAGTAGTGAGCCAAAAGGTTTAACAGGAGAAGATATTGATGAAAATAAAGCAAAAGAAATAGCAGAAGAATTTGTTGGAAAAAATAATATTAGGGAAACTTCAAGTCTTGGATTTTCAGAAAATGCAACAATTCCAGTATATGATTTTTCTATTACAAACAATAATGAACAAAATATAAATATATCAATATCAAAAAAAGGTGGACATGTTGTTTATATGAATAGTAATAGAGAAGTATCATCAGAAATAATTTCACAAGAAGAAGCGGGAAACAAAGCTAAGGAATTTTTAGATGCAAAAGGTTTTACTAATATGAAAGAAACATACTATCTAAAGCAAGAAGGAATAGTAACTATAAATTATGCTTATATGCAAGATAATGTTATAATGTATCCAGATTTAATAAAAGTAAAAATAGCTCTAGATAATGGGGAAGTTTTAGGCATAGAAACAACAGGATATTTGAATAACCATACTACAAGAGATATTAACAATATTAAAATAACAGAGGAAGAAGCTAAAAAAGATTTAAATAAAAATCTAGAAATAATATCAGGTGGAATGGCAGTAATACCTACAGAGTGGAAGTCAGAAATATTATGCTATGAATTTAAGGGAAAAGTAGAAGATAAAGAATTTTTAGTATATATAAATGCGGAAAACGGAAGAGAAGAGGATATTTTAATAATAACAAATACACCAAACGGAACATTAGCAATGTAAAAAAAGAGCAAAATTTGTTTGCTCTTTTAATGTCTTTTATATGTATCTTTTGAAAGTAATTGTCTACTTACTTCTTTTCCATCACGTTTTAAAATTTTATATGCTTCTGAATAAATTGCAGTAGATGTTCTACCTGTTACATAAGAATAAATCTCTACATCGTAATCATCATCTTGTCTCATACCAAATATTTGGAATTGTGCAACTCCACCAGATACAGAGCATACAATTTTAATTGGATAATTTCTATTATTTTTAAATTGGAAATCAATAGCACCATAAACAACTGTAGCATCCCTACTTGCAGAAACATATGAAGGAACAAACTGATGGTTACTTCTTTGAGTTACTTCTAAATTTGCATATACAACAGCATTATATAATGTAGAAGTAATCTGGCAAATACCACCACCTAAACCATCTACAACCTGACCACTTACGTAAATAGGTGCTTCTTTATAACCTGCTGCAATAGTTCTTTCACCTACTACTTTATTATAAGAAAAAGTCTCCCCAGGCATTAAAACTGTTCCATTGATTTTATTAGCAGCTAATTGTAAATTTGTTGTTCTATCTCTATCTCTGGTAGAATACTTAGTAGAATATTGTGATAATAAATCAGGAAAAGCTTCTGTTCCTATCATATTAGTAGTCACATTAGGATAAAGGATTTTTAAAGGTATTGTGTACTCTTCAGCACTTTGGTCTCCTATAATATTTTTTGCTTCATCTATTGAAATATTAAAATCCACACCATTTTCAGAAGGGAATACAGCGAAAGGATTTTGCGTGTAATATGCATCTTTAGGTTCTTTGTATATTTCTGAATGAATTTTATCAATATCAATTCCAGCAGGCGTTTGAGATTTTACTATAATTTCAACAGGGTTATTAATTTCAGAAAAGTTTGAAATAGTAGATTTTATTGCTTCGATTGTAGCAGGTACATCAATTACATATCCCTCTTTACCATTAGTAATTATTAAATTATTATCTTCAATATAATAACTACTTTCAATAACCTTGTCTGGAAGTTGAGTTGAGATTTCATTTAAATTTTGGGTTAACTGTTCTTCATCTAAATTCAAAGTAGGTTCAATATTTACTTTACCAAACATTGTTGATAAAACGTAAAAATTATTTAAAAATAAATTTCCTTGTCTACCAATATTATAGGCATTATTAACAGCATTTTTAACATCAAAATTAACACCTATTTGTGAAAGAGAAATAGTAGTTTGGTAATCACCATGTTTTAGTGTAATCTCTTCAGGTAAAGTATTTGTAATATAGGTTTCTATGGTATACTTAGCATCAGACTTACTCATATTTGAAACATCTATATTTTTGATATGTACACCAGAAATTATATTTTGATTTAAAGCATTATACCCAGTAAAGATAATAAAAGTAATAATCAAAATAGCTATAATTATTAAAAACAAAATACTAAAAACAGATAAAACAGTTGTTTTCTCTTTCGCGACAGGTGTAAAATCTTGAATAGCTTCTTCTTTTTTTTCTTCTTCTGTTTTAGAAATTTCTTCCTTTTTTAAATTTTTTTCTAATTCTTTATTATTTTCTTTTAACTCTTTTTCTATTTGCTTTGTGCTCATTTAAAACTCCTTTTGCAAAATATCTACTTAATTATAGCATATTTTTTTGTCAAAAAAAATATATTTATATAAAAAAATGTCAAAATAAAATTCAAGAAAATGTTTATACTATAATTATAAAACTTTGATTAAAGTTTTATGATCCAAAATAGAAATTTTCTTATTAGAAAATTTGTAAGGAGGATAAAAAATGAGTAAGTTAATATCTAATAATTTAAGAGAAGAAATAGCAAAAGAATTGGGAGTATACGATAAAGTAGCACAAGATGGTGGTAGTTGGGCAAATGTATCATCAAGAGATTGTGGAAATATCGTAAAAAAAGCAATAGAGATAGCAAATAGAACAGTAGAATAACAAAATTAAAAGCTTAGAGGGAAAAACTCTAGGCTTTTAAATTATTCTAAATGCAATTATAATTAAAAACAGCCAGATTATGTAATAATTTTAAAATAAGTTGCAAAAAAAAATAAAAAGACATATAATTTATCAAGAAAATAAAGAAGGAGATTTTGAATGAAAGATTTAACAATAAAAAATATATTAGAAGTAACAAAAGGAAAATTATTAGTAGGAAATGAGGAATATATTTGTAAAAATTATTCCAAAGATACAAGAATAATAAAAAAAGAAGATTGTTATATAGGAATAAAAGGAGAAAACTTTGATGGAAATATGTTTTGGGAAAAAGCATTAGAAAACGGAGCATCCACAGTAATAGTACAAAATGTGGAAATTGAAGCGGGAAAATTAAAAAAATGGTCAAATAAAAATATAATAAAAGTAGAAAACACACTAGAAGCATTATATGAAATTGCTAGATATAAAAGAAATTTATATGATATACCAATAATTGCAATAACAGGAAGCGTAGGAAAAACAAGCACAAAAGATATAGTAGCAAATGTAGTATCTAAAAAATATAAGACATTAAAAACAGAAGGAAATAATAATAATAATATAGGATTACCATTTACAATACTAAAAATGAAAGATGAAGAAGCAGTAGTGTTAGAAATGGGAATGAACCATTTTGGAGAAATTAGTTTACTAGCCTCAATAGCTAATCCAAATATTTGTATAATTACAAATATAGGAACATCACATATAGGAAATTTAGGCTCTAGGGAAAATATATTAAAGGCGAAACTAGAAATATTAGAAGGAAGCAAAAAAAGAGCAGTAATAATAAATAATGATAATGACTTATTACATAAATGGTATGAAGAAAATAAAGAAAAATACAATATAAAAACATACTCAATAAAAGAAAAAAGTGATGTAATGGCAAAAAATATAGATTTAAAAGAACAAAGCAGTAATTTTACTTGTAAAATTAACGGAAAGGAAGAAAAAATAACAGTTCCCGTAGGAGGAGAACATTTTATATTAAATAGCTTATGTGCAATAACAGTAGGTGAAGTCCTAGGGATAGAAAATAAAAAAATAATAGAAGGAATAGAAAAGTTTGAACTTACAAAAAAAAGAATGGATATATATGATTTAAAAGAAGGAATAAAAATAATTAATGATGCATATAATGCGAGTTTAGAATCCATGAAAGCCTCATTAAAAGTATTATCAAAATTCAACGAAAATAGAAAAATTGCAGTTTTGGGAGATATGTTTGAATTAGGAGACTATGCAGAAGAAATACACAAAAAAGTAGGAGAAGAAGTAGCAAAAAATAATGTAGACATATTAATAACAAGCGGAAAAAACTCAAAATACATAGCAGAAACTGCAGAAAAAGAACTAAAAAAAGAAAATATTTATTATTTAGAAAACAAGGAAGAAATTGAAAAGCTATTGCAAAAAATAGTAAAACCAGGAGATGTAATTTTATTTAAAGCATCAAACGGAATGAAATTTTATGAAATAGCAGAGAGGATGATTAATTTATGGAAAAGAAAAAATTAGGTGTTATATTTGGAGGAATGTCAACAGAAAATGAAGTGTCTGTTGTATCAGCCAATTCCATATTAAACAATTTAGATAGAAATAAATATGAGATATTTCCTATATATATAGATAAACAGGGAAATTGGTGGAAATACATAGAAGATGGAAAAGAAAGGCAATTCGGAGAAAAGATAGAAAATAAAAAAAGAATAGAAAATTTAATAGAATATTTAAAAAGATTAGACATAATTTTCCCAGTATTACATGGGCTATATGGAGAAGATGGAACAATACAAGGATTATTTGAATTATTAAAAATACCATATGTGGGGTGTAAAGTATTAGCTTCTAGTGTGGGAATGGATAAAGTATATACAAAAATAATCTTTGAAAAAGCAGGGTTAAATCAAACGCCATATGAGTATATTAGAAAATATAAAGATAAATATATATATGTAAATAAAAATTTTGATGAGGAAATACTTACAGTAGAAGATGTAGCAGAAAGAATAGTAAAAAACTTAAAATTTCCTATGTTTGTAAAGCCATCTAATTCAGGGTCAAGTGTAGGAGTAAAAAAGGCAGAAAACATAAAAGAATTAAAGGAAAATATAGAATATGCTTCATTATTTGATAAAAAGATATTAATAGAACAAGGAATAGTAGGAAAAGAAATAGAATGTGCAGTACTTGGAAATGAGGATATAATAACCTCATGTGTTGGAGAAATAAAACCAGCAGAAGAATTTTATAGTTATGATGCAAAATATAAAAATGAAAATTCTAAAACAGAAATACCAGCAAACATTCCAGAAGAAATATCAAAAGAAATAAGAAACCAAGCAAAAAAAGCATTTAAAGCAATAGACGGAAAAGGTCTATCAAGAGTAGACTTCTTCATAGAAGAAGAAACAAATAAAATATATATAAATGAAATTAACACAATGCCAGGATTTACTAATATAAGTATGTATCCTAAAATGTTTGAAAAAAGTGGAACACCATATAAAGAATTATTAACAAAATTAATAGAATTAACAGAGGAAGAATAGAAATATATCTTCCTTTTTTTCTGTTTAAAACTTTTTTTAAATAT
>CALXZC010000040.1 GCA_944393135.1 uncultured Clostridia bacterium | reverse complement strand
TTTCCTCATTTTGTCTTAAATCAGTTGTAAAATATAACTTTATTTGTGGTATTTCTACTTGGTTTGTAACAATTTCTTTAAAACTTTCTGCCATATGCCTTTCATCTTCACAAACTAAAATAAGCTGTGGCATACTTGAAAATCCAGAATCTCCTACTACAAAATTCTCGTAAAAATCTTTATATAACCTCATTTTTTCAACTATTTTCTTTTTCCAATCTATTTCTCGTCTTATTACTTCAAAAATAAACTCTATAGATTTTTTGTTTTTTGTAAGTTTTACGCTACCGCCTGAAACTTTAAATATTTTTCCGGTAACTTTTGCAGTAATTGATGGTTTTACTGTAAAATCATCAAAAGCTTTTACTTTTCTTAAATAAGCAATCAATATCTGATTTCCTGCTAATCTCTTCTTTATCATAGAAACAGGTTTTGTGTTATCTGATGGTTGCCATTTACATTCTTTTTCTTGAGAATTTAATAGATATTTTCCCATCTTTTCCATGCAATAAATACGATAAATTCCTTTTCCCTCTTCTGAATTAAAATAATATCTAGTTAATATTTTTGATTTTACCAGTTGCTCTAATTTATTATTTAATTTATCTTGAGACTTAAGTTCAATTCCTTTAATCTCTAACATTTGAAAAATCTGTCTTGATGTTATAAACTCAAACTCATTTACTAAATCTAAAATAGCAAAATGAACATCATTAATAGTACCAAGATTTATTTTATGAACAATTTGGTTCATTGAAACATATCCATCTTTACCATCAAATGTCTTTATTTCTCCTTCTCTTATTGCAAATGGTGATACTTTAGTTTTAATTTCTTCGTCCTCAACCATCATTCTTCCTCCCTCTGTTCTAGATAATAAGCAACTTTACTTTTTTTCTATTATAATCTATCTTTTTTATATAAACATCAACATCTTGTCCATATGTCAATCCTTCTTGATATTCAGCCATACCAACTAAGTTAGGTGTGAGTTCAATAAAAATTCCATTTTTGTTTTTTTCCGTTTCTCTAACTTTTCCTTTAACCTTACTTCCTGTAAGAAATTTTGATGCATTTTCTTCCCATGTTCCTAATGTCTCTTTATATGATAAAATTACTTTTCCTTGCTCTCTATTTATAGATTTTACCACAACTTCAAGCTTTTGTCCAATTTTCACTCTCTCTGAAGGTGATTTTATTCTTGCAACAGATAAATCTTCAATATGTGCTAAACCTACGATACCTCCACCTATTTCAATGAAAGCTCCATATGGCTTTATGTTTTTTACTATTCCATCAACTCTATCTCCTACTTTTAAATCATTTTTAATCCAGTTTATAGCTTCTTTTTGAACCTGTTTTCTTGAAAGTATAATTCCATTATCTTCTACATTTTTTATTTTAAATTGAACAAACTTATGAACTTTTCCTGAACATAAATTACTCTTTGGAAGCCCACTTTCATCAGTTTTTACGGCTTCCACCTCTTCTCTCGGTATTTTACCTATTAGCCCATTTTCAAACCCTATATATAAATTATAATTATCATCACATTTTTTTACTAAACCTTGCAGAGTTACATTATTTTTCATGTATGTTTCTATATTAGTCTTGTTTACCTTCGTAATTTCATTATTCCAACCTTCTGGTTCAAACTTTAATGTATTCATTTGTTAATTCTCCTTTTATCTTATGTTTGTTCTATTATATATATAATGTTTTTATTTTTCAATATATTGATTTAATATTTTAGCAACTTCTCTTTCATTTAGATATCTCCATTTTCCCAAACTTAAATCTTTAACACCAATCCCTGCAATCTTACTTCTATGTAGTGCAAGAACATTATGATTAATTGCCTCACACATCTTCCTTATTTGCCTATTCTTTCCTTCATGAATTGTTATCTCTAATCTTGATTGATTTTTCTCACTTTCAATTTTTAAAATCTTTACTTTAGCTTCTTTAGTCACATAATCATCTATTTTAACACCTTTTCTTAATCTTCCCACTTCTTCATCTGTTACAATTCCCTTAACTGTAACAGTGTAAGTTTTATCTATTTCATGTTTTGGATGTGTTACTTGATAGACAAAATTACCATCATTTGTTAAAATCAATGCTCCAGATGTATACATATCAAGCCTTCCAACTGGCACAATTCTTTCTTTCACTTTTACTAAATCCATCACGCTATCTCTTCCAAACTGTTCTTTTGACGTTGTAATATACCCTATTGGCTTATTTAGAAGAATATAAACATACTTACTTTCTTCTTTAACCACTTTTCCATTATACATAACCTTATCTAGCTTTGGGGTTATCTTTGTTCCAAGTTCTGTTACAATTTTTCCATTTACAATAATTTTGCCATCTAAGATTAACTCCTCTGCTTTTCTTCTCGAACAAACTCCTGCATTTGCTAAATATTTTTGTAATCTTACTTCTTCCATTTTTCCTCCATTATTTGAGACAAAAATTGCCCGTCCCCAATTTTCTCAAAATTTCTTTAAAATATTCTGGTAAGTCTGCCTCTATTTTCATTTCTTTTCCTGTTGTTGGATGCTTAAATTTTAAGCTTTTTGCATGAAGGCATTGTCCTTTTATATTCCATTTATTTTTTCCATTTGAGTATACTTCGTCTCCTATTATTGGATAACCTATATGTGATAAATGTACTCTTATTTGATGTGTTCTTCCTGTTTCTATTTTTATCTCTAATAATGTGCAATTATCATCCGGAAATCTTTCTAGTACTTTAAAGTTTGTTACAGCATTTTTTCCATCTTTTTCTACTGCCATTTTTTTTCTATCATTTTTGCTTCTTCCTATTGGCATGTCTATTTTTGCTTCATTTTCCTTTACTATTCCTCTTACTAATGCAATGTAAATTTTTTCTACTTCATGATTTTTTATTTGCTCGCTTAAATTTATATGTGCTTTGTCATTTTTAGCAACAACTATTACTCCTGATGTGTCTTTATCTAGCCTATGAACTATTCCTGGTCTTATTTTGCCTCCTATTCCTGATAGAGAATTTTTACATATCAACATTAATGAGTTTACTAATGTACCTTTTGGGTTTCCGATTTCCTGGATGTACTACCATTCCTTTTGGTTTGTTTACTACTATTATATCTTCATCTTGATAAAGTACTTCTACTGGTATATTTTCTGCTTCTAGTGATATTTCTTTTGGTTCTTCTTCCTCTACTTTTATGTCGTCATTTTCTTGTATTTTATATGATGGTTTTATTTCTTTTCCATCTACTTGTATTTTTCCTTCTTTTATTAATCTTTGCACTGCTTCTCTTGATAGTTTTTCATCTTTTTTTGCTAGATAACTATCTATCCTATTTCCTTCATTTTCTTTTTCTACTATATAATTTTTAGTTTTCACTTTTTTGCCTCTTTCTCATTTATACCTTTTTATTACTTTGGTTTTTTGATATTATATTTTTTGATATTATATTTTATTTTTTAACTTTCTACATCTTGTAGTCTTTCATATACTACAAAATGGTTATCACTATATAGTTCTTTATATTTTGGATCTTTTGTTTCTGTAATTATCATGTTCATTTTTGAATTTTTATAGGTAATTACATGTGTTATTTTATATTTTTCAAATGTTTCTTCATAAAATGTTCCTATATTTGATGTGTTTATAAAGTCCATAAATATATCTTCTTTTTTTCCATTAAATTCTGGTGCATATAGGTCTGCTCTAGAGTCTATAAATACTGGTATTCCTCTAAATAACATATAGCTTCCATAATTATATTCATTATAAAATCTTGCTTTTCCTAAGTCTATGTTTTCTATTATATAATCACATGCTTTTACTGGATATGATGTTTCGTCTATATATTTGTCATCGAATTTATATTTTGCCATATAATAACTAAATCCTATCATTGCAAGTGTTATTACTATTATTCCAAATACTTTTGTTAATTCTTTTAATGCTTGTTCCATTGTGTCTTTTGTATATATTTTACTTAATTCTACTAACATTCTATTTAATATTGGTGAACAAAGTAATACAAACATTGTTACTTGTCTCCTTGTTGCAAGCATTAAATAACATAGTCCTCCTAACATAAATAAATCACATAGTCTTATTTTTACTTTCGTAAATATCATTATTGCTAAGAATATTATGATTACACATATCATTTCTGTTTCATCTGCTAGTGTCATTGGTAAGTGTTCATTTATATTTTGTGTTGTATTTCCTTCCATTGTTTTTAACAAGTACGTATATGGTGTGTCTCCTATTGGTGTTAATAGTCCTGTAAATATACAAACTATAAATATTAATATTAGCCATTTTGCTGCTGTTTTCTTTACTAATCTTATTTTATATGGATTTTGTAGGTCTTTTGTTCTTTTTACTTTTACTTTGTCTATTTTTTCTAATAATGTTTTTTGTTTTTCTTTTAATTTTTCTACTTTTTCACTATTTTCCTGTTTTCTTGATAGGATTTTTATTCTTAGTTCTAACATTTTTGTTTTTGCTTTTTTATAAATGATGCATTCTGATATTATTGCTATTAAATATTCTGCTATATATGGTAAGTATAATACAAAGTAAAATGGAAATACTGCTGCATGCAAGTTTGCTATTAACATTGGTATTATTATTAATCCTACCACATATCTTTTTTTCTTTGTTTCTAGGAATTTTTCTATAAAGTATATTGTCCATACAAATAATATGAATGTTACTAATTGCGCTCTTGCTGCTATATATCCTCTTATTAAGTACATTACTCCTATTGTTAATACAAATGAGAATATTTGATTTTTACATAGTTTTGTGTTTACTTTATATACTGATAATCCTAGTATTACTGATAATATACATGTTGTTATATATATTCCTGTCATTCCAAATACGTTATATATTAAATATGTTATTAAGTCATATAGCCAATGTGGATATGTATATGGTAAGTTTTCATGCCATGAAAATGTGTCTTTCATATCTATTCCATTGTTTACTATATGCTCTCCTATTTTTATTGTGTAATATGTATCATTTTGCAATGTTACTGGTGTTAATGCTACACAAAAAATAGAAATTAATATCACTGCCATTATTCCCATTTTGATACTTGGTTTTATTTTTGGCTCTTTTGCTTTTTTTTGTTTCTTTTTGATTAATTGTTTTTCCATGAGTTATCTCCTTAAAATAATAAATTTTCGATATTTATTATAACATAAAAAAGTTTCAAAAAACTAACTTTTTGAAACTTTTTATATTTTTATTTTTTATTAAACTGCCTCTTTATTTTCTACTTCTTCCTTGTTTTCATCTTGTTTTTCTTCTATAACTTCTAGGCTCCCTACTGATACTTCATATGCTACTCTTGTTTCTACGCTTCCATCTTCATGTTTTTTCTCATAATTTCTTGATTGAACTCTTCCTACTATTTTTACTTCTGTCCCTACTTCAAGATTTTGACAAAATCTTGCGTTTCTTCCCCATGCTATACATGGTATATAATCAGATTTGTTATATGCTCTATTTACTGCAAGTAATAAATCTGATATTTCACGTCCAAATGGTGTTTGTCTGTAAATTGGTTTTTTACAAATATAACCTATTAATACTACTTCGTTTGTTATTGTGTCTTTTCTTACCATTTCATTTTCTTCATCTTGTTCATTTTCTTCTACTTCAACTACGTCTTTTGCGAAAACTGTAAGTATTAATCTATTTTTTTCGTTTTCATAACTATTATAAGATCTAAATTGACCTTTTATTAATAATTTTTTTCCTTCTGTTAATGTATCTTCTTTTATTAGTCTTTCTGAAATAGTTATTGGTATGATATCACTATTTCCACTTAAACGTGCTATTTCTAGATTAAATACGTAAAAGCTTTCTCCATAGATTTCATGACTAAATTTTTTCTCTCCTGTAACTTTTCCAACTAATGTTAAATAGTTGTTTTCTAAATAATTTGTATTCAATTTACTTTCCTCCCTATTTTATTTATTTATCGATTGTATTTTTTTCCTTACGCGCTTAACTTACATTTTCTATTATACACCTTTTTTTTGGTTTTGTCTACATAAAAAGTTAAATTTATTCAAAAAAGTTAGTTTTTACCTGTGTTTGCTTAATTATGTTTTTATATTTTTATTAGAAATATTATATATATTATTAAAATTTCGTAAATTTTTAGTTTGTCTTGTTCGTTTATTGCTACCATTTTTTCTCCTATTTCAATAATGTCTCCTTTTTCATCTTTTAGATTTCTTTGTAAATATATTAATACATTATTTTCTGTTATGCTAGATATTGTTACTGTCGCTTTTTGATTTAATCCATATGTAATTACATGTGCTTTTGACTGTTTTATAATATCTGGAAATTTTTTGTTTATATCTGTATTTATTGCAATATATCTTGCATTCATACATAGTTTTTCTATTATTATACTTTCCTCTTCAAACTCATTTAACGAGCTATCTACAATTATTATTTCAAACCTAATATTTTTCATATTACTTATATTTTTTTTATTTACATTAATTATATTTATGTCATTTCTTGCATTCTTTTTTAATATTTCTTTTATATTTTCAAAACTTTTATGCTCTGAAATCATTCCAATAAAAGTCATTTTACAACCCCTTATTCTTTTATATTTTTATAATTCCCTATTTTTCCAAATATATACATTATTTGTTCTTTGTTTGTGTTCCATTTATATCAATTCTATAATTGTCCTTATATATTAAATCAGATACTCTTACTATATCAAACCCTTCTTTTTTTATATTTTTTATTAACATATCTAATGAGTTTGCCGTGTTTTTTGTTCCATTATGGCTAAGTATTATATCTCCTTTTTTTATTTTTCCTTTAATTCTATTCCACATTTCTTCTCCTGTTATTCCTGTATAATCTAAAGTGTCTAAATTCCATTGAATTGGTATATATCCATTTTCATTTGCTGCTTTTATTACAGTGTTATTATATTCTCCATATGGTGCTCTATATAACTTGTTTTCTACTCCTGTTATATTTTTTATTTTTTCATTTGCATTTTTTATTTCTTGGACATTTTCTTCATAACTTAAATTATTTACATGTTTATGTGTATCACTATGGTTTGCTATTTCATGACCTGCTTCATATATCTTTTTTACTGCTTCTGGATATTTATCTATCCACTCTCCAACCATAAAAAATGTTATTTTTACATCATTATTTTTCAAAGTTTCTAAAATACTATCAATATCATCTCCATTCCAAGCACAGTTCATAGTAAATGCTACTTTTTCTTCATCTGTTTTTACATTATATATCGGAAGCAATCTTTCATTTACAGATAATGTTTCTACAGTTTTACTATTATCATTTATCGTGCTTGCCACAAAAAACAGTACTATGACTGTAAAGAAAGACACAAAATATGTTATTATTTTTTGTTTATTAAATACTAAAAACATAAAAATCCTCCAAGTTCAAGCTACTTTAATTGTATGCTTGTTCTTGGAGAATAATTCTTATATATATGATTTTTTATACCTATTTTTTAAAATGAACTACCCATTATCTAAAGCAAATGGGATTGCAGTTACCTATATTTCAATTCTACCTAAGAGAAAATCTATTGCACTTATTTGTTTTATTCCATTATAATTGTTTGTATCATAATCTAAAGTAATTATATATTTTTTATAATGATTAGATATTAATTCTAATGATTTTAATTCTCTTTGTAATGTTTGCTCTTCTCTAACAGATAGTGCTACTTGTATATATATATATTCATATTCTGTTTCTACGACAAAATCTACTTCCGTTTCATCGTTTTTTCCTATATATATTCTATATCCTCTCCTTTTTAATTCTAAAAATATTATATTTTCTAATATATGTCCTAAGTCTTTATTGTTTCTTCCAAGCAAATATGTCCTTAATCCTAAATCTGATAAATAATATTTTTCCTGTGTTTTTAAAAGTTGTTTTCCTTTTATATCAAATCTATTTACTTTATAGAGAATATAACTTTCTAATAAGCTATTTACATATTCTTCAACTGTATGAACAGAATTTTTTCTACCATTAGAAGCCAAAGTATCACTTATCTTTTTAGTTGAAATATTAGAACCGATGCTATCAAATAAAAATCTACATATACTTTCAAGCATCATGGTATCATTTACTTTTTTTCTATTTATAACATCTTTTACAATTACTGTATTATAGATACTATCTAAATATTCTAATTTTTCCTTAGGACTTTCTAAATTTATAAGATATGGAAATCCACCATACATACTATACTCATTATATTTTTTAACTTCGTTTTCTTCACCATAATAGCTTAAATATTCCTTAAATGATAATGGTAATACGTGTATTTGAATATATCTACCAGTTAAATATGTTGCAAGTTCACCTGACAACATATATGAGTTTGAGCCTGTTATATATAAATCTAAGTAATCTCTTAACAATAGACTATCTACACATTTTTGAAATTCATTTACATTTTGTATTTCATCCAAAAAAACATAATTCATAGATTTTTTATCTGCTTTTTCTATAATATAATCATGTAATTTTTGAAAATCTAATAACTCTCTATTATCATTATCTTCAAAATTAATTGATATAATATTTTTTTCAAGTACTCCATTATTAATTAATTCTTTTTTAAATTCATTTAAAATTGTTGACTTTCCTGAACGCCTTATGCCTGTTATTACTTTTATTATTTGTTTGTCTTTATATAAGTTTAATTTTTTCATATATTCTTCTCGATATATTATTTTTTCATTCATCTTCATCACCTAAATATATATTAACTCTTTTTTTATGTCTTGTCAAGTTTTTGCTGTTTTGAGCAAAAACTTTGTAAAATGTAGGAGTTTTTGCTCTATTATGAATTACCCATTGTCTAAAGCAAATGTGCTTGCGGTTGCCTATATTTCAAAAACTTTTTCTAATACTTTTCTATACATGTCTTTTGCTAGTTTTCTTCCGTTTTCTACCTTTTTTGAGAAAATCCCTGTTGCAACTCCAGAATTTATTTCTAACACATATAGTTCATTATTATTTGTGTTTATGATATCAATAGTAGCAAAAGTTATATCTAAAGCACTTCCTGCCTTAATTGCTAATTCTTCTATTTTTTTATAAATATCATCATCTTTTTTTAGAACTTTAGCAGTTGCCCCTCCATGTAAATTATGTTTCCAAGAAAGTTCTATTTTCTCACTGTTTCTTGGTACATACTCTAAATCCATTTTACTTAAATTATTTCTTACAATTTCATTATGTGGAAGTCTTAAATCTTTTATTAAATCTTTTATTTTATCTTTACCATTTCCTATAACAAATGGTTTTTCTTTTTCATAAATTAGTGAAATTTCTCCATCTAAATAAAAAGCTCTATACTCTTTTTTAATTTCATAAAAAGGACATATACTAATAGAATTATTTTTGTTTAATAAATATTTAACTATTTTTCTTACATCATCTATAGTTTTACAAAGAAAAACATCTTTTCCTTCATATCCATAGTTTGGTTTAATAACTAGTTTTCCCTGTTTCTTAAATTCCTTTTCTACAACATCCCATATATTATTTTCTTTAATATAATTTTTTCTTTCCTCTGGATTAAATATCATAACATGATTTATTACAGATATATTTTGCGTTTTTAAGACTTCATAGGTTGCATATTTATCAGAAGCAATTTTACTTGATGGTGTTTTATTTATATCAAAATTACCTGTAATATAATGTACTTTATCTCCTTTAGATAATTTAAAAATCCATCCATATGATAATATCTCTATTTTTATATCCATTTCTTTACTTAGTTCTTCTAATATTTTGATAGTTTCTTCATTCAATGTATTATTCCTCCCTATTTTAAAAATAATACATTTATTTAATCCTTTTGTCAATTTAATTTTTCTTTAAATATTCTATATATTCCTCTAAACACATTTCTAGTTCTTCCATTTTATATGCATGTTCTTTTCCTACATATCTCCAATGCCAGGTTTCATATTCTACACCTGTTATTTCCTTCTTTTCTTCTGGGTATCTCATTATAAATCCATAATCTTTTGCATTTTCACCAAGCCATTTAAAAGCTTTACTATTTTTAAAGTCATCATTTACATTATTAAAATCAACCGCCAGTCCTAAATTATGCTCACTCTCTCCTGGCTTATTTATATATTCTGATGTTAATCTTTCTGCTTCTTCTATACTTATTCCATATTGTAGATATTCATTAATCTTATTATTATATAAATCTTTTTGGTATTCTATACTTCTATATGCTGACTGAACCCAAATATTATTTATACCTGAATTTCTCATAGCCTGTATCATTTTGCTTAATTCATTAGCTATTCTTTTATCAACTTGCCTTGTTTTATCAATATATACAAGTTCTGGATTAAAATTTTCTGGTAATGGATTTTTACTATTTACTAATACTAATCTCCAGTCATCTATTTTTCTTTCTTTCTTTTTTGATATTACTGCTTCTAGTACCTGATTTTCTTCTTCTACATTACTTGATGTCTCTATATTTTGTTCTTTTTCTTCCTTTTTAGAAAGTATAAGAACTAGAAAAATAATACTTATACCTATAAGCAGTATAAGTATCATTCTTAATTTTATTTTTCTTCTATATTTTTTATTTCTTTTTTCTAATACGTTTCTTATATTATTCTTTTTATTTTCCATTTTGTTTAAATCTTCCTAATTATCCAATAAATTATATTTTGCTCCACCTATTATTTCTCCTGTTGTTGTATCTACAAAATAAGTATAACTATCTATTTTTCCAGTCTCTTTTTTATATTCTAAATTTACCATCCATATTCTTCTTACTCTATCATCTGTTACATAATATCCATCTTCTATTATAACTGGTTCATTTTCATATTTTTCTTTATCTGTTTGCCTTAAATATACTTCTGCATTCATTTTTTCAATTCTTTCTTCAACATTTATATTTTCTATTTCTCTATTTGGCTCAATTTCCTTGTCTTTACTTTCTGCAATTTTTATTGCTTCTTCTTTTGAGATTTTAATTTCGTTATTTTCAAATTTTCCTCTTTCTACAACTAATTGATATAACCCATTAATTGTTGGTACAAAATTTACTGATATTCTCTCATATGAGTTTAAAAGCTCACCATATTTCTTATAAAATGTTGCATACCATATATAAGATGCCTCATCTTTTTCCATATTTCCTGTTAAGTTTACTAACTCATATTCTCCTTCTATATTAGGAAAATATTTTTGGAATAATTCATATGATGTTTTTCTTGCTTCTTCTTTTGTTATTCCATAATTATATGGTATTTTATAATTCCAAGTTGGAACTGTAATGTTTTTTAAGTCTCCGACTTTGTGCATCTATTGTAATAGTAGCAACTTTTGATGCCATACACCACTCATTTTTATCTGATAAAAATTCTTTTTCTAAATTTTGGTTTATGATAGTTTCTCCTTCTAAACCTACCTGTTTTAGGTACTCATTTCCTTTTTTATTTGCTTCTTCTGCTGATATACACTTTTCTTTTTCATCTTCTGTTATTTTTTCGTTTACACTAAATGTATATTTTTTAGGCTCTTTCCAAATTTTTTGATATGCTACTGTTCCACAATATCCTACTCCTATTGTTAGACCTAAAGTTATTACAAACATTGCTGCTATTTTTAGAGGGCTTTTCTTCATTTTCTTAAATCTTATATTATAAAATTCATCTTTTTCTTTTGAAGAAATCAGTTCTGATTTTTTTTCATAAACTTCTTTTAAATATTCATTATTAGATTTCATAAGAAAATCCCTCCTTTTCCAAGACTTCTTTTAATTTCTTTTTTGCTCTATTTAACATTACTTTTATTTGCCCTACATTTTTATCCATTATTTTTGCTACTTCTTTATACTTAAACCCTTCTAAAGATGTTAAGCATATTACTGCCTGATAATCTGGTTTTAATTTATTTATTACTTTTCTTATTTCTTTAGTTTTTTCATTTTTATATACTATTTCTTCTAAGTCATTATCTTCTATATATAAATTCTCGTAATTCAGCCCACTAATAGCTCTTTTTTCTCTATTTATATAATTTATTGCTCTGCATTTTGCTATCATATATAAATATGTTTTAAAAGAATATTTAAAATCATATTGTTCTTTATTTACAAGCAAATATACGAATACATCTTGTGATATATCTTCTGCTATATCTGTATTTTTTGTATATCTTGAAATAAAATATATTATATGGTCTTTATATTTTTTTACTATTTCCTCAAAAGCATTATTATCTCCTTTTAAATACTTTTGATATAATTCTTTGTCTGTTAGTTCCATTTGTTTTTCTCCCAATTAATTTTCTACATCAATTATACAATTTATTTTTAGAAAAAGTTACACTAGAAAAAGAAAAAAGATACCTTTAAGATATCTTTTCCTATATTTTTTAATACCATTTACTATCATCATATAAATTGTAGTGATAATCATAATTGTTATGTTCGTACTCTTCCAATGCATCTTGTAAACTATCTAATCCTGTATATGTTCCAACTCCTACTACAACAAATATAAATACATAAAGTAAAACTGTTAATATAAATCCTATTGCACCTGTTGTAATACCTGCTATTGCCATTCCTCTTTTACTAGATTTTACTGATAGTATACCAAATATTAATGCAAGTATTGCACATGGTATAGAAATATAAACTATACAAAATAGTACTAATGCAATTATTCCAAGTACCATTGATGCTATTGCAAAGCCTTTTCTATCTTTCTCAACATCTTTAGTTTCTTGTTTTATTTCTGGTTCTTCTCTAACTACTTCAATAGTTTCTTTTTTTACTTCTTCATTATTATCATCCATATTATCTCCTCCAATCACAGTTCTATTATACTATATTTACAATATTTTTACAATATGTAATACACATAATTCTAAATTAATATAAAATTCGACATTTTTTAATATTTAATATTAAGCATTTTTTGTCAAATTTATTGATTTTTTTTCATATGATATATAAACAACTTACATGTTGTTTAGAAAGGAAGATATCTATGGAAAAAGACTGTAATAAACCTTATTGCCCAATTTTAGATGTTGATGGTGTTATATCAGGTGGAAAACAATTCGATTTAGATATAACATTACCAGA
>CALXZC010000039.1 GCA_944393135.1 uncultured Clostridia bacterium | reverse complement strand
GGAAAGGTTATATTACTTACAAATGATATGGACTTAGGTGGAGAAGAGTGGGAACCTATAGGATTATATCCAATGGAAAGTTCTACTCCAGCAGACGAAACTAATAAACCGTTTAAGGGAATTTTTAATGGAAATGGGAATGAGATAGATGGAATTAGTATAAATTCGACAGATAAGGTACAAGGCTTATTTGGATTAGTAGATAATGGAAAAATTATAAACGTAACACTAGGAAGTAATTCTAGTATTTCCGGAGGATTAGTAACAGGTGGAATTATAGGATATGCTTATAATGGAACGATAGTAAATAGTTGCTGTAATAAAGGTATGGTTACAAGTGATAATATTCAAGTTGGAGGAATTGTAGGAATTGCTGTGGATAATTGCAAGATTATAAATAATAGTAATTTAGGCATAGTAGATGGTCAGCGTAATACAGGAGGAATAACAGGAACTATTAAAAATAATACATTCGTAAGAAATTGTTCTAATATTGCAAAAGTAACAGGTGAAAATACTGTTGGAGGAATAGTAGGAACTACTGATAATAATGCTCTAGTCGAGAGAAACTTTAATAACGGTAATGTAGAAGCTTATGGTGGTAATGTAGAATCAAATAGTTCAAATGTGGGAGGTATTATAGGTCTTAATAATGGAACAATTTCAAATTGTTATAATACTGGAACAATAAAAAGTGCTTTTAATAATGTTGGAGGTCTTGTAGGATTAAATAGGGGAAAATTAAAAAATAGTTATAATATAGGAAGTGTAGATAGTTCATCAAATGTAATAGGTGCTATAGTTGGTAATAATAATGAGTTCTTTGAAACATCAACCAATATATTATATAAAGGGGAAATTAGTAATTGTTATTCTTTAGATAACATAGCAAATAATCTTGTAGGTGTAAATAATTCTATAATTGGTACAGAGTGCTCTTATAAAAATAGTGATGAGCTAAAAAGATTGGCCAATACATTAGGAAATTCATTCAAAGAAGATACCGAAAAAGTAAATAATGGATATCCTATTTTAAATTGGCAATAAAAAATTCCAAATACATTGTATTAAATGCTTTCGCATGGTCTAATGAAAACTACTAACATTCAAAGCATAGAATTAGAATAAAAAATTTTTTGACAAAAAATTAAAAATAAAAGAATATAAAATTAGAATAATAGATAAAATACAGGAACACTTAAAAATAAGTCAAACTCTTTTAAAATATATTGTGTAAATTATCACAAAAATATATTTTAGAGGAGTTTTTTATTATGAACGAAAACTTATTTTAGCTAAGTATTTTTAGTTTTCATTGAAAAAAATAAATGTATTGTATATAATAAGAAAAAGTGAGGTAGTTATGGAGATAAAAGAGATAGCTAAGAAAATAGAAAATAATGGAGGAAGGCTGTATTTAGTAGGTGGAGCAGTTCGTGATAAGATTTTAAGAAAAGCTTGTTATGATGAAGATTATTGTGTAGTAGGATTAAATAGTTCTAGTTTTTTAGAATTATTTCCTATGGCAAAAATGGATGGAAAAGCATTTCCAGTATTTAGAATGTTTGGTAGTGAATTTGCATTAGCAAGAAAAGAGAAAAAAATAGGAGTAGGACATAAAGAATTTGAAGTTATTTCTGGAAAAGAAATAAGTTTAAAGGAAGATTTAGAAAGAAGAGATATAACAATAAATGCAATGGCAGAAGATGTATTAACAGGTGAAATATTTGACTACTTTGGAGGAAAAGAAGATTTAAAAAATGGAATAATAAGAGCAATAAGAAGTCATTTTAAAGAAGATCCATTAAGAGTATATAGGGTTGCAAGATTTAGTAGTGTACTAGGATTTAAAGTAGAAGAAAAAACAATTTTAATGATGAATGAATTAAAAGAAGAACTAAAATATTTATCAAAAGAAAGAGTATTTGGAGAATTTAGAAAAGCATTAGCAAGTAAAAAGCCATCTACGTTTTTTTCAGTTCTAAGAAAAGCAGATGTTCTAGATGTACATTTTAAACCAATATATAAATTAATAGGAGCATTACAACCAGAAAAATATCATCCAGAAGGAGATAGTTATAATCATACAATGATATGTTTAGATAAAAGTGTTAAAATGACTTCAGATTTAAAAATACGATATAGTGTATTAGTACATGACTTAGGAAAAGGAGAAACACCAAAAGAAGAATATCCACATCATTACGGACATGAAGAAAGAGGAGTAGAAATAGTAAGAAAATTTTCTCATGATTTAGGAGTACCAAATGCTTGGAAAAAATGTGGTATAGTAGCAGCAAAAGAACATATGAGAGGTGGAATATTTAATAAAATGAAACCATCAAAAAAAGTAGAATTTATAGAAAGAATAGATAAAACATACTTAGGACTAGAAGGATTACAAATAGTAGTAGACTGTGATAAAGGTGGAAGAATAGAAGGTGATTTGGATTTTTTAACTATTGGTAAAAAGTGTTTAGAAACTATTACAGCAAAAAAAGTAGCAAAAAAATATAAATTAAAGCCAGGAATAGAATTAGGAAGAAAATTACATGAGGAAAGAGTTACATGGATAAAACATTTGACAAAATAAGCAAAAAATGACATAATATATAGCGTTATATGTAGAAGAAAGAAGGTTTTATAATGGAAAAATATTATTTCACATCAGAAAGTGTAACAGAAGGACATCCAGATAAATTATGTGATTATATATCAGATAGTATATTAGATGAGTATTTAAAACAAGATAAAAATGCAAGAGTAGCAGTAGAAACATTTGCATCAGGAAACAAAATAACAATAGCAGGACAAGTTACAGCAAATGGAGAAGTAGACATAGAAAAATTAGTAAGAGAAAAAATAAAAGAAATAGGATTTGATAACGAAAAAACAGACATGGACTATAGAACATGTAAAATAGATATAGATATAACAAAACAAAGCCCAGACATAGCATTAGGAGTAGATGTAGGAGGAGCAGGAGACCAAGGAATAATGTTTGGTTATGCCTGTCAAGACACAGAAGAATACATGCCATATGCAATAAATATGGCACATAAACTAGCAAGAAAATTAACAGAAGTTAGAAAGAAAAAAATATTAGATTATTTAAGACCAGATGGAAAAACACAAGTAACAGTGGAATATGAAGGAGATATACCAAAAAGAATAGAAACAATCTTAATATCAACACAACATTTAGAAGGAATATCTCAAGAAAAAATAAGAGAAGATATAGTAAGAGAAGTAATAAAAAAAGTTGTACCAGAAAAAATGATAGATGAAGAAACTAAAATATATGTAAATCCTACAGGAAGATTTGTAATAGGAGGGCCTTTAGGAGACACAGGGCTAACAGGAAGAAAAATAATAGTAGATACATATGGTGGATATAGCAGACATGGAGGAGGATGTTTTTCAGGAAAAGACCCAAGTAAAGTAGATAGAAGTAGTGCATATATGTTACGCCATATTGCAAAAAATCTAGTAGCAAACGGTTATTGTAAAAAATGTGAAATACAAGTAGCATATGCAATAGGAATGAAAGAACCATTATCAATATATATAGACACATTTGGAACAGGGGTAAAAAAAGAAGAAGAACTAGTAAAATTAGTTAAAGAAAAATTCGACTTAACACCCGCAGGAATAATAAACTATTTAGACTTAAAAAGACCTATATATAAAGAAACAACAAACTATGGACACTTTGGAAAAGAAAATTTACCATGGGAAAAAATAATAAAAATATAAAATCTTGACAATATAATTTTAAAAATGTTATAATTAAGCTCTACTGATTTTAGTAGAAGGTATTCAATGAAAAAGATAGAATATCTTTGATTTGGTACCTTAAGTTCTGTTGGGTTCCAAGAATTGGAGGAAAAATGAAACAGAACGAAATTGCAAGTAAATATGCTATTCAAGAAATCGAGAAAGAAAAGAAGTGGTATTTACAAGAAGTTGAAAATATGCTTAGGTTGTTTTCCGCACAAGAAAAGCTAGGAAAAGGATATAAAGTACTTAAAAGTATAAGCGAATATCCTATTAGTATTTTGAGCGGATGGACTTGGAATAGAGTTTTTGGTGGACTTCTGCTAAAAGAAGATATCAGAAGTCAGATAATTTGTTTTTATGAGCAAAACTATTCTAGTTATCAAAAGATGCTAATAGATAGTAGCGATAATGTAGCTAGCCCTATTTGGGTAGTAATACGTTCAAACGAGCTAGAAAATAATACAGTATATCCTTTGATTGTAAATCTTAAAGATTTTGGTAAGCATATTGTACTAGCAATAAATGAGATTTAATTAATCCCAAAAGAGAATGCAAGATTTTATAATATCTGCATTCTCTTTTTTATATCTCAATAATCTTTAAATTATACTTATCTTCAAAAACTTTCTTCTTAGCAATATATTCCTTAGTCTTAAAACCCTTAACATCAATAACCTCAGTAGAACCATCTTTATTAAAAACAATAAAATCAGGTTTATATTTTAAGCCAGGAGCCAACATAAAAATAGGTTGTAAGCAAAAACCATTAATCTCCTTTGCCTGTAATTTCAATTTTAAATCACAATAAAAATCAGCTTCCTTTTGACTATCAAAAGTATGACCATCAATAGAAACTTTATTAGACCTATATTTACTTTTTCTTTTAAATTTACTATCAGTAAAATTCTTGTAATCTTCAATACTCCAGTGTTCCATAAAAATCTCCTAAACTCTAAACTTCTTAATAATTATATAAAAAAATAAAAAAATGTGCAAGCAAAGAAAAAATAATTTTTATTAAATAATTGTAGTCTTTTAAGAAAAATAGTATAATATCAGTATTAAAAAAGAAAAGAGGTAAAAAATGCGGAAATAATTATATATATGGAAAAAATAGATATAGTAGAGAACATAAAGGAAAAAGCTTACTAAAATGGGTTGATAACTATGTACTAGTAGACATAGAAACAACAGGATTATCACCAACAACAGATGAAATAATAGAAATAGGAGCAATAAAAGTAAAAGAAAATGAAATAGTAGACACATATAATACATTACTAAAAATAGATAGAAATCTAAGCCCTTTCATAACAAGACTAACAGGGATAACCAATGAAATGTTAGTAGAAGGAATAGAACAAAAAGAAGCATTAGAAGGATTTATAAAATTCACAGGAGAAGAAATAATAATGGGACATAATGTTAATTTTGACATAAACTTCATCTATGATAAATGTAAAACATATTTAGACTATTATCTAAAAAATGACTTTGTAGACACAATGAGAATTGCAAAAAACATATTACCAAATGTAAGGAATTATAAATTAGGAACTCTAGCAGACTATTTTAAAGTAGACTATAGAAATGCACATAGAGGACTAACAGATGTAGAAATAACATATGAAGTATATAATAAAATGAAAGAACTAGCAAAAAAATAGGAGGATGTATGATACCAGAATTTTTAATAGAAAAACTAAAAAAACAGTATGGAGAAGACATAACAAATGAAATATTAGAAGGATATAAAACAAAAAGAAAAGTAACATTTAGAGTAAACACATTAAAATCTAATAGAGAAGAAATAGAAGAAATTTTAAAGGAAAATAAAATTATATATAAAAAAGCACCATTTTATGAAGAAGCATATATAATTGAAGGAGAAAGAGAAGAAATAATAAGAAATTTAGATATATATAAAGAAGGGAAAATATATCTACAAAGTTTATCATCAATGCTTCCACCAATAATATTAAATCCAAAAGAAAACATGGACATCTTAGACATGACAGCAGCACCAGGAGGAAAAACCACGGAAATAGCAGCATTAGTTGGAAATAAAGCAAGAATAACAGCAGTAGAAATGAATAAAATAAGAGCACAAAAACTAAAATACAATATAGAAAAACAAGGAGCAAAATCTGTCTATATAATGGAACAAGATGCAAGAAAAATAGATGAATATTTCTCGTTTGACGAAATCCTATTAGATGCACCATGTTCAGGAAGTGGAACAATAAATATAGAAAATCCAAAAATAGAAAAAATATTCACAAAAGAACTAATAGCAAAATCAGTAAAAACACAAGAAGCCTTATTAAAAAAAGCAGTGAAAATATTAAAAAAAGGTAGTTATATGGTATACTCAACATGTTCTATATTAAAAGAAGAAAACGAAAATATAATAGAGAAGATTTTAAAAACAAAAAAAGTAGAAATAGTTGATATAGAGCTTAACGGAATTAAAAACTTACCAAAACTACCAACAGAAATAAAAGGAACAATATGCGTAAAACCAACAGAAGAATATGAAGGCTTTTTCGTAGCAAAATTAAAAAAAATATGAGACAAAAGGGGACGGGCAATTTTTGTCTCATATTTATGTAAATAATATGTTTCCTAAAATAAAATATTAAAAAAAATAAAAAATATTGTAACAAAATCACATTTTTAACACACTTATCTTTTAGAAGGAGGAAATGTGCTATGCAGGATATAGAAAAAATTTACCAAGAATATGCAAAAACTGTATATAAATATATATTCTGCTTAAGTCGGAAACAAGGAGATCTCGGAAGAAATAGTTCAAGAAACCTTTGAAGTTGCAATTAAAAATATTGATAAATTTAAAGGTGAGTGTAAGATTTCTAGTTGGCTTTGTCAAATTGCTAAATATATATGGTATAGGAATTTAAAGAAAGAAAAGAAGAAAAATGATATTTCTTTTGAAAGCTTAGGAAACGTAGTTGTATCAAATGATATTTTAGAAGAAAAAATAATAGAAAAACAAGAAAAAATTGAAATATTTAAAAAGATACAAAAATTAGATGAAAAAACAAGAGAAGTAATGTACTTAAGATTACTTGGCAATTTAGACTATAAAGAAATAGCAGAAATAATGAATAAAACACCTACTTGGGCGAGAGTGGTATTTTTTCGAGGGAAAGAAAAATTAAAGGAGGAAAGTGATGAAAAAGGAATGTGAAATAGTACAAGATTTATTATTTGGATATCAAGATGGAACTTTACATATGGCATCAAAGGAATTAGTTGAAAAACATTTAAAAAGTTGTAAAGAATGTAGTGAAATATTTAGAGAAATTAAAAACGACGGAAAAGAAGAGGAAGAACAGAAAGAAGAAGTGGATTACCTTAAAAAAGTTAATAAAAAAATAGGTAAAAAAAATAAATTATTAATGGTAGTAGGAATAATATTAGGAATGATAATCTTATTTAATATATTTATATTTATTTATTATTATCATGAAGCAGGTAAAATAAGTATCTATTTAAAAGATGATATAACAGAAGAACAAATGGAAAACATCAAAACATCTATTTTAAATATAGATAAAAATGCAAAAATAGAGTACTATTCTAAAAATGATGCCTTGGAAAAAATGAAGGAGCGATTTAAAGATAGAGAAAATTTACTTTCAGGGTATGGAGAAACAAACAACCCATTACCAGCATACTATGTTATAGAAACCAGTTTAGAAAACGCAAAAAAAATAGATGAAACAATAATGACTTTAGAAGGAGTAGAAAAGACTACAGGAAGTTTTGAAGCAAACCCATATGAATTTATGCTTCAAACATTATTATGAGAAAAAGAGGGACGGGCAATTTTTGTCTCATTTAGTATAAATGATGATTTATGTTTCGCTATAGAAATTAGTCAAAAAAATGCAGAAAGTAGATATATCATTACATATTTATATTACTAGAAAAAGGTAAGTTTTTAAATAGTCCCATATAAATTTATAAGAAAAGTTTTAATTATAGTTGTAATATTTTACAATATATGGTAAAATACAATAGTAATATATTTTTATTACTGTTGTATTTTTATTTTATTTAAATTTTATTAATTTTAAATCATTTTAATCGTGTTTTCCAATAAAGAAAAACAAAGAAAAATTGAGAAAGAAGGTGGAAAAATATATTTTAAAAGTTTAGTAAATCCAATTACCTAAATTTATTTATAAATAAACTTGACTTAAACAGTAAAAAATACTAAAATGAAAGGAGAAGATGAATTGGTAAAATTTACAGCAAAAGATTATAGAGAAAATTTTATAAATGGAGAATTAAATTATAATGTAAAAATGCCACAAGATAATCTTAAACATCAATATCATGATATGGTATTTAAGGAATTATTAGATGATAAAATAGAATTTATAAAATTTATGAAAAAGTATTTTGGGTGCGAATTGGAAGAAGTAAAACTCGAGAAATATAATAGAAAATTTAATACAAAGCTAGATTTTAATGTAAGAGAGGCAGATATAATTTATAAGGTAAAAGATAGAGAAATTTTTATATTAGTAGAACATCAAAGTACAGTAGCCTACAATATGCCAGAAAGAATTGTAGAATATTGTATTGCTATAATAAATAGTAGAGCATTAAAACAAAACAGATGGCGAAAATATCCAATAATATATCCAATAGTATTAAGTACAGCAAAGAAAAAATGGGATGCGTCATTAACAATAGTTCAAGAGCAAAATGAATATTATGGATTTCCAAAATTGGAATACCCTAAATATAATTTAATTGATATACATAGTTATACAATAGAAGAATTATTAAAAGAAAGAACAGGTATATCTTTAGCTATGGCATTTGAAAAAATAAAAACAGAAGAAGAAATGCTAAAAGTAACAAAAATATTAAAAAATATAGAGCTAAACAAACAAGAAAGAAAGAGTTTGTATTATATTTTAAAATATTTGGGAAAAATACAAAAATACCTAGGAAAAGAAGGAATTCTGGAATATAAAAATATATTAAGGAGAGGAGAAAAAGGAGATATGGAAAATTTTGAAAAAACTTATATAAAATTTTTAAAAGATAATTATAAAAGAGGAAAAATTGATGGAATTAATAAAGGAAGGGAAGAAACTATAAAAGAAATGATAAAAGCAAAAATGGAAGATGATGATATAATTAAAATAACAAGCATTAGTAAAGAAAAATTAGGAAAACTAAAATTACAAGTAAGATGAGACAAAAATTGCCCGTCCCTCTTTTTCTCAATTATAATTCACAAAAAAGTTACAAAACTAGGTTGACTAAAAATGTGTAAATTACATATAATTATTTGCAGGAGGATTTTGGAATGTTAAAATTAGAAGATATAACAAAGGATTATAAGTCAGCAGATAATGTAGTACATGCATTAAAAGGTGTAAATATAGAATTTAGAGAAAGTGAATTTGTATCAATACTTGGACAGAGTGGATGTGGAAAAACTACTTTATTAAATATAATAGGTGGATTAGATAGATACACAAGTGGGAATTTAATAATAAATGGAAAATCAACTAAAGATTTTAAAGATAAAGACTGGGATGCGTATAGAAATTATTCAATAGGGTTTGTATTTCAAAATTATAATTTAATATCACATCAAACAATACTTTCAAATGTTGAACTTGCATTAACTTTATCAGGAGTAGATAAAAAAGAAAGGAAAAAAAGAGCCATTGAAGCATTAAAAAAGGTTGGGTTAGAAGAACAAATACATAAAAAGCCAAACCAATTATCAGGTGGACAAATGCAAAGAGTGGCTATTGCAAGAGCAATAGTAAATAATCCAGATATAATATTAGCAGATGAACCAACAGGAGCATTAGATAGCAAAACAAGTAAGCAAGTAATGGATATATTAAAAGAAATTGCACAAGAAAAGTTAGTAATAATGGTAACACATAATGGAGAATTAGCTGAAGAATATTCAACTAGAATAATAAGAATATTAGATGGTGTAATTACGGATGATAGTAATCCATATAAGACTGAAAAGTTAGAAGAAAATAGAGAAAAGGAAAAAAGGAGAACATCAATAAAATTCTTAACAGCATTAAATTTAAGTTTAAATAATTTAATGACTAAGAAAGGAAGAACAATATTAACATCATTTGCAGGAAGTATAGGGATAATAGGAATAGCATTAATACTTGCAATATCAACAGGAATTCAAAATTATATAGATAAGGTAGAAGAGGATACATTATCGTCATATCCTATAAGTATAGAAGAAGCAACAATCGATACAACAAGTATGTTAGAAAGCATGATGAGTGAAAGTAACAATAATGATAACTCAGAAGATGGAAAGATACATTCACAAAATATAATGACACAAATGCTTTCAACCATATCAAATAAAGTAGAAAACAACAATTTAACAGAATTTAAAAAATATTTAGGAAGTGAAAATAGCAAAATAAAAGATTATACTAATTCAATACAATATGAGTATAACTTAAAATTAAATTTATATAAAGAAAACACAGAAAATGGAATAGTAAAAGTAAATCCAAGTACAGTCATGGAAAAACTCGGAATGGGAGGAATGGCTGAAGCAAATAATAGTAGCGGAATGACTTTTATGAATACAGATGTGTGGACAGAAATGTTAGATAATGAAGAATTATTACATTCACAATATGATTTACTAGCAGGAAATTGGCCTAAAAATTATAACGAAGTAGTTTTAATAGTAGATGAAAACAATAGAATAAATGATTATGTGTTATACTCATTAGGTTTAAAAGACCAAAGTGAATTAGAAGAAACAATGAAACAATTACAAAATGGAGAAACAGTAGAAGAACCAGACAATACTAGTTATACCTATGATGAATTATTAAATTTATCTTTTAAATTATTATTAAATAGTGATTATTACGAAAAAGAAAATGGTTTGTGGATAAATAAAGAAGATAATAATGAGTACATGAAACAAAAAATAGCAAATGCAGAAAGCATAAAAGTTGTAGGAATAATAAAACAAAACGAAAATAGCACAGCAACTGGAATGGCAGGAGGAATAGGATATTTAAAAGATTTAAAAGAATATGTAATAAATAAGACCAATGAAGCAAAAATAGTAAAAGAACAAAAAGAAAATCCAGATATAAATGTATTTACTGGGTTAGAATTCCCACAAGAGGGAGAAGAACAAATATTTAATATTCAAAACTTAACTGTAGAACAACAAAGAGCTTTATCACAAATGTCACCAGAGCAAATAGCAGATATGATGGAAACATATAGAGAAAATATGGAAGCAACGTATGAAGATAATTTAAAAACTTTAGGCGCAGTCAATTTAGAAGAGCCATCATCAATATTAATATATCCAAAATCATTTGATGATAAAGAAAGAATAGCAAATGCGATAGAAGAATATAATCAAAAACAAACAGAAGAAGGAAAAGAAGAAAATGTAATAACATATACAGATATAGTAGGGACAATGATGACATCAGTAACAAATATTATAGATGCAGTAAGCTATGCATTAATAGGATTTGTGAGCATTTCTCTAATAGTATCATCAATAATGATAGGAATAATAACATATATATCAGTATTAGAAAGAACAAAAGAAATAGGAATACTAAGAGCAATAGGAGCATCAAAGAAAGATATATCAAAAGTATTTAATGCTGAAACATTTATAGTTGGGTTAATTGCAGGGATTTTAGGAATTGGAATAACAATCCTTTTAACTATCCCAATAAACAGTTTAATATATAACTTATCAGGAATAGCAATAAAGGCAACATTAAAACCAGTAGCAGGAGTTATATTAGTATTGATTAGTATGTTTTTAACAATAATAGCAGGGCTAATACCAGCAAAAATGGCTAGCAAAAAAGATCCTGTTGAAGCACTAAGGACAGAGTGAGAAAAAAAGGGATGGGCAATTTTTGTCTCATCTGTAATATAAAATAGCTAAAACACAGGGATTTTTAGCAAGTTTTTAGATTTAAGCATTCGCTTACCAGCAATTTTACTACCCTTAAATTCCCTACGTAAAATTGCTTAATCTAAAAACTTGCTTTATAATTTATTGTTTATTTTTTAGTGTAAGAAATAAGGAATATATGTATATTTACTTTTTATTATATTTTGGTAAAATAAAGGTAAACATAAAAATGAAACAAAAATTGCCAGTCCCCTCTTGTCTCATTTATAAATAAATGCTAAAATGGAAATATAATTTTTAAAAAGGACTAGTTGAAGATAAATGAAAGAAAAGTTAACAAAGGTAAAGGATATATCTATTAAAAATATTAAATGGATAATATTATTTATACTATTATTAATTGTAATAGATATTGTAGAAGATGTATTTGATAAAGAGATTTTAAAGTTTGATATAATTGGTTATAGTATAATATCAAATGCAATAAATCCAGTAGTAACTCCTATAGCAATGTTTATAACTAATTTAGGAGGGGTATCTGTTATTTGTGTTTTAACAATTTTATCTTTTTTATTACTTAAAGATAAAAAGATAAGTGTAAGTATTCTACTAAATGTGATAATTGCAACAATTTTAAATGTTTTATTAAAAAATGTAATACAAAGACCAAGGCCGAATGAACTTAAACTAATTGTAGAGACTGGGTATAGTTTTCCATCTGGGCATTCAATGGTAGGAATGGCTTTCTACGGCTTTTTAATTTATTTAGTTTATAAATATCTTAAAAATAAAAAATTAAAAGTGATTTTAATAAGTTTTTTTAGTGTTTTAATAATATTAATTGGATTAAGTAGAATATATTTAGGAGTGCATTATACGAGTGATGTTATTGCAGGTTTCTTAATTTCAATATGTTATTTGATAATTTTTACAAGTTTGGTGAAAAAATATATTATAGAAAGAGAAGATGAAAATGAGGTCAAAAACTAAAAAATTAATCAATAGTTTTAAATATGCTTTTACTGGTATAAAAACGTCTTTTAAAACAGAGCAAAATATGAAAATACATATATTAATAATGATATTAGTAATTCTTGCAGGAATAATATTAAAAATAGATGCTTTAGACTGGATTATTTTGATAATTATGATTTCATTAGTAATTTCAGCAGAATTATTTAATACAACAATAGAAACAGTTGTTGATATGATAACAAAGGAAAAAAATGAGAAAGCAAAAATTGCAAAAGATGTGGCGGCTGGTGCTGTTTTAGTTTTAGCGATTGGAAGTGTGATAATAGGTCTTATTATATTTATTCCTAAAATTTTAAATTTAATAAAATAAAAATTTAATTATAAACAAAAACGTAATGGAAAAATTTTTCATTACGTTTTTTTATTTTTTTTAACTTAAATAAAAAATCTTCTAAAAATTACTAAATAAAAAATAACAAAAATCGACATAATAAAAATATATAAATAAAA
>CALXZC010000038.1 GCA_944393135.1 uncultured Clostridia bacterium | reverse complement strand
CGGGGTGGAGCAGTTGGCAGCTCGCAGGGCTCATAACCCTGAGGTCGGTAGTTCGAGTCTATCCCCCGCAACCAATTCAAGCATTTACCATTAGTTGGTCAAATGCTTTTTTAGTTGGTCAAAGCCATATATTCTTATAAAAATCACTTAATTTAACTAAAAGCATAATAAAGACCAACATTTAAAAGTTGGTCTATAATTTATTACTATAAAATTTTGTTATGTTATCAAAAGGGTTTTGCAAATAATAGCTTAGTTTTAGTGTACTTATCTTTATAAAATATAAGTTTTTATCTTTTTTACTATTTTCATAAACGATTTTTGCACTTTTGTAAAATTTTATTACCTTTTTTTCTTTTTTACTGTATAATTGGAATTACACTAAAGAAAAAGAGGTGAGAACTTTGGATAAACCGGATATTAAAGAAATTAAGAAATGTGGTACTGTCACAGTTTCTGTTTATAAAGATGCATCAAACCGCTCTATTTTTAAAATTAATTCAGATACTGATGACGTACTTCCTGTTTCTTATGTAATTGAAGATACTCTATATCTTTATTAACTTAGGCTAACATTTGTTGGTCTTTTTTTATCTTAAAAATCCATTTATAATCTCTTGTTCAGCTTCTTCTTCTGAAAGTCCTAAAGTCATAAGTTTAGTTATTTGCTCCCCTGCAATTTTTCCAATCGCTGCTTCATGTATTAAATTAGCATCAACATTATTTGCCGTTACCTCTGGTGTTGCTGTTACTATTGCTTTATCTTTTATGATTGCATCACATTCACTATGTGAGAAACATTTTGCATTTCCATATATTTTTGATATAAAATATTGTTTTGAATTATCTGCCGCAACTGACCTTGATGTAACATGTGCACTAGAGTTATCTCCATTTAATTCTACATCAAATATAGTTTTTGCAAACTGGTTTCCATGTGTCATTATTTTCTCTGTAACCACAAAATTAGCATCTTCTTCTATAATACCTCTTGTTTCTCTAATTGTAGAATCTACACCTTTTATTTGAACACTTTCCATTTCTAAAGAACTTCCCTTTTTTAGATAAACTTCTGTTACAGGATTTAGTATTCTTTTTCCATCCCCATTTCCTTCTCCATAGTGTTTTTCTATATATTTTACTTTTGCTCCTTCTTCTAAGAAAAATCTATGAATACCATCATGCTGTGAATCTTTATGATGGTCATTGTGTATACCACATCCTGCCACTATAAATACATTTGCATTCTTCCCAATAAAGAAGTCATTATACACTACATCTGTTAGTCCACTTTCTGTTATTATTACTGGTATATGTACTAACTCAAACTTAGCATTTTCTTTTACATATATATCAATCCCTGGCTTATCTTTTTTTGTTATAATATTTACATTTTCTGTTATCTTTCTTTCTATACCTTGTCCATTTTTTCTAATATTATAGGCTCCTGTCTTTAATTTATCAAGTTTTGTTATCTCTCCTAAAACACCTTCATCTATATTATTTAATAATTCATCATTTAACTTTGTATCTGCCACTTATTTTTCACCTACTTTCTTTATTTTGCAACAATTAACAGATGGTTTTATACTCTCCTCTAATATTTCCTTGCTACTTCCTATTTGAACAATCTTTCCTCTTCTCATTAATATTACTTCATCAGCAATATTTAGAATTCTTTCTTGATGTGAAATTATTAAAGTCGTCCCTTTTACTAATTCCCTCATATTTTCAAAGACCTCAATTAAGTTGTTAAAACTCCATAAATCTATTCCAGCCTCTGGCTCATCAAATATCGTAAGCTTAGAATTTCTCAATACTACTGTTGCTATCTCTATTCTTTTTAACTCTCCACCTGATAAAGACCCATTAACTTCTCTATCAACATATTCTTTTGCACAAAGACCCACTTGTGATAAAACTTCACATGCTTCTTTTTTTGTAATATATCTTTTAGATGCTATTTTTAATAAATCATATACCGTAATACCTTTAAACTTCACAGGTTGTTGAAACGCAAAACTTATCCCTAATTTCGCTCTTTCATTTATTTCTAAATTTGTTATATCTTTCCCATCAAATATAATCTTTCCTTCATCTGGCTTTTCTATACCCATAATCATCTTTACCAATGTTGATTTTCCTGAACCATTTGGTCCCGTTATTGCTATAAATTTACCTGTATCTATTTTTAAACTTACATTATCTAATATTTTTTTATTCTCTCTTGTAAAACATACATTATCTAATTCTAACATTTTGCCCTCCTTAAATACTACTGTTTTTTCTTAATCTATTTTTTGCTGTTATCTTAACACAATTTCTACACTTTTCACTATTTTCGTCATAATTACAATCTAAATCTCCTAAATTTAAAACTTCTGTAATATACTTATCCAATTTTATTGCTGTATTTTCTGAAACAACATGTTTCATTGCCTTTGCTTCTTCTACCGCCTGTTTTTTATCTATTTCCAATACCTCTTCTAGAAACATTTCCAATATATCCTGTCTTTTAATAATACCTACCGCCATTCTTTCACCTTCATCAGTTAGTGAAATATTTCCATAAGTTTCATAATTAACTAGTCCAATCTCTCTAAGGCACTTTATACCTTTATTTACACTTGGCTTTGTTATTTTTAATTTATTAGCAATATCTGTTACTCTTACTTTTGTACTATTCATTTCCAGAAGATAAATTGTTTTTAGATATTCTTCTTGAGAACTAGTTAGCTTCATAGTTTCCTCCTTTTGTTAGCTTACACTAACATTTTACTATAGCTTAGTAATTTTGTCAAGAAAAATTGAGATTTTTGGGGACGGGCAATTTTTGTCTCATTTTTATGTTTACCTTTATTTTACTAAAATATAATAAAAGGTAAATATATGTACATTACTTATTTCTTGCATAAAAAAATAAACAATAAATTATAAAGCAAGTTTTTAGATTAAGCAATTTTACGTAGGGAATTTAAGGGTAGTAAAATTGCTGGTAAGCGAATGCTTAAATCTAAAAACTTGCTAAAAATCCCTGTGTTTTAACTATTTTATATTACAGATGAGACAAAAATTGCCCGTCCCTAAAATTCTCAAACTTCTATTAAATCCTTTATTTCTTCAAACTTACTGTCTCCTATTCCTTTTACTTCTTTTATTTCTTCTATTTTCTTGAATTCTCCATTTTCTTCTCTATAATTTATTATCTTATCTGCTGTTGTTTCTCCTACTCCTGGTAGTTTATCTAACTCTTCTCTTGTTGCTGTGTTTATATTTATTTTTTCGTTACTTTTATTACTACTTTTACCACTTTCCTTACTATTGTTATCATTTCCACTCACATTACTATTATATGTTCCTAATTTCATTTCTTTTTCTACCTCTTCTTTTGTTGGTATATATATTTTCATGCCATCTTCTAATGCCAATGCTAAGTTTATTTCTTTTGTGTATGCATTTTCTGTTATTCCTCCTGCTACTTCTATTGCATTTGCTACTCTACTATTTTCATCCAATTCATAAATCCCTTCTTTTTTTATTGCCCCTGATACATGAACTATTATTTTTTTTGTTTCTTTCTCTGCTTTTTCTTCCTCACTTTCTTCTGTTTTCTCTTCTTCTATTTCTAATTCTTCATTTTGTTTTTCTATACTTATTTCTTCATTTAATTTTGCTGCATATGCATAATAACTAATTCCTATTGTTATAATAGAAATTATTACTATTAATAATATTTTTTGTTTTTTACTAATATATTTCATAATAACACCCTTTCTTTTTATTAGTTTTATATTAATTTTATATTTATTTTATATATATTTTTTTATTTGTTTATTTTTATATTAGCTTTGGTTATTGCTCTTATTTACTGATTTTTTATTTTGCTTAATTTTCTATTGAAAATTTTGTCGAATTATTGTATATTATTTAGTTATAGGAGTGATTAAGGAGATTTATTATGAGGCTTAGAAAATTTTTTATTATTTTTTGTTTTTTGTTTTTAATAATTTTTTTAAGTTGTTATACAAATATTAGTAGTGCTTCAGAACTTCCTTTTATTAATGATGGTAGTGTTTACTTAATGGATAGCAGAACGACTAAACCTCTTTATAGTAAAGATGAAAATTCTAAGATGTTTCCTGCTAGTACTACTAAGATTATGACTGCTATTCTTGCTCTTGAGAATTCTAATTTGGATACTGTTGTTACTGCAAGCTATAATGCTATTTCTGCTATCCCTGAAGGCTACAGTACTGCTGATATCCAAGTTGGTGAACAGTTAACTGTTGAACAACTCTTAGAACTTTTGCTTGTTCATTCTGCAAATGATGCTGCTAATGTTTTAGCTGAATACATTGGCGGTTCTACTGATAGTTTTGTTAGTATGATGAATACTAAACTTAATGAATTAGGTTTGGTTAATACTCATTTTACTAATACATATGGTTTACAAGATGAAAATCATTATACTACTGCTAAAGACCTTGCTTTTCTTATGAAATATTGTTTACAAAATGAGACTTTTAGAAAGATAAGTGGTCAGGCTTCTTGTGCTATTCCTGCAACTAATATGTGGGGTCCTAGGAAGTATGCTTCTACTAATGAGCTTCTTATTGCTGGGAACGAAAATTATTACCAATATGTTTTCTCTGGAAAGACTGGTTTTACTTCTCAAGCTAAGCATTGTCTAGTTACTGCTGCATATAACAATGATTTAGAATTGATTTGTGTTGTTCTTGGTAATGATGACAGATTTAATGTTACTCGATTACTTTATGATTATGCTTTTTCTAATTATGAATTGAAAAATGTTATTAATGAAAATGATATTGTTACAAATATTAATGTAGAAGGTGCTTCAAATGATACTAAGAATTTAAATTTACTAATTTCTGAAGATATCCCTGCTTTAGTGGATAAGAATTCTGATGAGGAGTTAGTTCCTATTATTCAGTTAAACGATAACATTTCTGCTCCGATTTATAAAGGAGAAGTTTTAGGCAAAGTAACTTATTCAATAAATGGTGTTGATTATACAACTGATTTAATTGCTGCACATGATGTTAAGAAGTCTAATGTTATTACTTATCTTGTTTTAGGGCTTATTGGTATTATTCTTATTTTTATTATTTGGTTTATTATTGAAAAAAGAAAGAAAATTCTTAAACTTTCTGAAATAAATGATTGATAAAATTTAAATTATATTTTTTATAAAGATAAGTTATCAAAATTAGATAACTTATCTTTATTTTTTATTTAGCGTTATAGTCTCTTCCTAAAATAACTGTTACATCTACTTTACTTGTACTAGCATTACTTTCTTCTATCATGCCAGTTTCTAGTGTTTGTTCTATTCCTTCTAGTATAGCATCTCCTATATTTTTTTTGTTCATTATTATTGTTTTAGATGTTGTATTTATAACATCTGTTGAGGTTACATTATATCCTGCCTCTTCTAGGTCATCTACTGCTTTTTGTAAGTTACTACTTGTCCCTGTTCCATTTACTACTTCTACTTTTATTTCTGATTTTGTTTTTGTTGATACTGTACTTGTATTTGATGTAGTATTAGTTGTATTAGTTGTATTTCCTTCTTGTTCCTCTTCTTCTTTATCTCTATCATAGAATAACTCTTGTATTAATTCTGCTGTTTCTTCTTTATCATGTAAAAATACCCATGTACCTGCATCATTTTTATTTGTACTAACTCCTGGTAATGTAGCAGTTAATAAATTATCTGTATTAAATTCTACTGCATATGGTATATAATCTTTTGCTACATTGAAGTCTATATTTGTAATTACATTTTCTTGTGCTACATCTAGTATTTCTCCTATTTTGAATATGTTTTCTACTTTTGCTGTTTGTTTTATTACTGCCATGATAAAGTCTCTTTGTGTTCTCATTCTTCCTAAGTCGTTGTCTCCATATTCTTCTGGATATGATGTTCCGTCATTATTATGTCTAAAACGAACTAGTTGTTCTGCTTTATCTCCATCAAGCTCTTGTTCACCTGCTTTTAAGTGAATGTGTAAGTCTTGTGATGTATCATCATAATCCATGTCTATTGGAACATTAAATGTAACTCCTCCTATTGCATCTACTAGTTTTATAAATCCTTCTGTTTTTACTATTACATAATATTGTAAATTTAATCCTGTTATATCATTTACCGCATCTAGTACATCTTGTGGATCTTTTTTCCTACTATATACTGAGTTTATTTTCTGATATGCTGTTGCTTTTGCTGGGTTTGTTCCTGTATATGTGTCTCTTGGAATAGATAACAATGTCGCTTTCTGAGTGTTAGGATTATATGATGCTACCATTATTGTGTCTGTTAATAATGCACCTTCTTCATCTGTACTTATTCCTAATACTAAGCATTTAAATTCTTCCAGATTTTTCTTTGTATCTTCATCATGCCCTACCGCTGTTGCTAATATTCCTGTTAGACCTCCACCATTTTTATGTACTTTATATGCAAAAACTCCTCCTGCTACAAGTAGTAATAGTAAAATTATCAACAAAACTTTTTTCCAAACTTTTTTCTTTTTTTTGTTTGTTTTTTGTTTTGTTTTTATATTATTTTGTTTTTTAGAATTCCCCTTTTTATTTTCTCTTTTGTTATTATTATTTTCTTTCAAAACACTCAACTCCTAAAAATCTCATGCTAAAAGTATAGCAAAATTTATTACATATTGCAACAAATATAGACATTTTTTTAGAAAAATACGTTAAGAATATTATATTCCATCATTACTTTTGCTAAATATGTTTCATTCATTGTTTTATTTAAGCCACTTTGTGGGTTTAATGTTATTACTAAATTTAGTATTAATAATATAGCATATGTTATTAATATTCCTCTTAATAATCCATAAAGTATTCCTCCTAGTTTGTTTGCCTGTTTTAATATTGGTAATTTTGCTATCCAGTTTGCTATTGCACTTATAAATACTAATGCTATTCTAAGTATTATAAATAGTATTATAATTGTTCCTCCATATATTATATTCATAGACAAGCTTTTAGCTGTTTCTGATACTGCTCCATTTTTTGCATCTTCTATTATGCTATTTGCTATTCCTTCTGTCTCTTCATTTCCTACTATTTCTTCTAATTTTGTTTCTATTGTTTTTTGCAAACTTTCATCTATATTTGTTGTGCTCATTATTAAGTTTCCTATTGGTCTATATAATATAAATGCTACAATTAATGCTATAATAAATGCAACTAAATGTATTCCTAAAGAAACTAGACCCTTTCTATATCCCAAAAATACGGATAATATTATAAATAAAATTATTATACCATCTATTATAATTCCCATAAATTTTCTTCTCCTATAAATTTATAATTTCTATTTTATCTCTATATATAATTCCAGCGATTGCATCTGAAACAACTATGCTTGTTATTTCTTGGTTTGCTATATATCTTTTAACAAGCCATCCTCCTGTATTTATAAATTCTATCTCTGTTCCTAAATTTAATGCTATTATATTTCCATATGTATATATTTCTTTTGCAACATAGTTTACTGTATATTGCTTTGTTTCTTTTGTATCAATATTTACAATGTTTACAATGGAATCTGCTGTAAATAATCCTGATGATTTTTCTTCTACATAACTTGCATTATTTTCTAGTTCTACTGACTGGAATATTATTTTTTTATCTTTACTATCTACTAATACATTTTCTTGGTCATTTTCTATTTCTGTTAGCATATCTGTATACATACATACTAATTTATTTCTATTTTGATATTTTACATTTGTTATTAATCTGCCTGCTTCACTTGTATATGTTTTCTCTTTTGCATTTGTTGGGTCTTTTTCTGCTTTATCTATTGACATTATTCTTATATAAGATTGTATCATTGTTCCTGATGTATCTACTTCTGCTATTGCTAAATATTTATTATCATTTGATATACTTACATCTACTGCTCTTGTTGATGCCAAAAATGTTGTAAACATTTCTTTTCCTTCTGGAGTGTACATTTTTACTACTGTTTTATAACTAGTTCCACTGATTACTACTGCAACATAGCCATTTTTATTTACATATATTTGTGATATATTACCATCGACTTCTTCTTCCCATGAAATACTTTTATCTGTTATTAAGTAAAATTTTTGCCCCCCATTTTCCGCTATTGCTAAAAATCTATTTGCTGAGTTAAATATTGGATTTGATATTTGTATATCTAATGATGTTTCTTCATTCCCAGTATTTCCATAAATAGTAAATCTTGTTTGATTTAGTATTCCTATATATCTATTAAATGCATAAATATTCCCTGTTTGACCTTCATTTAATTCTATTGTTATTGCTGTATCTTGTTCTACTTCTTTTCTAAATATATTTTTGTCTATCCATTCTCTTATTTGTTTATTAGACATGTATAATCCACCAATAACTATTGATGCTACAGCTAAAATTACTATTATTATTGTTATAGCAATTTTTTTCTTATTTATTTTCTTTACCCCTATTAAATTTTCCTGTTTCCAAACATCTTTCATAAAAAATTTCTCCTTTGTTTTGTGAGACAAAAAGGGATGGGCAATTTTTGTCTCATTTTATAGTATTTTTTCTGTATATATTTTATCGTTTACTGCTATTGTTTTATATTTATTTAGTTTTTCTATGTCTTTTATTTCATGTACATTGCTATATTTTTTATTTGTTTTTTGATTCTTTTTGTTTTTCTTCTAGTTTGTTTTCTTCTATTTTCTTTAAATATTTAAATTCTATCATTAAAGAGTTGTATCCTTTATTTCTTTCTCTTGGTATTAATACTAAGTCTGGATATTCTCTTTCTACTTCCATTTCTGATTTTACTGTGAATATTTTTAGGTTCATTGCTATACAGTAAAATATTAATTTTACATATTTTTCATCAAACTTTTGATAATCTCTATTTGATAAGTTTTTAAGATATTTTTGCAATAATGCTACTATTTTATTTATTTTTCCTTCTAATGCTATTTCTATTGCTATTTCTGTATAATAATTGCTTTCTATTTTTAAGTTTTCTTCTTCGTTTAATATTTTTAAGAAATATTCTGAATATATTTCTTTCATTATTTTTTAGGATGTGAAAACATTATATATGGCTCTACTAAATTTTCTAATTTTCTATATACATGGTTTTATCAACACAATAGTAATCATTTTCCACTATTCTTTCACAACCACTTATTCCATAAAACTGTTTTTTCATACTAACTTCATTTTTTAAAATTAAAATTTTTAATTTTAACAATAATATTTTACTATAAAAACAAATAGAAAGCAAGAAATTCTTACTTTCTACTTCAGTTATATTTTGAGACAAAAATTGCCGTCCCAAAAATTCTCACTTTTTAATTTTATTATCTCTTTCTTCTTCTTACTTGCCATACTATAATTCCAGCTATAATTATTAAAACAGGAATTGTAAATATAATTGCAAGTATTATATTATTTTGTTCCTCTGTTACAGTATAGCTAACATCATCAGTATTTTTTCTAATTGTTATAGTATCTTCTCTTTCATTTAAATATGAAATAGAATTTAAAATTATATCAGAATTATTATATAAAGCTACTGGATACATTGCATAACCATTTATTGGAACAGCCATATCCATTGCAAATATTTCATTTGAGAATATTATTAATTTAGAAGATGTATTGTCATCTATTTTTTTAGTTGCAATAGCTGCTACCGTAGAAGTTTCTGGTTCGTCATCACTTGAAGTCCTTGTAGCTGATGTTTGTGTTAAATCATTTCTTAAGAATGATGTGTCACCAGTTTGTGCTAATATTTCATACTCTACTCCTAAATCTTCTAATTTATCATCATTAAATGTAATCTTTCCTGCATCAAGTAAACATATATTCATAGTCATATTTAAATTGCTTGTTAAACTTGTTGACTGTACTGGCTCTACTATAAAATCTGGATATCCTGCTATCATCTTTGAGCTATCACCTTCAAATACTATACCATTTGAAACACTTACTCCATATTCATCCAATACTGTTTGGAAATTTGTTAAGCTAACTCCTGTTACATTAGGACCACACATAAGTAAAAGTTTTCCTCCAGCCTTAATGTAATTTATTAAGCTATCTCTTTCTTGTTCTGTAATATCTTCCTTTAATGTTGTAATTACTAAACAATCACAATCATCTGGAACTTTTCCATTTGCAAAAACATCTATAGTATCTACTTCATTTGCTTCATTTTCTACAGTTTGCATTATTGTATAGAAATAATTAATATCATATGCTAGATGATTAGACATAAAATAAACCTTAGGTTTTTCATCAGTTGTTACATCTAGTATAGCATTTGTAATTGCTTCTTCTGTTTTATCTATTTGTTTATATGATGTATAATCATATGTATACATATCGTAGTCTGTTACTTGTTTCTCTTTATCTCCACAGTTTACTAAAATTAAACTACTATCAGCTGATAAAGAATATTTAGTCATTAAATCTGTTCTTGAAGATAAATCATCAATTTTTTCTAGTTTTATATTATTATTTAAGCCTGTATATTTTTCCATAAAATTAACCAAAGATGTATTACTACTATAATTAATTAAAGTTATTGTTACTTCTTTATCTATACCTTTAAGCTTATCTTTACTCTCGTCTGATAGTGAATATATTTTATCTTGAGTACAATCTAAATCTGGTAAAACTACTTTTTCTAATAAGATATTTACACCAATATATACTAAAATTATTATAGCTATTAATATAAGTGTTTTTGTCCCATCTATTAACCATTTTCTCTTTAGCGTTTCTCCTATTTTCTTAAAAAACTTCTTAATTTTACCTGGTTCTTTGTCTTTTTTCTCTTTTTTTATAATAGCTTTGTTATTTTTTTCTTCGCTCACATTTCCACTCATGTTTTCTTTTTTTCCCAATCTTTTCATCTCCTTACTTAACTATTTTTCTTCTTTGCATAACTATTATTGTTAGACTTATAAAAACTACACTAAATAGTAATAAGCTGATTATGTTTTCCAAAGATATTACTCCTTGTGTAAAGTTTGTATAAAAATTCATTAATGCAAATCCTGAAAACATATTACTTATATCTGTTATAAATAGTGAAATAATTAAGAAAGCTACTGTAATTACTCCTGCTATTACTTGATTTTCTGTTAAACTAGATGCAAAAATTCCAAATGATAGTGCTGCTATACTGATTAATACAAACCCTAACATTGAAACTAATGTTGTCATAATATCTGGTTCTCCAAAAAATTTTACAATAAAGAAAAACATAAATGATATAAGTAAAGTTATAACTATAACTGATAACGCTGCTAATAGTTTTCCCATAACTACTTTAAACATTCCTGTTGGAGATGTTAATAAAAGTTGTTCTGTTCCGTTTTTTCTTTCTTCTGCAAATGTTCTCATTGTTAATATTGGTACTATTATTATTAAGCCATATAATGCTGTATATGCATATAACATACTTAAATCTACACTTCCAGATGGTAATACTGTTAAATAAAAGAATACACTAAAACATAGTAAAAATATTCCTATAACAACATAACCTATTGGGGAAAAGAAATAGCTTTTCAATTCTTTTTTGATAACTGCTAGCATTATTTATTACCTCCTTCTATTATTTTCATGAAAGCATCTTCTAAAGTGCTATCTGCCTTCTTCATTTCAAATATTGTTATATTTTCTTTTGCAAGTTCTGTAAATAATATTTTTCTTAAGTCAACACCGTCTTTACTTTCTATCATATATTGTTTTGTTCCATCTTCATTTTCTTCTACCAATTCTAATTTTTGAATTCCTTCTATTCTATTTTTAATTGTATCCATTTTATTATCTACATCTTCTACTGTTACATAAACACAATTCTTATTTGAAACTTTATTTTCTAGGTTTTCTGGAGTATCTATTGCTACCAATTTTCCTTTATTTATAATAATAACCTTATTACAAACTTGACTAACTTCTGATAATATATGTGAGCTTAATATAACTGTATGTGTTTTTCCTAATTCTTTAATTAAATTTCTTATTTCTGTTATCTGTTTTGGATCCAAACCTACTGTTGGTTCATCAAGTATTAATATCTTAGGTTCTCCCACTAATGCTCCTGCCATTGATACTCTTTGCTTATACCCTCTAGATAAATTTCTTATTAATTTTTTCTGTACATCTTTTAGTCCTGTTTGTTCTATTATTTTTTGTACTTTTTCTTTTCTTTGTTTTCTATCAACTTTCTTTAGTTCTGCCATATAAGTTACAAACTCTTTTACTGTTAAGTCTGTATAAAGAGGTACTCCTTCTGGCATATAGCCTATTTCTTTTTTTGCTTTCTTAGGCTTTTTAAGCATATTGTATCCATCAATAATAATTTCGCCACTTGTTTGTTCTATGAAACCTGTTAGCATGTTCATTGTTGTACTTTTTCCAGCTCCATTTGGTCCGAAGCAAACCGACAATTTCACCATCATTTATTGTGAAACTGATATTATCTACGGCTACAAACTTTCCATACTTTTTTGTAACATTCTTAACCTCTATCACAAAAAATTCCTCCTTTATTCTTTACTATTGTTTCCATTTCGATTATAATATTATCATTTAATCCTTTCAAAGTAAAGCAATTCACAAAACTTTCACATTATTAAACTCAAAACTTCCGTAAAGTTTGGCGTCTATTATCTTAATAAAAAGCATATGTTGGATTAAGAGGTGTATTATTTATGGAGCTTATTTATACTTTCTTTATTAGCTTTTTTATTGTGTTTTTATCCGAACTTGGTGACAAAACTCAACTTCTTGTACTTTCTTTTTCAACTAAAGATAGAGCAAAAAACATATTATTAGGTGTTGCTATTGGTACTCTTTTTAGCCATGGCTTGGCTATTATTTTTGGTAGTAAACTAGGCTCTTTTAATAACGAATATTTCAGATTTTATTTAGAAATTTTCACATATATATCTTTTTTATTGTTTGGAATATTAGGATTTCTTCCAGAAAAAGATGGAATTTCTACAGATAAAAAATCTTCTTTTTTACAGAAGATTTCTAACATAAAATTAAATTACATTTTTATCATTGCAATTAGTATTATAATTGGCGAACTTGGAGATAAGACTTTCCTTGCTTCTTTAGGTCTTGGTATTCAATACCCTGCTTGTAAAATCCCTTTAATTTTAGGCTCTATCATGGGTATGGTTATTAGTAATTCTTTTGCTTTGTTTTTTGGAAGGTTTTTAGGTAATAAATTTAATCCTTCCTTGGTAAAAGTTTTATCAAATATTCTCTTCTTACTTTTTGGTTTTATTGGCTTAATTTCTACTTTACTATAGTTAATAATTATAATTTAAACCCAAAATTAA
>CALXZC010000037.1 GCA_944393135.1 uncultured Clostridia bacterium | reverse complement strand
ATCTTTAATTCTATTGATAAATTATTTATAAATTTATTTCCATATTTTGCATTTTCATTTATTATTTTTCCTAAATAGCTATATAACGCTAATGTCCTTATATTTGCACTTTTATAAATATCATATTATGCATTTAATATTTCATTTTTTATATCTTTAAATACTTCTTTAAAATCCTTTTCTAACATTTGATTTTCTTCCATATATTTCCTCTTTTCTTTTTCTATTTTTTTATTAAAAGCTTGATTTTTCAATTATTTTCTAAATTTCGCAGATGCGTCTGCGAAATTCAAAATTTTAATTTTAAAATTAGCAGATGTGTCTGCAAGTTCATTAATCCATTAACATTATAGCATCTATTTTCAAAAATTACCATATTTTTCTTTATTTAAAATTCATTTAAAAGAAAAAAAGCACATTCATTCTTAAAGCTAAATTAAAACTTAATTTAACTAATACTAGAATATACTTTTTATGATTTATATTTTTTATTTTACTATTTTTTATTATTATGAACTAACTTAAAATTAGTTCAGATAACAGATTTTACATTACTTTACTACAAGACACAGACGAAAACTGTCGTAGCTGTTGCTATGACCACTGCTGTCGCTAAAGTAAAACATTCCTGCATTAGTCCCATTTCCATAGCTACCTCCACGAGAGAAGAATGCATAGTCCGAACTCACGAAACTAGCAACAGCACTATGCCATCCACTTGTTTCATATGTTGCATCTCCTAGTTTATAATCTGTACTTGCACTTGTTCCTGTGTATGCTGTTGCGTATTCTGTGCTTGTTCCGTTTTCACTTGCAAATGAACTTCCGTTTGAAAGCGAACTGCTACCATTGTAATATGCTGTTACTCTTTCATATGCTCCTCCAGATAAATCATATATTCCTGTTTTGTTTCCTGTGCAAGTATTAATAAAGTTTATATAGGCAATTTTCACTCCCAATATAAAACAGGATATCCATTATTTTCCCCACTACTAAATTTCCACATTTCATTATAATCTTGATTTAGTAAATTCAAAAATTCCTCACTTCTCATTTGAATAGCAGTTTTCGGTTTTGCATTTTCTGATATTGTAGCATTTATATCTGAAGCAGCAATTATATTTTCTAAATAATAACAATTAATAAATTCTACTTGATTTAATAGATGGTTTGTTCCTACTGCATCAATATAAGTTCGTATATTTTTATTATTTTTATCATTTAATTCTCCGATATGAATATACGTTTTTTATGCTTCCTATATTGCGTCCAGCAATTCCCCCTATTAAACAAATATCATCTTTTCCGCTTTGTTCACCAACTACTTGGCTATCAATTTTTCCTTTATTATAGCAATTTTCTATTTTTCCCTCAATTTCATTTACGCCTACTATTCCTCCTATTCTATTTTCTTTGCACGAATATTTTGCATTTATATTTGTAGCATTATAACATTCTTTAATTGTACCATTGTTTGCACCAACAATCCCTCCTACACTATTCCCCCAGTTTATTTTAGTTGTATTAATTTCTCCTTTGACATAACATCTGCTTATTTCTCCATTATTTTCTCCAACTAACAACCCTATATTTGAAAATTTTCCTCCATTTATATTAGTTATATTCATTCCATTTTCTATATAAACATTATTAATTACACCAAAGTTTTCACTAAAAAGCCCAGTATCTGTATAGATATTGCTATTTACGTTTTTTTCTTGTAAAATTTTCAAGTTGTATATTTTATATCCTTTTCCATTAAAATTTCCGCAAAAATAGCATTCACTTTTCTCTAGCGTTTCATCAACCAACCAATATTCTAATGTTCCTATTGGTATAAATCCACTTGTATTTATCACTTCTTTTAGTTTTCCATTATAACCATACTTAGCATAATCTTCTCTATTAGGTTCTACATATGATTTATAAGAATTAAAATCTAAACTTGAACCTAATTCTACATATTGGTCTTGATAAGTATTTATTCCTTTTGTTACATTATCAGCAAAAACAATTAAATCTTCTATACTATTTATTACAAACGGTTCTTCTTCTGTCCCACTTCCTTCAAGTACTCCTGGGTTACTATCATTAACTTGAGGTACATCATTAGTTGCTTCATATATAACATTTTCGTAACTATCTAGTATATTTTTTTCATTTTCTTGTGCTATTTCTGTTGCTTCTGTTGCTCTTGTTGCCTGCGCAAGTATTCCATTTTCTCCTGTTACTAATCCTATTGTTATTCCTGTCAATATTAATAAAATTATAATTGTAATTACCAACGCAATTAATGTAATTCCTCGCTCTCTTACTTGTTGTTCTTTTTTAATTTTCATTTTATTTTTGCTCCTTCCTCATTTATTATATATATTTTTAACATTAATAACTTTTTAAACACAAAAAAGACAGCAACAAAACCTAATATTTTTAGGTCTTATCGCTATCTTTTTTCTTAATTTCTATTATATTTCTTATTTTTTTATTTTCTAAACGGTTACTTGTGTGTGGTCGAGTAGACGAATTCCACGTTGAATAAAGAGTAGCTCTCTCTCTCTCTCTCTCTCTCTACAGTTGCAACAGTTTCAGCTTGTATTTCTATTTTCATTTGTGCTTTTCCTCCTTTACTCTTCGCTTTCGCCCCTCACAGAACCGTACGTGCCCTATTAAGGCATACGGCTCTTTGTAATAACCTTTCATCAATACAGTTTAACATATATTTTGGGCTCTATTATTGGGTTGTATTTCAATATTTTATTAAATTTCTCCCAACTTATTTTGTTCTTTTGCCCTCTTCCTCTTAATTCTTTGAATAATGTTCTTGTAACATAGTTTTTGAATTCCATTAGTTTATTATAATTTCCAGTAATTCCATAATATCTGTAATGCCCCATTAGTTTTATGTTTAGTTTCTTTATTATCTCCTCTGGCTTTAATTGGATATTCTCTTTTATCCATATCTTTGCACTTTGTTTCTTTGCTTTCATTTTCTTCTTGCTAGTTCTATATATTATTTGATAATATCCTTTTCTTGTCTTCCCATTGTAGTGTGTAAAACCGAGAAAATCGAAACTATCTTTACTTCCATTATTACTTTTATCGAATTTTATTATTTTGGTTTTATTCTCTGCTAGCTTTAGATTAAACTTATTTAATCTCTCTTTTAGTTCTTCGTAGCACTTCTTTGCTTCTTTTTCATATTCAAAACATATTACAAAATCATCTGCATATCTTATTGAATGTACTTCTCCTTTATATCTTTTCTTGATGTCAAGTTCTATCCATACATCTAATACATAATGTAGATATACATTTGCTAGTATGGGACTTATTAGTCCCCCTTGTGATGTTCCTTCATATGTTATTACTTTCCTACCGTTTTCCATTATTCCACTTTTAAGAAATCGTTTTATATATCTTATGAAATGTTTATCTTTTATTGTATGTTTCAAGAATTTCTCAAGCCAGTTGTGGTCTACATTTTCAAAGAAACCTTTTATATCTGCATCAAGTATATAGTTTACCCTTTTATTTATTATTATTTTATTTAATTCTATTATTGCTTTGTGGCAGTTTCTCCCAGGTCTGAAACCATAAGAATTATTTATAAATATATTTTCATATATAGCATTTAGTATGTCTGTAAACACACTTTGTACTATTTTATCTTTATATATTGGTATTCCTAGTGGTCTTAGTTCTTTGTTTCCTGTTTTAGGTATATATACTCTTTTTACTGGTGTTGGTCTGTACTTAAATGTCTTTAGCTCATACAGTATTTCTTCTATGTTTTGTTCTATTTCTTTATCATATTCTGTCTTGTTTACATTATCAATTCCTGGTGCTTTGTTTCTTTCTTGTTTTCTATGCTGTTCCATTAAACTTTCATAATTTATATACTGCATTAGTCCTTCTACTCGTTTGTATTTCGTTAATTGTTTGATTATCTTTGTATAATCACTTAACACATTAAATTTACCTCTTTGTGTAACTTGTGTTTCTTATCAAAGGCGATTATTACATAAGTTCCTTTCCTCCATCAGCATTACCCGATTTCATTGGTACTACGAACTTATCCGACTTCCAATATATCATTGATACTCTCTTTCCGTCTCCTTCCCGATTATATCTACCTCTCGGAATATATTGGACCTCCTCGGTCTACTTAATATAACAATCTATACTCGCCAGCTTCTCCGACCCCGACGGAACCTGCATATTCTCACCATAGCGAATATACATTACTGCCTGCTACTCACACAATAGTATCGGCTTCCGTTTCATCACCTAACGAGGCTCAATCACTTCACGCTACTGCATTCCGGCTCGTATTTTCCCCGACCTACGCTTAAACCTAACATTACTGCTTCGGCTCCAAGGACTAGGTACTAGCTGTTGGCTAAACTTTGCTAGGTAGGCATCTCACCTACTATATATTAAGCATCTATCGAGACGCACTGTGTGTGTACAGTCTCAAGGCTTACATGACTTACCATTTTTACTTTCTCCTCTTTACTTTCAATTATTTCTATTTACAAAAGCTTTTAAATATTCTTCTCTTTTTAGTTTTTCCACATTTTTTCTTTTTATACTTGTAGTTTTGCCGCTATGTTTATACCTAGTATGTGTATATATTATATATATTGTTATGGTATTTGTAAATATCTTATTTGAATTTTTATATTACATTTTTGTTACAAAAAAAGAAATATTAATTTTTTAATATCTCTTTTTTTATAAAACTATTTAACAACTATATTAACTAATTTTTTAGGTACAACTATTTCTTTTACAATAGTCTTTCCATTAATATATTTCTTCACATTATCTATTTCTTTAGCAATATATTTCATTTCCTCTTCTGTACATGAAACTGGTACTTGTGCTCTTCCTTTTAATTTACCATTTATCTGTACAACCATCTCATAAGTTTCATCAACAAGCTTTGTTTCATCATATGTAGGCCAAGGTTCATAAGCAATAGTGTTTTGATTTTTAAATACTTCACTCCAAATTTCTTCAGTAATATGTGGTACAACTGGATTTAATAATTTAATAAAGTTTTTAGCATAATCCATATTCCAAGAATTTTCTTTATACACTGCATTAACAAAAATCATCATCTGTGATATTGCAGTATTAAAATTAAGAGTTTCATAATCTTCTGTTACTTTTTTTACTGTTTGATTATATACTTTGTCCAAATTAGGATTATCTTTAAACTCTCTTATCTCTTCATGATATAATCTCCAAACACGGTCTAAGAATTTTTTTATTCCCCTAACAGCTTCATCATTCCATGGTTTATCAGCCTCAAGAGGACCCATAAACATTTCATACATTCTAAGAGTATCTGCCCCATACTGTTTTGCTATATCATCAGGATTTACAACATATTTAGGGAAACGTTTACCCATCTTCACTCCATTTGAGCCTAATATCATTCCTTGATGTACTAATTTTTTAAATGGTTCTTTTACACTAACTAAACCTTTATCATATAAATAATTATTCCACATTCTTGAATATAATAAATGACCTACTGCATGTTCTGGACCACCCACATATAAATCAACTGGCATCCAATGTTTAATTAATTCTGGGGCTGCAAAAGCATCATCATTATTTGGATCTAAATACCTTAAGAAATACCAACTTGAACCTGCTGAACCTGGCATTGTAGATGTTTCTCTTACACCTTTTACTCCATTTACAGTAACATTTTTCCATTCAGTAGCATTCTCTAGTGGTGCCTCTCCATTTTTTCCTTTATAATCATCCATTTTTGGTAAGATTAATGGTAAATCTTTATCTTCCAAAGCCACATCTCTACCATCTTCTAAATGAATAATTGGTATTGGCTCTCCCCAAAATCTTTGACGTGCAAAAATCCACTCTCTTATATGATAATAATTTTTCTTTTTCGCACATCCCATCTTAACAAGTTTATCAGTAATAGCATCTTTTGCTTCTTCTACTGTTAGCCCTGTAAACTCTTCACTATTTATTAACTTACATCCTTTATTTAGATAATTTTGTTTTTCAAAAGCCGCTTCTTCAGTATCACCACCATCTATTACTTGTATCATAGGTACATTATATTTTTTTGCATACTCAAAATCTCTTTGGTCATGACTAGGTACTGCCATAACAGCTCCTGTTCCATAAGATGCTAAAACAAAATCTCCCAAAAATACAGGAACTTCCTTACCATTTACAGGGTTTATTGCAAATATACCCTCTAATTTAACACCAGTTTTTTCTTTATTTAATTCAGTTCTATCAATCTCTGATTTTTTAGCTGTTTCTTCTCGATATTTAGTTACTTCTTCCCAATTTTTAATTCTATCTTTTAACTCATCTACTAGTTTATTTTCTGGTGCCAATACCATAAATGTAATTCCATATATAGTCTCTATACATGTAGTAAATATTGAAAATTTTCCACCATCTTTAATTTCAAACTCTACTTCTACACCCTCTGATTTTCCTATCCAATTTCTTTGCATCTCTTTGGTAGATTCTGGCCAATCAATTTCATCTAGCCCTTCTAAAAGCCTTTCAGCGTAAGCTGGTATATCGATAATCCATTGCTTCATATATTTACGAACTACTGGATAACCTCCTCTTTCACTCTTACCATCTATTACTTCATCATTAGCCAAAACTGTTCCCAACTCTTCACACCAATTAACTGGCATATAAATCATTTTAGCAAGACCATCTTCAAATAATTTTTTAAATATCCACTGTGTCCACTTATAGAACTTTGGGTCACTTGTTGAAATTACTCTATCCCAGTCATAAGAAAAGCCTAATCTTTTTAATTGCCCTTGAAATGTTTTTATATTTTTTTCTGTAAATTCAGCTGGATGATTACCTGTCTGAATTGCATATTGCTCTGCTGGTAATCCAAAAGAATCATATCCTATTGGATGAAGCACATTATATCCTTGCATTCTCTTCATACGAGCTACTATATCTGTTGCAGTATATCCTTCTGGATGCCCTGCATGAAGCCCTACACCTGAAGGATAAGGAAACATATCAAGTACATAGTATTTTGGTTTAGAAAAATCCCAAGCATCTACTTTAAATGTTTTATTTTTCTCCCAATACTCTTGCCACTTTTCTTCTATCTTCCTAAAATTATACATTCTTTAACATCTTCCTTTCTCTTTACCGTATATACCTTATATTTTTGGCTATAATATCACAAAAACTAGATTTTATCAAGTTTTTATTTTTTCTATTATTTATTTTATATTGAAATTTTTCTATCTCCTCTTTTTCTATTTTTAAAAACACATTTGTATATATTTCTAAATCTGGCATTTTTTCTACTTTTGTCTCTACTATTTTATTTATATTTTCTAAATAATTTGTTTCATTATAAGCTTTTTCTATAAATCTTTATGATTTTCCTTCACTTAAAAACATCATCATTTTTGATACAAATAAATATATCATTGGATAATATATTCTTTTTCTTCCGTCTTTTATCTCGTCTATATACTTTAGAATATTTGGTACATTGTAAAACATTGTTCTGCTGAACACTTCGGTCAGATTTCTTGAAATTTCTTTTTTCCTTTCTTTTCTCATAAATACCACCTTCTTTCATATATTTTTTAGCTTTATTTTATCATATTTCTGTGAGAAAAAGTTATTTTTTCCAAATAAACACAGCAAAATCTTATTAATTTTACTGTGTTTGTTACTTTAACTTTTTTTATTCGTCATTACTGTCAAAAATAAAGCACCATATAGGCACTTTATCTGCTTCTATCGTCTTTATCTTGAATAAATGATTTATATAATTTTCTTAATTGTGCACCAGTAATATTTATCACTTTTCCACCTTTAGGATTAATCTTTTCATCACCAAATACAACCCAGATAACATTTCTAACTGTTTCTCTAGGCATATCAGCTTCTCCATCTGTAAATATTATTTTGTTTGGTGTTTTTCTTGAAAAAGCTCCGACTGCTACATTAAAATCTGTTCCTCCACCTATTGGAAAACTCATATTATCAATATCTTCTGGTTTTTTTAGTTCTGTAAATCCATGGAATTCTGTATTAAAACATCCTACCTTTACTTTTGAATTATCCAAAATATTTTTACATTCTCTTAAAAAATTCTTTAGCAGTACTTCACTTACTGATCCACTTGTATCTAATAAAATCTCTGCCTCTGGCATTGGAAGTTGTTCAATTCTATGTCTGAAATATCCATTTCTCATTCTAGCATTTTTCCTTGTATATTCCTCATCATATCTTATTGCTTGCCTTAACAACTTTCTCCAATCAATTAATGGAGTAGCTATTCCAATATCAGATAATTTTTTTCCTTCTCTTTGTATTCCGTCTCCAGCTTCGTGTGATGACTTGCTTGCTAATTCTCTACTTAATTCTTGTAATTGTTTTCTTCTTTCTATTTTATTTTGTTTAAAAGTTTCTCTTTCACCCTGTTCAGCAAATTTTGATTTTTCTTCGACTTCTCTTTTCTTTTTTTCTTCTTGTTCTTCGCCGTCTGTCCTTTCTTTTTTTTCTTTCTTTTTTGTTTGTCCTTGTTCTTGTCCTTTTTTTTCTACTTGTTCTTGTTGTTCTCTTTTTCTTTCTTCTATTGCTTTGTCCCATAAACTATGTGTATCATGTCCAATATCAGTTTCTTCTTGCCCACTTTGAGAATTTTGCCCTCCTTGACTGTCTTGTGCATTTTGTTCTTCTTGACTGTCCTGTATGTTCTGTTGTCTTTGACTATCTTGTGAATTTTGACGTTCTTGACTATCTTGGCTGTTCTGTTGTCTTTGATTGCCTTGCGAATTTTGTTGCTCTTGTTTCTTTTTTTCTTCTAATAATTTATTGTACATTTCCTCTGCATCATAGTTTATTGCCTCTGGAATATCAACTCCACCTTCTACTATAGGTAATCCATCTTGTTTTAATAACGCATTTATTACAGAATCAGTTGCAATATTCCATAACCTCTTATCTTTTCCTTCACTTCTAAATATGTGTTCAAATGCTACATGACATATCTCATGAGCAAATATAAAAATTTGTTGTTTTTCTGACAAACCACCTAAAAATTTAGGATTATACAAAAGTACTTTTCCATCTGTCCCTGCTGTTTCTATATCCTTACTAGCTTGAAATTCAATATTTGCTATTACACTTCCAAAAGTCGGGTACTTTATTAGAAGTTTTCTTTTTATGCTATCTATATCTGTACTCATATATCCTCCTTCTTTTCTTTTATTTTGATTTATCTTCTTCTACTTTTCTTGCTAAATATTGCCTGTATGTTTTATTTATCCTTTCATAAGCTAACATTCCACTGTGTGCAGTTCCTTTCGCTTCATCTCCGCTATGTCCTCTTGAAGCCTTTTTCTCTGCTTCTTCTTGTTCTTTCATTATTATTTCTTGTAATTGTTCTAATCTTTCTTCATCTCCATGTGTCCATTGTACTTCAAACTTTTTACACATCTCTGCTCCTAATTTCTTTGTGAATTCTCTTACCATTGGCATATCTTTACTTTCTACTGCTACTAATCCTGATACTGTTGCTAACTTTCTTCCTAAGTCCATTTCTTCTAGTTCTTCCCCAGTGTAATTTCCTTTTAATACATCTTCAATAGTTATTGTTGGTAATTGGCAAAAATATATAAAATCTCTTGTTAAATCTTCTCCTACTATTGCTTTTAATGTACTAGGATTATTTGATGCATACAACATATCTGATGCCATCTTCCATCTTCTTGGGTCTGCATGTGGCTCTGGGTGTTCTTTATTATATGGTGTTCTTAATACTTCATCACCTTTATAACTTATATATGCATATATTGCTGGATGTATTTTTTGTTTTGACTCAGCCTCTTTCTTATATTCTAATCTTTCATAAAAATCATCTGGAGTTACTGCCCATTCAAGCCAATTTTCTGCATTCGTTTCTATATTTACATGTGCAAATCTATCATATAATGGCTCTGCCATTTCATTGGCGACGGCTGAATCTTCTAACTCGTTTCCTGCTGCCACTACTCTTGCATTTTCTGGTAATTTCCATCTGCCTGCTACTTTTTTATCTAGTGCTATTCCATAAGCCTTTGATTGCATCATTGGTGATGCATTTGTTAATTCTTCTAAAAATAATATATGTATTTTATCTGCTTCTTCTTCACATTTTGCTTCTAATTCTTCTAGCCATGGTGGTTTTATATGTACTGCTTTGCCATCTTTTTCTCCTGCTAATCCATCTAATAACTCTGGATCTAAATGGCTTAAGTTTAATTCAATAAAATCTGGATCTAATTGTTTTACTCTATCACTTTTTCCACATCCAGGTTTTCCGTGTAAAAATATTGATACATTGCCTTGTATTGCTGCTCTAATGGCATCTGCTTCACTAGCTTCAGAAAAATCTAAATTATATGGATTTTTGTTTTTCTTTGTTGCCTTTGAACTTACTATTGTTTGTTCTGCTATACCTCTTGACTGAACTAAATCTCTTGACAAGTATTTATCCATAAAAATCTTTATATCTGTTCTGTCAAAATCTCTTGTGTGGTAGTTCCACTCTTTATTAAATTGCACCCCTGCAAATATTAATTTTTCAGTTATCATCATACGAGATTTTTCATCAACAAGCCATTTTACTGGTAGCACTTCCACCCAAACATCATCACCATCTCTATATTGTTCACCATTTGAAAGTGTAAAATCGCCACCATTATAATATGAATTAGCTTTAACTCTTACATACCTTTTTCCATTATATTCATATTCTTGATGAGTTTGTGGTTGAAATGATGTGTCGTACTCATCATAAGCGACAGAATCTGTGGTATAATTATTTCTTGTTTTTGATATATTTCCACTCCTATATGCTCTTTCTAATCTTTCCTGCATATCTTTTGATACTGCTTTTTGTGGATAATATCCATACTCTACTTCAAGAATTCCATCTCTTGCTCTTTTCCCACTCTCTCCGTTCGTGGGGATTGAGCTTACCTCCGATAACGGTAAAGCTGGGCGAGCCCCTCCACTGCGTCGGTTAACATTTTCGTAATACCTACTACCAGCATCGCCCACCACACGCACGTAATTATATCCGGCATCTGGATTTTGTCCAATAATATCCCGTTCTTCCCTCTAAAGAGCTATCGTTTTCAACATGTTCACTAGATACCCATCCTCCAAGCAAAACAGAAAAGTCAGTTATTGCTGCTTTTGTTCCTCTTTTTTTTAATATATCTAATTTATAACTTCCAAAATATTGTTCTTGTGTTAAAAAAGTAAAATTACTCATAAACTATCTCCCTTACTTTCTTATATATGTGCCATAAATGAATATACTTCTTCCTCTATAGGATTTTCTTTCAAGTCAGAATATGTTACAAAAATCATACAATTTTCTGGTATTTTATTAACATATACTTTTTTATATTTAAGTAGTTCAATAAACTTTCTTTGCTCTTCTTCTGGTACTTTGTTTATATCTTTTATTATTAAAACTGGCGTATGAATTTTGCTACTTTCAATTAACTTATTATACCATTCTGGAACAATATACTCTAGATTATCGAAATAGCCCATCAGTTCTGAACTTGAACAATCAGAATTAATTACAATAGCTCCCTTTTCAATTATACTCTCTGGTATTTTCTCTATTAAAACTGCTGATTTTCCAGCTTTTATATATTCACCTAATAAATCTACTTGCTCTTTATTCATTATTATCTTCTCCTTTTCTCTAAATATTTATTTGTTAAAAAAACTTAAAATTTTGTTCCAAATCTTTTTCAAAATGTTTTCCTTATATTCTACCATTGTAACTGTTTTGTTTTGTACTGTGTCCACTTTGGTTTCGTTTGTGTATTCTTGTATTTTGTTTTTATTTTCAAATATTTTATTAGGATTATATTTTTCTCTTATTTCTTCTTGTCTTTTTATTTCTAGTTCTTTTATTTGTTTCGTATAATTTTCTTTATCTTTTTTGTCGCACCACCAATTTATATATATAACACCAAGAATTTCCTTTGTTTTCTCTTTTAAATTCATTTCGCTAATTAACTTTGAATGATCTAAATTAACTTTGTAATCTTCTGATGCATTATCAACTAAAAATTTAATAAAGTTTTTTGGAATTTTGTCCACATCAGCTTTATTTGTATTATCTAAAATATCTAAAACTTCAACTGCTGCTTCACCATATTCATTACTAAACATTATAAATCCTCCTTTGTTTTATCATCCTCTTTAGCATCTCGTCTTACTAAATACTCTTGATATGATCCATATATTTTCTTAAATGCTGATATTCCACTAGTTATTGTGTCTTTCGCTTCATCTCCCTTATGTCCTCTTGAAATCTTTTTCTCTGCTTCTTCTTGTTCTTTCATTATTATTTCTTGTAATTGTTCTAGTCTTTCTTCATCTCCATGTGTCCATTGTACTTCAAACTTTTTACACATCTCTGCTCCTAATTTCTTTGTGAATTCTCTTACCATTGGCATATCTTTACTTTCTACTGCTACTAATCCTGATACTGTTGCTAACTTTCTTCCTAAGTCCATTTCTTCTAGTTCTTCCTCAGTGTAATTTCCTTTTAATACATCTTCAATAGTTATTGTTGGTAATTGGCAAAAATATATAAAATCTCTTGTTAAATCTTCTCCTACTATTGCTTTTAATGTACTAGGATTATTTGATGCATACAACATATCTGATGCCATCTTCCATCTTCTTGGGTCTGCATGTGGCTCTGGGTGTTCTTTATTATATGGTGTTCTTAATACTTCATCACCTTTATAACTTATATATGCATATATTGCTGGATGTATTTTTTGTTTTGACTCAGCCTCTTTCTTATATTCTAATCTTTCATAAAAGCTTTCTGGTGTTACTGCCCACTCAAGCCAATTTTCTGCATTCGTTTCTATATTTACATGTGCAAATCTATCATATAATGGCTCTGCCATTTCATTTGCTACTAATGAATCTTCTAACTCGTTTCCTGCTGCCACTACTCTTGCATTTTCTGGTAATTTCCATCTGCCTGCTACTTTTTTATCTAGTGCTATTCCATAAGCCTTTGATTGCATCATTGGTGATGCATTTGTTAATTCTTCTAAAAATAATATATGTATTTTATCTGCTTCTTCTTCACATTTTGCTTCTAATTCTTCTAGCCATGGTGGTTTTATATGTACTGCTTTGCCATCTTTTTCTCCTGCTAATCCATCTAATAACTCTGGATCTAAATGGCTTAAGTTTAATTCAATAAAATCTGGATCTAATTGTTTTACTCTATCACTTTTTCCACATCCAGGTTTTCCGTGTAAGAATATTGATACGTTACTTTGTATTGCTGCTCTAATGGCATCTGCTTCACTAGCTTCAGAAAAATCTAAATTATATGGATTTTTGTTTTTCTTTG
>CALXZC010000036.1 GCA_944393135.1 uncultured Clostridia bacterium | reverse complement strand
GGAATTAAAAATAAAGTAAGTTATTTGGACTGCTTAATAAATGAATTATAAGGTTCTATAAATAGTGCATGGGTTGATGGAGATATTACAGAAGAACAATGTGATTATTTGTATGAAAAGTATATTTATGGAAAATAATTAAATATAGTTATGAAAAATTATAGTTAAAAACTGAACAATAAAAAATAGGAGAATGAAATGAAAAAGATAAATGGAATAATAATGCAATACTTTGAATGGTATATGGAATGTAATCAAAACTTATGGAATGATATAGCAAAAAATGCTTTAGAATTATCAAATATTGGAATAACAGCTTTGTGGCTTCCACCAGCATATAAAGGAATAGGTGGAAAAAATGAAGTAGGATATGGCGTTTATGATGTGTATGATTTAGGAGAATTTGATCAAAAAGGAACGATTAAAACAAAATATGGGTCAAAAGATGAATATTTAAATTGTATACAAGTACTAAATCAAAATGGAATTGAAGCATATGCAGATATAGTGTTAAATCATAAAATGGGAGCAGATATGTTACAAACAATACCAGCAAATAAAGTAGAATGGGGAAATCATAATATAGAAGAGCAAAAAGAAGAAACAGTAAGAGTTGCAACAAAATTTACATTCCCAGGAAGGAAACACAAATACTCAGACTTTGAATGGAACTGGACACATTTTGATGGAATAGATTATGATGAAAAATCAAAAGAACATGCAATATTTAAATTTAAAGATAAAGACTGGAGTATAGCAGTAGACGAAGAATTCGGAAACTATGATTATTTAATGGGGGCAGACTTAGATTTTAGAAACCCTGAAGTTGTAGAAGAATGTAATAAATGGGGAAAATGGTATTTAGAATTAACAGGAGTAGATGGATTTAGATTAGATGCTGTAAAACATATAAATGCTCTATTTTATAGAGACTGGGTACGAAAATTAAGAAAAGAGTCAGGAGAGGAACTATTTACAGTAGGAGAATATTGGAGCCGGAGATGTATCAAAATTACATAGATATATAACAGAAACAGAAGGCGAGATATCATTATTTGATGTACCACTTCATTATAATTTTTATAATGCATCAAAAGACAAAAACTATGACTTGAGTAAAATTTTAGAGCATACATTATTAAAAGAAAACTCAAGTAAAGCGGTAACATTTGTAGATAATCATGATACTCAAATACGGACAAAGTTTAGAAAGTTTTGTAGAAGAGTGGTTTAAACAAGCAGCATATAGTATAATTTTATTAAGAAACGAAGGATATCCATGTGTATTTTATGGAGATTTTTATGGAATACCACATGATAACAAAAAGCCAGTAAAAGACCTAGAAACATTAATAAGATTAAGAAAAGAAAAATCATATGGAGAACAACATGACTATTTTGATGATAAGAACTGTATAGGATGGACAAGAGAAGGAGATAATGAACATTTACAATCAGGCTTAGCAGTTGTAATATCAAATGCATTAGAAGGAGAAAAAAGAATGTATATAGGAAAGCAATTTGCAGGAGAAAAATTTATAGATAGTTTAGGAAATTGTAATGAAGAAATTTCAATAGACGAAGAAGGATATGGAAATTTCAAAGTAAAAGGAAAATCAACATCAGTATGGGTAGAAGGGTAATGTTGGTGTCGCATGGGGACAGTCCCCATGCCTAAAAAATGTCGCATAGGGACTGTCCCCAATGCGACATTTGGTGAAAGGAGAATTGTTGTATGTCAGATTTTGTACATTTACATATACATAGTGAATTTAGTTTATTAGATGGTGCAAATAGAATAAAAGATTTACCAGTTAGAGCAAAAGAACTTGGGATGGATGCTATGGCAATTACTGACCACGGTGTTATGTATGGTGCTATAGATTTTTATAAGGCTTGTAAAAAAGAAGGAATAAAGCCTATTATTGGCTGTGAAGTTTATGTGGCGCCAAGAAGTCGCTTTGATAAAGAGCCTAATATTGATAATAAATATAATCACTTAATTTTACTCGCAAAAAACAATGATGGCTATAAAAATTTAAGTAAATTAGTTTCTTTAGGTTTTACAGAAGGATATTATTATAAACCTCGTATAGATTTAGAAATATTAGAAAAATACCATGAAGGGTTAATCTGTTTAAGTGCTTGTTTAGCAGGTTCTGTAAATCAAGCTTTATTAAATGGCAATGAAGAAAAGGCTGAAGAAATTGCCCTATGGCATAAAAGAGTTTTTGGAGAAGATTATTACATTGAAATTCAAAACAATGGTATAAAAGAACAGGTACTAGCAAACCAAAAATTGGTCGCGCTTGCAAGAAAATTAGATATTCCATTAGTAGCAACAAATGATGCTCATTACTTAAAAAGAGAGGATAGCTATAATCATGAAGTTCTATTGTGTATCCAAACAGGTAAAAGAATGAGCGATATAGATAGAATGAGGTTTGACACAGACGAGTTATATGTAAAATCTCCTGAAGAAATGAGTGAATATTTTAAAGCTTTTCCCGAAGCAATAGAAAATACTGTTAGGATTGCTGATAAATGTAATGTGGAATTTGAATTTGGACATACAATACTACCTAACTATGATGTGCCACCTGAATTTCCAACGCATTTTGATTTCTTTAAGAAATTGTGTGATGACGGTATTAAGAAAAGATATGGAGATAATCCAAGTAAGGAAATTTTAGATAGAGCCGAATATGAAATTAGTGTAATAAAAAAGATGGGATATGTTGATTATTTCCTAATTGTTTGGGATTTTATACATTTTGCAAAAACTCATGGTATATCAGTAGGTCCAGGTAGAGGCTCTGGTGCAGGTTCAATTATTGCATATGCAATCGAAATTACTGATATAGACCCAATGAAATATGATTTACTTTTTGAAAGATTTCTAAATCCTGAGAGAATTAGTATGCCAGACTTTGATGTTGACTTTAGTGATACACGTAGACAAGAAGTGATCGATTATGTATCAGAAAAATATGGACACGACCATGTATCACAGATTATAACATTTGGGACAATGGCAGCTAAAATGGTAATTAGAGATGTTGCAAGAGTTTTGGACGTACCATATTCAGAAGCAGATAGTTTAGCTAAGATGATACCAAATGAACTACATATAACAATAAAAAAAGCTTTAGAACAAAACAAAGAATTACGCGATAGATATGAGCAAGAAGAAATGGTAAAAAAAGTTTTAGATATAGCAATGGGGTTAGAAGGAATGCCAAGGCAGGCTTCTACTCATGCATGTCGGAATTGTTATTACAAAAGACCCTGTTGATACTTATGTGCCTTTGTATGTACGTGATGGACAAATATCAACACAATATATAATGACAACTTTAGAAGAATTAGGACTACTAAAAATGGACTTTTTGGGATTAAGAACTCTTACTGTAATACAAGATACAATGGAAATGGTAAAAGAAAATAGGGGAATAGATGTTGAATTTGATAAAGACATGCAAGACCCAAAAGTATATAAATTATGGCAAGAAGGAAAAACTTGTGGAATATTCCAATTTGAGTCTCAAGGAATGACAAACTTCATGAAAGAATTACAACCTGACTGTTTAGAAGATTTAATAGCAGGAGTATCTTTGTATAGACCAGGACCAATGGACCAAATACCAAGATATATAAAAGGAAAAAAACATCCAGGTCATAATGAATATACACATCCAAGATTAGAGCCTATTTTAAACGTAACATATGGTTGTATGGTATATCAAGAGCAAGTTATGCAAATAGTACGTGACTTAGCAGGATATTCGCTTCGGAAGAGCAGACCTAGTAAGACGTGCAATGGGAAAGAAAAAACTAGATGTTATGGCAAAAGAAAGAGAAGTATTCATTAATGGACAAGTAGATGAAGAAGGAAATTTAGTAGTTCCAGGTTGTGTAAGGAACGGAATAGATGAGGTATCTGCAAACAAAATCTTTGACGAAATGGCAGAGTTTGCAAAATATGCATTTAATAAATCACATGCAGCTTGCTATGCAGTTGTAGCATATAGAACAGCATATCTAAAGGCATATTATCCAGCAGAATTTATGGCAGCAACTTTAAATAGCTTTTTAGGAAATTTAGACAAAATACCACAATATATAGACGAATGTAAAGAACTTGGAATTGAAATATTAAAACCAGAAATAAATAAAAGTTATTCTAAATTTACAGTTGAAAATGGAAAAATACGTTTTGGACTCGGAAGCATAAAAAATGTTGGAGCAGTTCCAGTAGAAAATATTGTAAAAGAAAGAAATGAAAATGAAGAATACAAAAGTTTCACAGAATTTTGCGAGAGAATTGCAGAAGAAGGTGTAAATAAAAAATGTGTAGAAAGTCTAATAAAAGCAGGAGCATTTGATGAGTTTGAACAAACAAGAAGCACGCTTCTTGCATCATTTGAGGGGATAATAGATATAATCCAAAGTGAAAAGAAGAAAGGCCTATCAGGGCAAGTATCAATGTTTGACTTGGGAAGTAAAGAAGAAAAAGAAGAATTAAATGAAATAAAATATAAGTTTGAAGAACATGAGGAATTACCTTCAAAAGAGTTATTATCACTTGAAAAAGAAATGCTTGGAATTTATATTTCAGGACATCCTTTAGAGAAACTAAGAGCGCAAATAGAAAAACAAACAAATATAAACACAATGGAATTAAAACAATTAAATGAGCAAATGACAACAAATAATGATACAGATGGATTAGAATTAGTAAAACAAAATACAAAGCCAAAATATCAAGATGGTCAAAATGTAAAATATGCAGGGATAATAACTTCAATAAAAAAGAAATATACTAAAAATAATAAAATAATGGCATTTGTAACAATAGAAGATTTATATGGAGCAGTAGAAGTAATTGTATTTGAAAATGCATATCTAAAAGCTGGAAAAAGCTTAATGGAAGAAAATATCGTATTAGTAGAAGGAAGGCTAAGCATAAGAGAAGATGATGAAGCAACCATAATAGCAAATGAAATTAAAGACTTTGGAGAGCAAAAAGAAAAAATCTTAACTTTAGATATAACAAACTTAGATGAAGAACATAAAGATAAATTAAGAGGAGCTATATGTTATTTTCATGGTGATAAAAATAATATGAATGTCCAAATAAAGGTAGGAAAAGAATTAAAACCTTGTGGTCAAATGTACGTAACAGAAGAAATACTAAAATTCTTTAAAGAATTAATAGGAGTTGAAAATGTCTTATAGGGACAGTCCCCATGCCTATTTTTTGTCGCATTGGGGACAGATGATATAAGAAAAGAAGAACTTAAATGAGTTTTAAAGTTCTTCTTTTTTCTATAATTAAATCCATTCGCCATATTTTTTTATATAAATCTTTTTAGCAAATAGTGCCACAAAGCAATATAATATTGTAACTACAAAGATTAATAATATATATTTTATACTTATTGGAACAAGTCCAAGAAGTGAGCCTAGGGCTGTAAATGGAACTATTAATCCAACAATAATTAGTAAAATAGATGATATATATACTGCTTTATGTGCATTACTTTGAATAAATGGTATTTTTGCTGTTCTTATAATGTGCATACCGATTAAGTTTGAAACTATACTATAGCTAAACCAGATTGTTTGGAATGTAGCTGCTTCTCTTACGTGGAAAAATACCCAAAGAGATATAAATACTACAATATCAAACATAGAACTTACTGGTCCCATAAATAGCATGAAATGTTTTAAGCTTTTTATATCTAATTTTTTTGGATGTTGTAAAGATTCCTTGTCAACATGGTCAAAAGGAAGTGTCATTTGCCCAAAATCATATAATAAACCTTCTACTAGTAATTGAATAGGTGTTTCTGGTAAAAATGGTAAAAATGCGCTTGCAATGATTACAGAAACAACTTCACCAAAGTTAAAGCTTGTAGATAGTTTGATATATTTCATTAGGTTAACAAATGTACGTCTACCTTCTGTTACACCATCTAATAAAACATTTAAGTCTTTTTCAAGTAAGATGATATCAGCAGATTCTTTTGCTATATCTACAGCAGTATCTACAGAAACTCCTACATCTGAATTAGTAAGTGATGGGCTATCATTAATTCCATCTCCCATGTAACCTACAACATTTCCTGCTTCTTTTAAAATTCTTACAATTCTTGCTTTTTGAATAGGTGAAAGTTTTGCAAAAATATTTGTTTTCTTAAGAACTCTTCTAACAGCTTGGTCTGACAATTTATCTAATTTACTTCCAAGAACAATATTATTAGAGTTTATTCCAACTTTTGAACAAATACATCTTGTGACTTCTGCATTATCGCCAGTTAAGACAATAACACGAATTCCTGCTTTGTTTAACTTTTCGATAGATTCTTTCGCGGATGCTTTTGGTGGATCTAAAAAGCCAATAAAACCTAAAAGAACCATATTTTTTTCATCTGATACACTAAAGTGAGAAATTCCATTGATGTCGTTTTTCTGGCAGACAGCAACAACTCTTAAGCCTTGTTCATTTAAGTTTTTACTTATTTTCCTAATATTTTCTTTAATATCTTTAGTTATTGGAGAAACTTGACCTTTATAATCTACCATAGAGCAAATATTTAGTATTTCTTCAACAGCACCTTTGGTAATCATTTGTTCTTTTTCTCCATCTGATACTATTACAGATAAACGCCTACGTGAGAAGTCAAAAGGAACTTCATCTATTTTTTTATATTTAGTTTGTAATTCTTCTAAATTATTTTCAAGCCCTCTTTTAATTACAGCTTCATCAATATTTCCTTTTAATCCTGTTTGAAAATAAGCATTTAGGAAAGCATGTTTTAAAACTCTGATATCTTCATCACCATTTATATCTAAATATTTTTCAAGAACTATTTTATCTTCTGTTAAAGTACCTGTTTTATCAGTGCAAAGTATATTCATTGCACCAAAGTTTTGAATGGAATCTAGTTTTTTTACTATAGTTTTCTTTTTAGACATTCTAACAGCACCTTTTGAAAGGCTTGATGATAGAATAACAGGTAAAAGTAATGGTGTAATTGTAATGGCTATTGCTACTGCAAATGTGAAAGCTGTTACAATATCATGTTTCCAAGCATTTAGTAAAAATACAAGAGGTATCATTGCTAACATAAACCTAATTAATAATTTACTGATACTTTCAATTCCTTTTTGAAAAGCAGTTTTAGGTTTTCCTGTTGTTAAAGTGTGTGCAACTTTACCGAAGTAAGTGGAGTCTGCAGTTTTTATTACTACACCTTTTGCACTTCCAGAAACTACATTTGTTCCCATGAAACAGATAGTATCTATATCTGAAATATTATCAATATCTTTAATAGAAAGGTTAGTGTTTACTAATTTTTTTACACTGTCAGATTCTCCTGTTAATGATGATTGCCCAACGTATAAATCCTTAGCTTCGATAACTCTTAAATCGGCAGGTATCATGCTACCAGCAGATAAAACTACAATATCACCTAATGTTACATGATTAATAGGGATTGAAATTTCTTTTCCATCACGAATAACTGTGGTAGTTGTAGCAACAAGCTGTTTTAGTTCTTCTGCTGCTTTATTAGAACGATATTCTTCAAAAAAATCTAATAAAGTACTTGCAGTAACTAGAATTGCAATTACAATAATGTTGGCATAGCTTGGAGTTTCTGGCAAGTAAATATCTGTGTAAATTAAAATACATACAATTCCAAGTAATATACAATTAAAAGGTGAAAATAAGCTTTCAAAGAAATAATTATACCATCTTTTGGGTTTTGCTTGTTTAATTTCATTTAGACCTAAGTTTTTGATTAATTCGTCAGCTTTTTTAGAAGAAAGACCTTTTTCATCTACATGATATCTTTTTAAAAAATCTTCTTTAGATAATGTGGCTTCTTCGCCATACATTTTACTTATATTGACTTCTTCTTTAGAGTTTGTCAATAATCTCATCTCCTTTGTGAAATTTTATCTTTTAAAATTATACCACTAATTGAAAAAAATACTACAAAATTTTTAATATTTTATAAAATAATTATAATTAACAAGTAATTGAAACCATTTAATTTTTATTATATAATCATGTTAATAAAAGAAAAGGAAGTGGAATAATGGAAAGAGTTAGAGTTGCGGGAATAATTAAAATGAATGGTGGTTATGCATTTATGCATAGAAAAAATGTGAAAAAAAGAAAGGATATACAAGAATATTATACATTTCCAGGAGGAGGACTAGAAGATAACGAAACTTTAGAAGAAGGTGTAATTAGAGAAATTAAAGAAGAATTTGGAATTACTGTTAAAGTAGTTAGAAAATTGTATGAAATATATTTTAAAAAATTAAATCAAAAAGAAATTTTTTTTCTATGCAAATATGTAGAGGGAGAATTCGGAACAGGTGACGGACCAGAGTTTAGTAATAATCCTAAATATATAGATAGTGGAGAATATTTGCCAGAAATAGTAAAAGAGGAAGATATAGAAAGTTTATTGTTATTACCACCAGAGATAAAAGAAAAATTCGTAGAAGATTTAAAGAAAGGTAACTTATAGTCAAAATAGGTATTCATGTAAAAGAATACCTATTTAATATTTATTTGATTTTAGTTTTTACAATGAATAAAGCAGATAATGAAGTTAGAACAAGTACGATAATATGAAGGATAAGAATTGTTTCTAAATCATTTTTAAATATAAATAATATATAATAATAAAAATGAAACTTTTTTTATTTATATAAGTATATATTTGTGAAGGTGGTTAGAAAATGGAAAAAGATTTAGATATAGAGTTATATAATAAATATGTAAATGGGGAAAAAGAAGCTTTTGATATTTTATATAATAAATACAAAAATAAGATTACATATTTTGTTTTTAATATTTTAAAAGATTATGAAAAATCAGAAGATATAACTCAAGAAGTTTTTATATATGTAATGAATAATAAGCTAAGAGAAGGTTATAGCTTTAAATATTATTTATATCTTGTAGCTAAAAGCAAAGCAATAAATTATATAAATACTGAAAAAAGAAGAAATAAAATAAATGAAAAGTATTTAAAAGAAGAAAAAGAGGATGATGTGGTAGATATTATAACTAAAAAAGAAGATAAAAAAATATTATTAGAAGCAATAAATGTGTTAGATGATAAATATAAAAATGCAATTTATTTAGTGAAAATTGAAGAATTATCATATAAGGAAGCGGCTGAGATTTTAGGAGAAAGTCTACAAAACGTAAAAACGCTTGTACATAGAGGAAAAAAATTATTAAGGAAAATTTTATTAAAGAAAGGATTTGATAATATGAAAAAACCAGTAAAAATATTATTAATTGTATTTGGAATATCAATTCTTCTATCAGGCTTAGTATATGCAGGAACTTTAATTTATAATAGATTTAATAAAAATCATAATATAAATTTTAATGAAAGTTTTGAAAGTACAATAGATGAAAATACTAAAAACAATGTATGGATAGGAACTCTAGATTTAGCATGGAAAGAGTTAGAGGAAAAATTAGCTAGAAAAATAGAGTTAGAAGAAGTAGTTGGAATTGCGGAAGAATTAAATAAAAGTGAATTTTCTAAGGACATGATAGATGAAAATGATTATGAAATAAGTATAGAAAAAACAATAACAGATGGATATGATATTAATGCTAAACTAGATAAAAATTTAAGTTTTCTTACACCTTTTGATAATTTTAGCAATGACTATAACTATACTTTTGGAAAAGATGGAACAGAATACATAAAATATTTTGGTATTAATAATGCAAGTAAAGAAGAGTTAAATGATAATGTAGAAGTTTTATTTTATAATGAAAATAATGAATTTGCAGTAAAATTAAAAACTAATGAAAGTGATGAGATAATTTTATATAGAACAGATGAGGACAAGTCTTTTGGCGCTTATTATAACAACATAAAAGAAAAAACAAATAACTATGAAGGAAGTAAAATATTTGAAAAAGAAGATGAATTATTAGTTCCATATGTTAGAGTAAATGGTATAATTGTCTACAATGAACTTAAATATAAAAATATTAAAGACAGCAATGGAATGTATATTAATAATGTAATTCAAGATGTTAATTTTAATTTAAATGAAAGAGGATGTAATTTAGAAAGTCATGCAAATGTAACAACAGAATATTTATCTGTTAGAAGTAGATATTTTGACTTTAAAGATAAATTTGTAATTTTTATGAAAGAAAAAACTGCAGATAGACCTTATTTTTCACTAAAAGTAGACAATGATGATATTCTAGAAAAGAAAGAGGAAAATCCAGACCCTAAGATAGTAGATCCTACAGTAATTACGCCAGAGAGATATAGAGAATATTTAAGTGGAGGAGAGTATAAATTTTATGAAGATGAAAATTACGAATATTATTATCCAAGTAATAAAACTAAAGTAGTGCAAGTCTATTTTAAAGATGGTACAATTATGACTGTTGAGGAGGCTTTAAAAGAAGGAAAAATAACAATGGAATTGCTAGATAAGTACCAGATAGAATATATAAAGAAATCTAAAAATTAAAAAGGTACATCTTTTGGAGATGTACTTTTTTAAACAAAGATATTATATATAAAAGTAGTAAACATACAAAGAATAATTCCACATATTGTTGGAAGTATAAAGCTAATAATAGTCCATTTAAGGCTGTTAGTTTCTTTCTTTATAGTAAGAAGAGTAGTAGCACATGGAAAGTGTAAACAGGTAAAAATCATAACATTAATAGCAGTAAGAATAGTCCAGCCATTTTGAACTAGAATTTGACCAATAGAAAAAGTATCTTCAATATTTACTAATGAATTTCCACCAAGATAGCACATGAGAATTATGGGAAGTACAATTTCATTAGCAGGGATGCCAAATATAAATGCAGCTAAAATGTATCCGTCTAATCCAAGAGCTTGAGCAAAAGGATTTAAGAAGTTTGCTATTATAGATAGTAAACTTTCTCCATTAATACCTATATTTGAAAAAAGCCAGATAATGAGACCAGCAGGTAGTGCAACACTAATTGCTCTTCCTAGAACAAATAAAGTCCTATCAAAAATTGAACGTATTAATATTTTACCAAACTGAGGCTTTCTATATGGAGGAAGTTCGAGTACAAATGAAGATGGTATACCTTTTAGTATTGTCTTAGAAAGTATTTTAGAAATTAATAAAGCACAAAAAATTCCTAAAATAATGACTAATATAACTGCAAGAGTTGAAACAATAGAAGCTCCAATTCCTTGCATAGTTCCTGCAATAAATATACTAGAAATAGAAATAAGAAATGGAAATCTACCATTGCAAGGAACAAAATTATTAGTGAGTATTGCAATTAATTTTTCTCTAGGAGAATTTATAATTCTACAACCAGTAACTCCAGCACTATTGCAACCAAACCCCATACACATAGTTATCATCTGTTTTCCTGTACATGAACATTTTTTAAAAAATCCATCTACATTAAACGCAATTCTAGGTAGATACCCTAAATCTTCTAAAAAAGTAAATAAAGGAAAAAATATTGCCATAGGGGGAAGCATAACAGATATTATCCATGTTAGAGTTTGGTAAACTCCATTTATTAACATACTAGACAGCCAAGGAGGAGAGTTGATCCAGTTTGCAAAAATGGTTAATTTTTCTTGTATCCATGAGAAAAAAGAAAATAAAATTTCTGATGGATAGTTTGCGCCTATAATTGTAATCCAAAATATAATTCCTAAAAATAAAATCATAATAGGAAAGCCAAAAGTCTTAGAAGTTAGTATTTTATCTATTTTTCTATCTTTTCCAGAATAATCACTGTTTTCATATGTACAAACTTTTTTACAGATTTCTTCTGCTTTATTTACAATAGAAGAAACAATAATATCTTTAAAACTATCTCCGTTTTCTACTATATTTGAAGTTTCCACTTTTATTAATTCTAAACTTTGATTATTTATAAGAGAAATATTAAAAGCTTTTTCTATAGATTTTAGTATTTTTTCATCACCATCTAGAATTTTTAGTGAAATCCATCTTAATAATTTGGAAGGAATTATTTTAAAATCTTTTAGTTTATTAGAAATTAGAGAAATAGCATCTTCTATTTTTTGTGGATAAGTAATAATATTTGGCTTTGGAATAATCTTTTTATCACAAACTTGTGAAATTGTATCTAATAAACTGTTTAAAGTTTTTTTCTTTCTTGCGATAGTTCCGTACAACAGGAGCACCTAACAGTTCAGAAAGATTCTTTAAATCTATTTTTATTTTCTTCTTTTTAGCTTCGTCAAGTAGATTAACACAAACTATTATATTATTAGTTATTTCCATTATTTGAAAAACAAGGTTTAAGTTTCTTTCTAAACAAGTAGCATCTAGCACAATAATAGTAGCATTAGGATTTTCAAAACAAATATAATTACGAGCAATTTCTTCTTCTTCTGAATATGACATGATTGAGTATGTACCTGGAATATCTACAAATAAAAAGTCATTATTCTTATAGTAAGAATGACCACTGGCATTAGCAACAGTTTTACCTGGCCAGTTTCCTGTATGTTGATGCATACCTGTTAAGCTATTAAATATTGTAGATTTTCCAACATTGGGGTTTCCAGCTAATGCTATTGTATAAGAATTTTTATTTTTTTCAATTTTATTATTTGTAAGTAAATGCAATCCACAAGAAGCATTTGTAAGGCCCATATAAATCACCTCTAAAATAAATATAATATAATTTATGAATGTAAAAATAAAATCGTTACATTTTAGAATGATACTTTAATTAAAGAAGTATCTTCATCTCTTAGGGCGATTAAAGAATTTCTTATATAATAAGCTCTAAGACCTTTTGATGGGCTAACTAAAACAGGAGTAATTGAAGTATTTTCAACTAAACCTAAATCTAAAAGTCTTCTCTTAATAGTTCCGAGAACATTTTAAAGATTTTATAATCCCCTTACAATTAAGAGGTAAGTTGTTTAATGTAATTTCCATAATTTATCACCTATAATATCCTTACTTTATTATATTTTGTCGAAAAAAAGAATGTGCATATTGACAAAAGATTTTAAATGTGAAAAAATGAGTACGATAATAAATTATTTTAAGGAGGATATAAGAATGGAGAGATTAAGAGGGTTTGAAGTGGCAAAAGGATTTGAAAATGAAGGGATTAATCTACCTGTTAGAAAAACAAAATATTCAGCTGGGTATGATATAGAAGCTGCAGAAGATACAGTTGTTCCAAGTTTTAAGAAAGGAAGTAATCCAACACTTGTAAAAACAGGATTAAAGGCTTATATGCAGGATGATGAAGTCCTTTTCTTATATAATAGAAGTTCTAATCCTAAGAAAAAAGGATTAATTTTAGCAAATAGTGTGGGAGTAATAGATAAAGATTACTATGGAAATGTAGATAATGATGGACATATTATGTTTGCATTTTATAATATTAAAGATGAAGATATTGTAATCAAAAAAGGAGAAGCAATAGGACAAGGGGTGTTCCAGAAGTATTTAGTTACAGATGATGATGAAGCTGTTGGAGAAAGAGTAGGAGGTTTTGGTTCAACTAGTAAATAAATGTAGAAAAATTTAAAAAGTTTTTAAAGAAAATATTTCCCTAGAGTATCAAGGAAAGTAGAGATAATATACATAAAAAATGAGAGGTA
>CALXZC010000035.1 GCA_944393135.1 uncultured Clostridia bacterium | reverse complement strand
TTTAAATTGTTTTAAAATAATAAATATGATAGAATTATTTAAAATAATAAATAATAATTTGTGGAATAATAATATCAATAGAGGAGGATTATAATGAATTCAAAATATGAATGGAATTTAAAAGAAATATTTGAAAGTAGAGAAGAGTTTGATGCAACTAAAAGAAACCTAGAAAAAGATTTAGAAAATATAAATAGTTATCAAGGAAAATTATGTGATAGTTCTGAAAACCTTTTTAATTGCTATCAAATATATGAAAAAGCGTTAGAAAAATATGAAAAACTATATGGATATGGAATGTTATTTTATAATTTAGATATGTCAAACCAAGAAAGTATAAAATTATATAAAGAAGTAGAAAGCTTAGGAACAGAATTTAGTACTAAAACATCTTTTATAACACCTGAGATTACTTATGCTGATACATCTATTATAAAAAAATATCTATCAGAAGATAGAAGATTAAAAAGATATCAAAGAGACATATTAGATATATTAGAAGAAAAAGAACATGTATTAAGTAAAGAAGCTGAAAATATTCTTGCTAATTATTCTGAACTATTTACAACTCCAGAAAATACTTTTGATATTTTAACAAATGCGGAATTTAAGTTTGGAAATATAGTAGATGAAAATGGGGAAGAGGTAGAATTAACAGAAAGTAATTATACTATTTATTTAAAAAGTCAGGAAGAAAGAGTAAGAAAACAGGCATTTAACTTAATGTATGAACAATATAGTAAATTTGTAAATACTATATCTGAATTATATTTATCAAATGTAAAAGCCACATCAGTTACTGCAAAACTTAGGAAATATCAATCTAGTTTAGATATGGCCGTTAAAAATGATGACGCAAGCCTTAAAGTTTATAATTCATTGATAGAAGCAATTCACGAAGGTCTTAAAATAAATCATGAATTTATAAATTTAAAGAAAAATATATTAAAAAAACAAGATTTTCATATGTATGATTTATATGTCAATCCTTTTGAAGAAGGAAAAGATGAAATAACATATGAAGAAGCGAGAAAAGAAGTAGAAAATGCTTTATCTGTTATGGGGAAAGAGTATTCTAATAAGCTAAAAGAAGCTTTTGAAAATAATTGGATAGATGTATATGCAAAACCAAATAAAAAAGGTGGAGCATATAGTATGGGGATTTATAATGTGCATCCATTTGTACTACTAAATTTTGTAAACTCAAAAAGAGATGTAAGTACAATAGCACATGAATTAGGGCATAGCATACATTCATTTTATTCTAGTTCAAACCAAACAATTATAGATGCTAATTATACAATTATGACAGCAGAAGTTGCTTCAACTGTAAATGAAATTTTATTAAGTGATTATCAAATAAAAAATGAAAAAGATAGAACAAAAAAGAAAGAGTTATTATATGAATTACTTGAAATGATAAGAGCAACATTATTTAGACAGGCAATGTTTGCAGAGTTTGAGAAAATAGTTCATGAAGAATTAGAGAGCGGTAAAACTTTATCTTCAGACGATTTAAATAATATTTATTATAAATTAAATAAAGAATACTTTGGAGATAATATAGTAGTAGACGAAAATATAAAATACGAATGGGCTAGAATTCCTCATTTTTATACAGATTTTTATGTATATAAATATGCCACAGGAGTGTCAGCAGCAATTAGTATAGCAACTAAGATATTAGAACAAGGAGAAGATTTTGTAGAAAAATATATTAAAATGTTAAAACAAGGTTGTTCAAAAAAATCTATTGAATTATTAAAAATGGTAGATGTAGATTTAGAAGAAAAACAAGTATATATTGATGCTATTAATTTTTACCATAAAAAAATGGATGAGTTAAAAGAATTAATTTAGGAGAATTAAATGGAATATAAAATATTAGGTGTTAGAATATGGAAAATCTTTGTTTATTTTATTATTTATAGCTTTATAGGTTATATAATAGAAACTATATTTGGAATAGCTACAATGGGAGTATGGCAATCAAGGCAAAGCTTTCTATACGGGCCATTTCTTGGGATTTATGGTGTTCGGTGCAGTATTTATTATATTATTTGCACGGATATTTTGATAAAAATAATTTTAAATTATTTTTAGGTGGATATGTAATCGGAACATTAACAGAATATATACTAAGTTTCTTAATAGAAGTTATTTTGGAAACAAACTGGTGGGATTATTCTGGAAAAATTCTAAATATAAATGGTAGAGTATGTTTATTATACTCGATATTTTGGGGAATTTTGACTGTGTTTTTGGTAAGGAAAGTAAATCCTAAGATAGATAATTTATGTAATAAATTACAAGAAAAAGTATCTAAAAAATTCTTAAAAGTATCTGTTAGTATTATCATAGTGTTTTTAGCAATAGATTGTTTAGCAACATGCTATGCACAAGATTTTTTTATAACAAGAATGGTTGTAGAAAAAAATATTCCAGTTTACAATCAAGAGGCAATTCAAAGTAAATATGATAAGATAAAAGCCAATAAGAATTTAGATAATTTTATAAATAGAGTTTGGGGCAATAAAAAAATGATAAAAACTTTTCCAAATATAAAAATACAAGATAAAGATTTTAACACTATATATCTACATAGTTTGCTTCCAGAGATTGAACCATATTATGTGAAAGTTTTTGATAAGAAATAAACACTTGCAATTTTACATAAAAATAAATTGAGAAAGAAAAAACTGACATTTGGGAGGAATGGCTTAAGAATTACTATTAAGTTATAGGAAAAAAATAGCACACAAGGATTTTACTTTGTGTGCTATTTTTATAATTCTAAATTAGCAAGAGGGTTTCTTTCAACGGCACTTCTTACTTGTTCATTACTTACATGTGTATATATTTCAGTAGTAGAAATACTTTCATGTCCTAAAAGTTCTTGAAGGGCCCTAATATCTACTTCACCATATTGATACATAAGTGTTGCAGCAGTATGTCTTAGTTTATGTACTGAATATTTATTACTATCTAAACCTGCCTGCATAAGCTCTTTGTGTATAGCATATTGAACAGTTCTATTTCCAATTCTTGTTTTTCTTTCACTTAAAAATAATGCTTTATCAGAGTTTTTATTATCATGTTTAATTCCTTTTGTTGGTCTAACTCGTAAATATTCCATTATAGCTTTTACACAAGATTTATTTAAATATATTGTTCTTTCTTTATTTCCTTTTCCAATAACATTTAACTTCCATTCATTAAGATCTACATCATTAATATTTATTCCAACAAGTTCAGAAAGACGCATGCCACAGTTTAAAAATAAAGTAGTTATCGCTAAATCTCTTTCATGATTTCTATTATCTTCATTAGATGCAGCTTCTAAAAGTCTTTTACTATCATCAAAAGACAAATATTTAGGGAGTCTCTTATCCTTCTTAGGAGTTTTTAGATTTAATGCTGGGTTGTGGTCTAATAAGTATTTCTTACTTGCTTCCTGGGATAAATATTTAAAAAATATACGTATAGTAGAGATTTTTCTTGCTCTAGTTGCTGCTTTACTTTGATATATATTAGTTAAATAACCTAAAAATGCATGAATATCATCAAGTTCTATTTTTTTTATAACATCAAATGGTAAATCCTTAATTTCTATTTTACTAAATTCTGTTTCTTTACTTAAGTTAAAACGTATTTTTATAAATTTTAGAAACATTGCTAAATCGTAATTATATTCTTTAATACTATTAGGAGATTTATTAAGTATAGTTGTAGAATAATCTAAAAATGCATTTAAATAATCTGGATTTTCTTCTCTTTTTATCATAATCTAGCCCCTCCTTTGTATATGTATTATTATATACTAAAATTAAGTAAAATCAATATAGTTTGTTGAAAAAATTTTATACTTTCTATTTTTAAAAATTTGTGATATACTATAACTACTTTTAAATGAAAGAAGTGATTTAATGAGAAGAAAAGGGTCTAGGCGATTTGAAGATGATGAGCCAAAAGCCGTTAAAGAAATGAAAAAAAACAAGAAAATAGAAGAAAATAGTAAAAGAAGAAAATCGACAAAGAAAGAGAAGAAGAAAAAAAGAAAAAAAATAATTTTAAGTGTCATAATTGTATTTATTTTAATTTTAGGAATTACACTTGGAGTTTCAGGCCATACCTGGATAACCCTTGCAAAAGATATGGTTTCAAATGAGAGTTCTATTGTAATTGACATTGAAGGTAATACAATAGCTAAACTTCGGAGATGAAAAAATAAAATCAAATATTTCCTATGAAGAAATGCCAAATAATTTAAAAAATGCTTATGTTGCTATAGAAGATGAAAGATTTTATTCTCACCATGGTGTTGACATAAAGAGAACAGCATCAGCAATTTTTAATTATGTAATTCATTTTGGTTCATCTTCTTTTGGTGGTAGTACAATCACACAACAATTAGTTAAAAATTTAACAGGAGACAATACAGATAGTATTTTTAGGAAAGTTAAGGAATGGTGGAAAGCATGGCTTTTAGAAACATCTCTTTCTAAAGAAGAAATTCTGGAAGGATATTTAAATGTAATATATGTAGGTCCAAGTATATATGGTGTAGATGCAGGAGCTAAATATTATTTTAATAAATCTGCAAGTGATTTAAGCTTAGAAGAATGTGCATTTTTAGCAGGAATAAATCATTCTCCAAACTCATATAACCCTTTTGGAGATACAGATAATTCTGAGAAAATTGAGAATAGAACTTTAACTGTTTTAGGAAAAATGCTTGAACTTGAATATATAAATCAAGAGAAATATAATGTAGCAGTATCAAATGTAGAAAATGGATTAAAGTTTGAAAATGGAGATGTGAGTGCTGAGAGTGATGGTGTATATTCTTATCATACTGATGCTTTGATTTTAGAGGTAACAGAAGATATTGAAAACAAGTATAATATTTCTGAAACTTTTGCAACTAATTATATAAATATGGCAGGGTTAACAATACATAGTACTCAAGATAGTAGTATTCAAGCAGAAACTGAGAAAGAATGTGAGAAAAGTAAATATGTTCTTAAATCACAAATAGGAGGAAATTCTTCTCAAGCTGCTATGGTAGTTATGGACCATAAGACTGGTAAAGTTCTTTCTTGTGTTGGTGCATTAGGCGAAAAAAAAGATGTAAGACCATTTAATCGTGCAACTCAAAGTGTTAGACAAACTGGATCTTCAATTAAACCTCTTGCTATACTTGCACCTGCTATTGATAAAAAAATAATTACTGCTTCATCTGTTTATGATGACACAGAAAAGGATTTTGAAAATGGATATCATCCTGTTGATTATAACAAAGCTTTAGGAGAAATTACTATAAGAAGAGCTGTGGAATCCTCTCAAAACATTCCTTTTGTTGAGATTATGGAAGAGTTAACTCCTAAGACTTCTATTAAATATTTAGAGAACATGGGAATTACTACTTTAACTGAGAATGACGAAGGTTTACCATTAGCTTTAGGAGGATTAGACAAGGGTATTAGCCCTCTACAAATGGCTGGGGCATATAGTACAATAGCAAATGATGGTATATATATTGAGCCTAGCTTTTATACACAAATAGATAGAAGAAATGGTTCTAAAGTTTTAGAGAGTAAACAAGAAAGTAGAAGAATTTTTTCAGAAGAAGTTGCTTATATATTAAAAAGTTTATTAACTCAACCTGTTGTTGGTAGTAGTGGAACTGCTACCTACTGTAAGATTTCAGGAGTTGATGTTGCAGCTAAAACTGGTACTACTGATGAAAATTATGATAGATGGCTTTGTGGATTTACTCCATATTATACAGCTGTGACATGGTACGGTTTTGACCAAAATGAAACTATTGATTTTAATGGAAGAAATCCTGCTGGGTTAATTTGGGCTAATGTTATGGCAAGAATTCATACAGGACTTAAAACAGCAGAGTTTGAAAGGCCTACTGGAGTTTTAAGTGCAATAATATGTTCTGAAACTGGAATGAAAGCAACTACAGGTTGCCCTGATACTTATATAGAATATTACTTGTGGCTTACAGTGCCAGATTCTTGCAATAAGCATATGGGTACAGAACTAAAGAATAACGAAACAGAGGACAACTCTGATGATGATAATGATATTGAAATAGTTCAAGGTATTACTGAAGAAATTGATGAAAAAGAACCTCCTAGAACTACTGAACCTACAGATAGTAGAAATACAATAAATGATAATTCTTCTTCTGATGATACAGAAGAGAATATCACAAATACTAATAATGAAAATACAAATACTACTAATAATAGACCACCTAGTCCTCATCAAAATAATACAAATACTACAAACACAAATAATAACCAAAATACAACAAATACTAACACAAGCTCATCTAATACCGTTAATGATAATGATGGAGAAACAAATGATAGGGAAGAGGGAAAGAGTAATAACGAAAATTTAACAACTTAAAAATATAAAAATAAATTTTTATATTAATAAATTAGTTTTAAATATAATTAATTTCTAAAAAATTATACATGTTTTTAAATATGTATAATTTTTTTAGTTTTTTTATATAAATATTTATGATATAAACAAATATAGTAGATTAAAATTAATTGCATGCTTATAATTAAAATCTACTAATTTAGTTTTAATTAGGCACTTTTTAGTAGAAATAGAGGTTTGTGGCTATTTTATATATTACTCCTATCTCTTTTTGCGCAAAAGTTTGATAATCGGAACCTATTACTCTTTTTTTAAAATTGGTAGAATATTTTTTACACATATGATATAATTTTGATTAGTTTAAAAAAGTTGTAATTCGAAACAAAAGATTAAGATTTTTTAATATATAAAAGGTTGGAGATTGATTTATATGAAAAAAAATATTTGGGCTATTATATTTATAATTTTAGTTGCTATAACTGCCACATTTTATTATTTTAATACAAAAGATAATAAAGTCACAAATGATACTATAAATAGTATTGAGAATATCAAATCAGAGTTGCAAAATGGACAGTCAAATCAGCAGAATAGTATAGCTAACGAAGAAATAAATAAAGAAATTTCAACAGATAATAATCAAAATAATTTGGATGAAGTAACAAGTTCAGATTTATTTGGAAAATACTATTATAAAGCTGAAGAACTATTAAATAAAATGACATTAGAAGAAAAAGTAGGGCAGATGTTTTTAGTAAGATACCCTGAAGGTGATGTAATCAATCAAATAAAAACATATCAACCAGGTGGATATATTTTATTTGGTAGGGATTTTGAAAATGAAACTAAGCAATCAATAGCAAAAGAACTAGGAGATTGTCAAAATGCTAGTAAAACAAAAATGATATTTGGTGTAGACGAAGAAGGCGGAACAGTTGTAAGAGTTAGTGCATACAAAGAATTTAGAAATTCAAAATTTAAATCTCCACAGGAATTGTGGCAAGAAGGACAATTACCCAAAATATTAGAAGATTCAAAAGAAAAATCTAAATTACTAAAAAGTCTTGGATTAAATATGAATTTAACACCAGTTGCAGATGTTCCGACAAAGTCATCATCTTTTATATATGCAAGATCTTATGGTAGAGGACCTGAAAAAACTGCAATTTATGTATCTGAATTAATTAAAACAATGAATTCTGATAAAATGCTTTCTTCAATGAAACATTTTCCTGGATATGGAGATAATGTTGACACACACACTGGAATATCAACTGATAATAGGGAATATGACACTTTTAAAAACAGTGACTTTTTACCATTTAAAAGTGGAATTGAAGCAGAAGCTCCAACAATTTTAGTAAGCCACAATATAGTGAAATGTATGGACAAAAATTTTCCAGCATCTTTATCCGAAAAAGTACATGATATTTTAAGAGACGATTTGAATTTTACAGGTATTATACTAACAGATGATTTAGCAATGGATGCAGTAAAGTCTTATGTTGAAAATGGTGAAGCAGCAGTACAAGCAGTGCTAGCAGGCAATGACATGATAATATCTTCTAACTTTGTGACACAAAGAAACGAAGTATTAAAAGCTATAAAAGATGGAAAAATTCCTGAAACAATGATAAATACTGCAGTTAGAAGAATACTTGCATGCAAATTAGCATATGGTATTATTTAATCTAGATTTATTAGATGATTGTAGGCATATAATAAAGATTTATAAAGTTGATAAAAACAAATAAAATTATAGAACAATTAACTTTATCATCAAGAGCATTAGCAGAATTAAAAGTATATTCAAATACAATTCCGAAATTCTAAATTAAAATAATTTTTAAAAAGCATTAGTCTTTTAGACAATGCTATTTTTTTATAAAAAATTTAAAAAGGTATTGACAAATGAATAGATATTCAACTATAATACAGTAAAGGTTGAATACTTATTCAATTATTAGAAGGAGGAAAAAATGTCAAGAAATGAATTTATATGTGATTGTAATGTGATACATCAAGAAGTTGTAAATGATACACTAAGAAAGATGCCTGAACAAGATGTGTTTAATAAAATAGCAGAATTTTTTAAAATAATAGGAGATACAACGAGAACAAAAATATTATTTGCTTTAGATAATAATGAAATGTGTGTATGTGACATTGCAAATGTTCTAAGCATGAGTAAATCATCAATATCGCATCAATTAGGAACGCTAAGAAGAAGTGGAATTGTAAAATGTAGGAGACAAGGTAAAGAAGTTTATTATATGTTAGATGATGAGCATGTTAAACAAGTTTTTGAAATTGCAAAGGAACATATAGAACACAAAAAATAATATTAATTGGAGGTATTTTAGTGATGAAAAAAGATTTAATAAAAATAATTATAGCATCTATTTTGTTTATTTTTTCTCTTGCTGTTAAATATGAAAATGAATGGATAAATAATGCAATATTTATTATAAGTTATATAATAGTAGGATTAGAAATAATAATAAAAGCGGTAAGAAATATAATTAAAGGAAAAATATTTGACGAGAACTTTTTAATGACTATAGCAACAATAGGAGCATTCTTCATTGGAGAATTTCCAGAAGCTGTGGCGGTAATGTTATTTTATCAAATAGGGGAGTTATTCCAAAGTTATGCAGTAGATAAATCAAGAAAATCAATAGCAAGTTTAATGGATATAAGACCAGATTATGCAAATGTATATAGAAATGGAAAAGAAGAAAAAATAAATCCAGATGAAGTAAAAATCGGAGAGACTATAATTGTAAAACCAGGAGAAAAGATACCGCTAGATGGTATAATTCTTGAGGGAAAAACAACTTTAGACACAAAAGCATTAACAGGAGAAAGTATGCCAAGAGAAGCTACTGAAGGCTATGGAGTTTTAAGTGGTTGTATTAATTTAAATGGAGTTATAAAAATAGAAGTAACAAAAAAATATGGAGAAGGAACAGTAAGTAAAATCTTAAATCTAGTAGAAAATGCAAGTAATAAAAAAGCAAAATCAGAGAATTTTATAACAAAATTTGCAAAATATTATACACCAACAGTAGTAATTATAGCAGTTTTTTTAGCAGTATTGCCACCACTTTTAGTACCTAACCAAAGCTTTAGTGATTGGATATATAGAGCATTATCATTTTTAGTAATATCTTGCCCATGTGCATTAGTAATTTCAATACCATTAAGTTTTTTTGGAGGAATTGGCGGAGCTTCTAAGATGGGTATTCTAATAAAAGGGAGTAATTATTTAGAAGCTTTATCAAATGTTGAAACAGTTGTCTTTGATAAAACAGGAACTTTAACAAAAGGAGTATTTGAAGTACAAAAAGTAAATGCTGTTGGAATATCTGAAGAAGAATTATTAAAATTGGCAGCATATAGTGAATATTACTCAAACCATCCTATTGCTAAATCAATAAAAAAAGCATATGGAAAAGAAATAGATGAAAAACAAGTAATAAAAACACAAGAATTATCAGGACTTGGAATTTCAGCAAGAATAGGTGAGCAAGATGTTTTAATTGGAAATGAAAAATTGATGAATGACCATGAAATTTCATTTACAAAATGTACTGATATAGGAACTATTTTATATGTTGCAACAGAAAAAAGATATGTAGGATATATAGTAATTGCAGACAAAATAAAAGAAGATGCTGAGATAGCAATAAAAGAACTAAGGAAAAATAATGTTAAGCAAATAATAATGCTTACAGGAGACAGAAAAAATATAGGAGAAGCAGTAAGCAAAAAATTAGGATTGGATAAAGTATATACAGAATTATTGCCAGATGGAAAAGTAGAAAAAGTAGAAGAATTATTAAAAACAAAATCAGAAAAAGGAAAGTTAGCATTTGTTGGTGACGGAATAAATGATGCACCAGTTCTTGCGATTTCCGATATAGGAATTGCAATGGGAGGATTAGGAGCGGACAGTAGCATAGAAGCAGCAGATGTTGTAATCATGACAGATGAGCCATCTAAAATAGTAAAAGCAATAAAATTATCCAAAAAAACAATGAGGATAGTAAAAGAAAATATCGTATTTGCAATATCTGTTAAAATAGCAGTTTTATTATTAGTAGCATTTGGAATTTCTACAATGTGGGAAGCAGTATTTGCAGATGTGGGAGTTTCTGTTATTGCCATAATAAATGCTTTGAGAGTTTTAAAAGGAAAGAAACAGATCTAAAGTCTAAAACAAAATATATGTTACTTGTTTACAACATATATTTTATAGGTATATAATGGGTGTAAAATTAATAATTGGAGGTAAAGATGAAAGAAATAATTGTAAATGTAAAAGGTATGGTATGTGGAGGATGTGAAAATAGAATTAAAAACGCTATAGGAACAGTTGAAGGTGTAAAAGAAGTAGAAGCTAGTTATGAAACAGGGATTGTTAAAGTCTTAGGTAGTGAAAATGTAAAAAGAAAAGATATTGAAGATACTATAGAAGATATTGGATTTAAAGTGATAAAGGAAGATTAATTATGAAAAAAATAATATTATCAATAGAAGGCATGACTTGTAGTGCATGTTCTAATGGACTAGAAAAATACTTAAATAAACAAAATGGTATAAAAAAGGCATCTGTCAATTTAGTTATGGCAAATGCAAGTATTGAGTACGATGAAAAAATTTTAGATATTAATAAACTTAATGAGTTTGTAAAGAAAGCAGGATTTAAAAGCTTGGGGGAATTCAAAGAAATAAAAGTTGAAGGAAAAAGTAAAAAAGAAAAAATAAAATTTATTTGTTTTACAGTACTTGCAATAATTTTGATGTATATTTCAATGGGACATATGATTAACTTGCCAACATTAAGTATAATTGATATAAATAAAAATCCTATTGGATATACAATATGTTTATTTATATTTTCAATAATTTTTATTATATATGGCTTTGATATTTTAAGAAATGGTTATAAAAATTTAATACACAAAACAGCGAATATGGATACGTTAGTTGGAATTGGAGTGATTAGTAGTTTTCTTTATAGTTTATATAATATGATTTTATTTTTTAACGGAGATACTTTAGCTATTCATCATTTATACTTTGAAGCAGTTGTAATGGTTATTTATTTTATAAAGCTCGGAAGATATATAGATGGAATAGCACAAGATAGAACAAAAGAAGCTATACAAAAACTAGTAAAAATCACACCAGAAAGTGCAACAATAAAAGTAAATGGAGAAGAGAGATATGTTACAATAGATGAAGTACATGAAGGGGATACTGTAATAAGCAAGCCAGGAGAAAGAATTTCAGTAGATGGAGAAGTTATAGAAGGAAAGGCACATTTAGATGAGGCTTTTATAACAGGAGAAAGTAAGCCGGTAACTAAAAATGTGGGAGATAAAGTAATTGCAGGAAGTATAAACTATGATGGTTATATAGAATATAAAGCAGAGAAAATAGGTAAACAATCTACTATATCACAAATAGTGAAATTAGTTGTTGAAGCAAGTAATACAAAAGCACCAATTAGCAAAATTGCAGATACAGTTTCTGGGTATTTTGTGCCAATAGTTATTGGAATTTCTATAATTACATTTATTATTTATTTAATAATGGGATATGGTTTTGAAAGTAGCTTAATAACATTTGTAACTGTATTAGTAGTTGCTTGTCCTTGTAGTTTGGGTTTGGCTACCCCACTTGCAATAGTAGTGTCAGAAGGTAAATGTGCAAGTAATGGAATTTTAATTAAGAAAAGTGAAATATTAGAAAATGCTAAAAAAGTAAATACTATAGTATTTGATAAAACAGGTACATTAACTTATGGAAAATTAAAGATATCAGAAGTAAGAAATTATAGCAATATGAGTAAGCATAAATTGTTACAATTAGTTGGCTCTATAGAGAGTAAGTCTACTCATCCAATAGGTAAAGCATTTATAGATTATTTAAAAGATAATAAATTAGAGATGCTACCAGTAAAAGAATTCGGAAATGTAAGTGGGTTTGGGATTATAGGTAGGATAGAGGAACAGAAGTTTATTATAGGAAATGCTAAAATATTGGATAATTATAAAATAAATAATGTATATGGAAAAGATGAAAGAGAGCTAGCAGAAAAAGGAAATAGTATTGTTTACGTTGTTCAAAATGAGCAGATAATAGCACTAATTGGAGTAAATGATATAGTAAGAGATAGTAGTAAAAAAGTAATTGCAGAACTTAATAATAAGAATATAAATACTATTATGCTAACAGGAGATAATAAAGAAACAGCAGAGAAAATAGCAAATGATATAGGAATAACTAAAGTAATAGCAAATGTGTTGCCAACAGAGAAAACAAATGTAATTAAAAATTTAAAACAAGAAAATAAGTATGTTATGATGTGTGGCGACGGAATAAATGATAGTCCAGCACTTGCTACAGCAGATATTGGAGTTAGTGTAAAAAGCGGAACAGATATAGCAATGGATACTTCTGACGTTATTTTGACTAAAAATGATTTAAACAGTATATTAAAGTTAATAGATATAAGCAAAAGGACAATAAGAATTATTAAACAAAATTTATTCTGGGCATTTTTCTATAATATTTTAATGATACCAATAGCTATTGGTATATTAAAACCATTTGGAATATCAATAAGCCCTATGATAGCAAGTTTAGCTATGGTATTTAGTAGTATAACTGTTATATTAAATACTTTAAGATTAAAGAAAAACTAATTTAAAAATAATAAAAAGTATATATAATAATATCAAAAATAAAAGATGAAAGATAAAAGGTATTGTTTATGAAAAATTTTTTAAAATTAATTGGAGTTATTTTGGGAATAATAGTTATTTTAGGAATTATATTTTTTTCGATAGATTATAATCGAGTGAAAAATCAAGAAAAGCCCATTTTTTGTATACAAAACCCAGCGGGAATTATGTTAGACGGTGGAACAATAGAGTATTTCGGATTAGGGTATAAAGTAATTGATTTTCATACATTAGCAGGATATGATGACATAAAGATAGGTACTTGGTTTATGGATTATGATGATTTTGATGAGGAAATGAAAGAATATGAAGAAAAACATGAGAAGGAAATGAAAAAGGACGAATTTTCATTTAATGGAACAATAACACAGGTAGAAGAAAATTTATTTTTTGTTGTACCAGATGAAAATGAAGAAATAAGAAAATCATCAGATTTAATAATGGTAGGTAAATTAAAAATTGATACTGATGTTAAATATGAAGTTGGAGAAAGAGTAAAGATAATTTATGATGGAAATGTAATGGAAACATATCCAGCTCAGATTAATGCTATAAGATATGAAAGAATAATTTAATTCATAAAAACCTAAAAAATGAATAAAAATCAATAAAAAAGTGTGAATATTGCAATTTAGGTGATGTAGGCTTTGGAAATTTTGAAGAAGTAAAGAGATTAGTAGGAAGCTTAAATGGAAGAAAAATATTACTTAGAGGAAATCATGATTTTAAAATGGGAGTAAGCGCTTGGAAAGAAATAGGCTTCTTAGAGGTCTATAAGAAAAAAATTATTTTAGATAATTTATTATTAACGCATGCACCAACTGAAGCAGTGGAAGAAAATCAAATAAATGTTTTTGGACATATACATGATAAACCACTAGATAGAAAGTTTGATAAGAAAAATCATATATGTGTTTCTTGCGATGTATTAGATTATACACCTGTAAGTATAAGTAAAATCAAAAGTATAGTTAAAAATTTTGAGTTAATAAAAAATAGTAATTTATGGAGGTTAAGATGATTAAATCAAATATAAAAAAGCAATTTTCTTGTGATAAAAATAAATTGTGG
>CALXZC010000034.1 GCA_944393135.1 uncultured Clostridia bacterium | reverse complement strand
ATAGAAAATTTAAGTATTGCAATGAAAGTTGAATTTCCAAACATAAAGGGTTTTTCAGTAAGAAATATAAAAAATATGAAAAAGTTTTATAAGGAATTAAGTACAGATGAAAAAGTGCAGATAGCATCTGCACAAATTCCATGGTCGCACAATATGCTTATTTTAGATAAAATAAAAGATACAGATGAAAGATTATGGTATATGGAAAAGTGTGTAGAAAATGGCTGGTCTGTTGATGTTTTGGCAGTTCAAATTGATACAAAATTGTATGAAAGACAAGGAAAGCAAATTAAGGATAATAACTTCAAAGAGAAATTAATTTCTCCGTTAAGTGATTTAGCAAATAATATGCAAAAAGATCCATATATATTTAATTTACCATTATTAAAAGAAAAATATATGGAAACGGAACTTGAAGATGCTTTGGTTGAAAGAATTAAAGATACTTTAATTGAACTAGGAAAAGGGTTTAGTTTTGTAGGAAATCAATATAAAATAACAGTAGATAATACAGACTATTTTATAGATATGTTATTTTATCATTTAAAATTAAGATGTTATGTAGTAATTGAATTGAAAATAGGAGAATTTAAACCAGAGTATGCAGGAAAAATGAACTTTTATATAAATGCTGTAAATAACATATTAAAAACAGATAAAGATAATGACACAATAGGATTAATACTATGCAAAGAAAAGAATAGATTAACAGTCGAATACTCGTTAAATAGTGTCGAAAATCCAATAGGTGTATCTTCTTTTAAAATTTTACCGAAAGAAATAATAGAAGCATTGCCAACAGAGGAAGATTTAAATTTACACATTGACATAAATGAAGAAGATAGCGAATGATATGAAATTGTAATTATGTATGGAATTTTCTCGATAATGTTGAGAAAATTAAAATTAAAAATGGCTTTGAGTTTAGAAATAAGTTCAATGCTTATTTTGTATAAAAAATTAAAAAATATAAATAAAGCGATTAAAAATTAGATAACAAGGAAACAATATTTTTGAGGTGGAATATTTGGGAAGAAGAAAGAAAAATAAATCAAAAAAAATAATATATGTTTCCGTTATTTTAATATTTATTTGGATATTTGGATTTTATTTATATACTACATATCAAAACATAGAAATAAAAGAAAATAATTATACAGCAGAAAAACAGTTATCCACATATACAGAACAAACTGTGGAAAATGAAGAAGAAAAGAGTGTAACTATTGCAGATATGATAGAAGAAACAACAGAAAAAGTAGTAGGAATATCAAAATTAAAAAGTACAGGAGCGAGTATATTTTCAAATAACGAAGAAAGCGAATTAGGACTAGGAACGGGATTTATAGTAACAAGTGATGGTTATATAGTAAGTAATGCACATGTAACAGGAGAAAAATATAGTAAATGCTATGTAACACTAGAAAATGGAACTAACTATGATGGAACAGTAGTGTGGAGTGATACAGATTTAGACCTTTCCGTTGTAAAAATCGAAGCAAAAAATTTACCATATGTTGAGCTAGGAAACTCAAAATCAATAAGAGTAGGAGAAAGTGTATATGCAATAGGAAATCCAATAGGGTTTGAATTTAGAAGAACAGTAACATCAGGAATTATAAGTGCAAAAAATAGAACAATAAAAATAGAAGAAAATGAAAAAAGCTCATATATGTCAGACTTAATACAAACAGATGCAACAATAAACCCAGGAAACAGTGGAGGACCGTTAATATATCCAAATGGGCAAGTAATAGGAATAAATACTGTAAAAATTACAACAGCAGAGGGAATAGGATTTGCAGTACCTATTGATGTAATAAAACCAATAATAGAAAGTTTAAAACAAACAGGAACATTTGAAGAAGCAACTATTGGAATTTATGCTTTTGACAAGGAAGTAATACCATATTTAAATACTAGTATAGGTATTAATTATAAAAACTTTGAAACAGGTATATATGTAGCACAGATTACAAAAAATGGACCAGCAAGCAATACAGAGTTAAAAGAAGCGGATATTATAACAAATATAGATGGGAAAGAACTAAATACAATGAATGACTTAAGAGAATATATTTATACAAAAAAGCCAAACGAAGAAGTAACACTAAAAATTATTAGGGGAAAGCTAAACAAAGAAATAAAATTAGAATTAGGAAAAAAATAGATATGTCTCATGGGGACAGTCCCCATAGGTACTAAAATGTCGCATCTGGGACAGACCATAAAAAGTAAAAAGAATGGACATTAAATTTTAAAGTTCATTCTTTGTTTTTAACTTTTTTATTTTAAATGATAGTATAAGTAATTTTTTAGATTAAGCAATTTTACGTAGGGAATTTAAGGGTAGTAAAATTGCTGGTAAGCGTAAGCTTAAATCTAAAAAATTACTATAAATCCCTATTTAAAACTTTAAGCATCTGTCCCAAATGCGACAAAAACTAGGCATGGGGACTGTCCCCATTTAAGAATTCTATTATTTCATATACATCTATCCAGATTTCATTAGGGCTATCTACTTGGCTTTCATCAAAAATTAATTGTATGCCAAAATGAAGATGTGGTACATTAATATTGTTTACATTTTCTTTTATGCTGTAACCAGTCATACCGAGATAGCCTATAGTGTAGCCAGCTTTTACAGTATCTCCTTCTTTTAGATTTTCTACATAAGGGTGATCTTTTCTTAGATGAGCATAATAATAATATCTTTTCTTATCAAAGCTTCTAATACCAATTCTCCAACCACCATATTGGTTCCAACCCAAATGTTCTATAGTACCACTTTCTACTGCAACAATAGGAGTTCCTATGCTCCCCATTAAATCATTTCCAAGATGAGTTCTTTGAAACCCATAAGACCTGCTTTTGCCAAAGTCGTTGTAATGTGAAAATGAGTAATTTTTTGCAATAGGAAGAAAAGCTTTGATGCCGTATCTATTTGTAATTATGGTCTCACCTTTTTCATTCTTTGTTTCTGATGAATAATCTCCAATAAAATTACAAAGAATGGCTGAGTAAGCTTCATAATAGTAATTATAATTTTTTAAATCTTTTGTTAATTCTTCCATTGTTTTACCATTTTCTAATTCTTTTACTAATTTATCTAAATCTGTTTTCTTAAAATTATCAAAATTACCTCCATATTTACAAGCAAGATAACTTAAAAGTTCTATCCAATTATATTTAATATTTGAATTTTCATTGTGTGACTTTATATCAAGTGCTGATGTTAACTTCATGGCTTCGCAAGTGACATCAAAATCTACCCATTTTATAAAATCCTTTTCTTTTTGTTTTTCATCATCATTTGCAAATGATACAAAAAGAATAATAGACAGAGATATAACTAATAATATAAGAAAACTAATTATAATTTTTTTATTAATTTTAAAAGATTTAATAAGCAAAAAATTCACCCCATACAATATATGGAAAAATATTTAATATTATGATAATATATTAAATATAAATAAAATGAAGGAGATTTTAGAATGAATAAGTTTATGAAACTTGCAAACGATAATGCTAAAAATGGAATAGCTAAAGATGAAGGTGGTCCTTTTGGGGCTGTGATTGTGGATAAATATGGGAATGTTATTTCAAACGGAAATAATAAAGTTTTAAAAAATAATGACCCAACTGCTCATGCCGAGATTGTTGCAATCAGAGAGGCTTGTAGAAGGTTAAATACATATAATTTATCAGATTATATTTTATATACTTCTTGTGAACCATGTCCTATGTGTTTATCTGCAGCTATATGGTCGAATATTAAGAAAATATATTATGGATGTACCAAACAAGATGCAAATAATATTGGTTTTAGAGATGATGTTATTTATGATTATTTAAAAGGAGAAAATGGAAAATTAATTAGTTTAGAAAATATTGATAGAGAGGAATGTATTAAGGTTTTTGAAAAATATAAAGAAGAAAATGGAGTAATATATTAAAAAAGAAGAGAAATTAAATCTCTTCTTTACTTATTTTGAGGTATTGTTCTTATATGAACATCTCTTAATAAATCCATTTTTATATTACTTGGAGCACCCATCATTAAATCTTGTGCTCTACTATTTAGAGGGAATGCAATTACATCTTTTATGTTTTCTGTATTTGCTAGAAGCATTATCATCCTATCTATTCCATGTGCTATACCTGCATGTGGTGGTGCACCATATTGGAATGCTGTGTACAAAGCTCCGAATTTTGTTTTTACTTCTTCTTCTGTATAACCTGCCATTGAAAATGCTTTTAACATTATTTCTATGTTATGATTTCTAACAGCACCAGAGGCAATTTCAACACCATTACATACCATATCATATTGATATGCAAGTATTTCTAATGGATTTTGATTTTCTAAAGATTCAAGTCCACCTTGTGGCATTGAAAAAGGATTATGACTAAATTCAAGTTTTCCATCATTATCTTCAAACATAGGGAAATCAACAATCCAGCAAAATTCAAACTTATTATTGTCTATTAATTCTAGTCTTTTTCCTAATTCATCTCTTACTTGTCCTGCTAGTTTTTCTACAACTCCTGGAACTTCTGCAATAAAGAAAATACAATCTCCTGGTTTTGTATTAGTTCTTTTTTGCATTTCTATTCTTGCATCATCTGTGATGAATTTAGCAATAGGCCCTTGGAAAGTTCCATCATCTAGTATTCTTAGCCATGCAAGTCCTTTTGCTTTTAATTCTTTTATTGCAAAATCAGTCATATCTTCAAAGAAAGATCTTGGTTTATCTCCAACGTCATGTGTTCCAATAACACGTACTATTTTGTTTTTAAATGCATTTAAATCTAAATTAGCAAAAATGTCAGTAACATCTACAATTTCTAATGGGTTTCTTAAATCTGGTTTATCTGTTCCGTATTTTAACATTACATCTTTATATTTCAATCTAGGAAATGGGTAAGTATTTATTTCTTTATCGGAAAATTCTTTAAATAAATTGTATATTACAGGTTCTATGCTTGATAGAACATCTTCTTGCGTTGCAAAGCTCATTTCCATATCTAACTGATAAAATTCTCCTGGAGTTCTATCTGCCCTAGCATCTTCATCTCTAAAACATGGTGCTATTTGGAAATATTTATCTATACCAGATACCATTAGTAATTGTTTAAATTGTTGAGGTGCTTGTGGTAGTGCATAAAATTTTTCAGGGTGTAGTCTACTTGGAACCAAATAGTCTCTTGCTCCTTCTGGTGATGAACTTGTAAGTATTGGTGTTTGAACCTCTAGAAAGTTTCTTTCAACCATTTGATTTCTTAGAAATTGTAAAACTTTTGCACGTAATATTAAGTTATTTTTTAGTTTTTCGTTTCTTAAGTCTAAATACCTATATTGAAGCCTTAAATCTTCTCTTATATCATGACTGTTGTTTATTTCAAAAGGTAAATTTAGAGTTCTTTTTCCTAAAATATCGATTTTTTCAATTTTAATTTCTACTAAACCAGTTTTTAACTTTTTATTAATTGTTTCTTCATCACGTTTTTTCACAGTTCCATAAACTGATACTGCTGATTCTACTGGTATGTGTGATGCAAAATCAACGTCTTCATCCTTTCCTGATGTAACTACTTGTGTTATTCCATACATATCTCTAATATCTAGGAAAACTAATCCACCTAGGTCTCTTATTGTCTCTACCCATCCTGATATTTTTACTTTTTCACCTACATTTTCTAAACGAAGTGCATCACATTTTAGTTGTTTGTACTCTGACATATAAAATCCTCCTTTTAATTGTGTGTGCAGGATACAAAAAGTCCCTGCGAAATCTTGCAGGGACGAAATATTTTCCGCGGTACCACCCAGCTTGAAAATTATTAAAATTTTCCACTCTATTTTATATGCTCCAATATGTTTCACTTTTTAGGTTGACCTTCAAAGGCTTACAGCCACGACCTTTGTTCTCTTATAAGTTACTTCTAAAAGCTTTGTATTGTTCAAACGCATTTTTTATATATATTTTATGAAAAATGTATTTATAATATACATTAAAATTTTTAATGGTGCGCCTGGAGGGACTCGAACCCCCGGTCTCGAACTTCGTAGGCTCGCATTTTATCCAGCTAAACTACAGACGCATATATTACAAATACCTTACTATTATATAGTAAAATAGCAAATTTTTCAATATTTTTATTAAATTTTTTCGAAAAATCTTGCAAAGTAAATAAAAGTATGTTATTATATATAAGCGGTAGATAAAATACCAAATAAATCGAGGTGTGGCGCAGTTGGTAGCGCGCGTGGTTTGGGACCATGAGGCCGCAGGTTCGAACCCTGTCACCTCGACCATAAACTTAGGAAAATTACTCATTTTTGGGTAATTTATTTTTTTGCTTTAAATAGCTATTTTTTGCTATACATTAGCTTTTAGAACGATTTCTAAATTATATGATTTTAATATACTTACAAAAGATTATAATCTTTAAAATGTTTGCTTGTTTTTTCTAAAAAAATACTGTATACTTATAAACATAGGAAATGAGAATAAGCAGATGTGGTTTGCCTCCAACAAGGAGGTGAGGCGTATGGTAGAAATAAAAGCATTATTATTAATAATAAAATTACTTTTTGCTGGTCTTGTATCAGTAACTATCATTGCGTTTGCCTTAGTTATAGCATTAGTTGTAATTATTAGCAAACAATAAAAACAAATAAAAAACACATCTGTAACATTTGCACCGTTTAGATGTGTTTTACATATTATAAACGAGGCGAACCACGTTTGTGGTTTCTCCATTTCCCATACTTATTATACAAAGATTTATCTATTTTGTCAAATGATAAATCTAAACTTTTTATAAAAGGTGTGAATAAAATGTTAGATAATTCTTTAAGTTATTGTATTAATGAAAAATGTAGTAAAAAAGATAAATGCTTAAGATTTAGAGAAAAGAAAAATATAAATATTGGTGAAACATATTTTGCATTAAATGAAGAAGAATGTTCAAAAAATAATTGCTATATAAATAAAAATGAATATTATAAAAAAATGATATTAGATGTAATAGAAAAAGAGCCAAAAGATAACATTGATAGCAAATTTCTATTAAATCTAGGTTATTCTTTATTAAAAAAATCTGAGGGATTTAATTTAGATAATAAACTAAAACAAAAAATTAAAAATTTAGAAAATAGTTCAAATAATATATAGGTTTAACTATTTTTTCTTTGTATTATAATTGTGAATGAAAAAGTAACTTATAAAATATTTGACTATATTATACATCTAGTTTGTAATATGTATAATATAGTCAAAACCAATAATAAATAAATTATTATTAAAAATGCAAAAACTAAAAATCAAAATATAAAAAGAACTAGATTTACTTATTTAGAAGAAATCTAGTTCAATAAACAAAAAATAAACATATAAATATATGATTTATTCTAAAAGCATTTTAGCAAAAAAAATCCTAGAAGTCAACAAAAATAACAAATAAATTATAAATCGTAAGTTTCTAAATCTCTAAAAGCAGGATCATATAAATTTTTACCATCAAAATTAAATCTAGAGCCATGGCAAGGGCAATCCCAAGTTTTATCAACATCATTCCAAGAAAGAAGGCAACCTAGATGAGTACATATAGGTTTCACAGCATATATTTTACCATTTTCATCCTTATAAATCCCAACTTTTTCACCATTAACATCAATAATACTGCCAGAATTATTAGCAATCTGATCAAAATCCATATTTGCTCTTCTAAATTTATCAACAAGAAGAGAATTAACAGATTGAACAAGCATATTTTTAAACTCATCGTGATTTTTAATAGGTTTAATTCTAGAAGGTTTAAACAAATAGGCATATTTATTATAATTTCCACAAATTTTATCAACTATAATATTACTTGCTACATTAGACAAAGTCATACCCCATTTTTTAAAACCTGTACCAACAAATATATTAGGCATACTACTAGAAAAAGAACCAATATAAGGAATTTTATCTAATGAAATACAATCTCTAGTATTCCATTTAAAGAGAACTTCAGAAGAAGGATAATATTTTCTTGCAATATCTTCTAATATACCATAAGTATCTTGATAGGAGCTAGGATAACCGGTTTTATGGCCTTGACCACCAATTAACAAAACTTCTTTTTTATTATATACTGCAGTTCTAAAAGAAAAAACAGGGTCTAATGCAGAAATGTACATACCATTAAATAAAGACTTATTAGGATTTATCGCAATTAAATAAGAAGTAGATTGATACATCTTAGTAAAATAAAACCCAGGAAAATTAATAAAAGGATAATGTGTAGCAATAATAACATATTTAGAAGTTATTTTATGATTATTTGCATAAGTTATATAATCACTTCCATCCATTTTAATATCTATGGCAATAGTGTTTACATAGATTTCTCCACTTTTTTTAGTAATACAATTAGAAAGACCAGCAATATATTTAATAGGATTAAACTGGGCCTGTTTTCTAAAACAAATAGCTCCAGCAATTTCAAAAGGAAGCCCCACTTTAGTTACAAATTCACAATTATAATCTAAGTTTGACACAGCATCACATTCTTTTTTTATAAAAGGAACTTCCTCTTGATTAGTAGTATAAACATAATTATTTTGATATCTAAAATCACAATTAATATTTTCTTCATCAATAATATCTTTAATATTTTTAATAGCATCCTCATTTACATTTAGATAATCTTTTGCAAACCTCTGCCCATAAGAATTAGTTAAATAATCATAAAAAAGACCATGTTGACTAGTAATTTTACCAGTAGTATGACCAGTTGTTTTTGATGAAATATCAGACTTTTCTAAAATAGTAACTTTATAACCTAATTTAGTTAAATAATAACCACAAGAAAGACCAAAAATACCAGCACCTATAATGCAAACATCAGTTGAAAAATCATTAATAATCTCATATTTAACAGGAATACTTTCAAAAATTTTAGTATCAGAGAGCCATAAAGAACTCATAAAATTCACCTCTAAAATAGTATAACCAGTTTTTTAGAATAAATTATAAAAAATATGGAAAAATATTAATTATAGTGATATACTAAGAAAAAATAAAAAGGAGGCAAAGTTAATGGAAGAAGAATTAAAAGAGAAATTATTTAGAGACAAAACTATAGGGTGGGAAAAAGTATCTGATGTAGAAAAAGAAGAAATTAATAAAGTATCTAAATCTTATATGGATTTTTTAAATAAATCAAAAACAGAAAGGGAATTTATAAAAGAAGCCATAAAACTTGCAGATGAGAATGGATATAGAGATATCATGACATTTGAAACATTAAGACCAGGAGATAAAGTATATTTTATTAATAGAAAGAAAAGTATGTATTTAGCGATAATAGGAGAAAAACCAATAGAGGAAGGATTACATATAATAGGTTCACATGTGGATTCTCCAAGATTAGATTTAAAACCAAATCCTTTATATGAAGATGGAGGATTAGCATATTTTAAAACACATTATTATGGTGGAATAAAGAAATATCAATGGACAGCAATACCACTTAGTATGCATGGAGTAATTGTAAAAACAAATGGTGATGTAGTAGAAATAAATATTGGAGAAGATGAAGATGATCCAATATTTACAATTACAGACTTATTACCACATTTAGCACAAGAACAAATGGAGAAAAAATTAAAAAACGGAATAGACGGAGAAGATTTAAGCATATTAATAGGAAGTGTTCCATTTACAAATGAAGATAAAAAAATACCAGAGGCAGTAAAATTAAATATTTTAAACATATTAAATCAAAAATACGGAATAACAGAAGAAGATTTAACAAGTGCGGAAATAGAATTAGTACCAGAATTTAAAGCAAGAACATTAGGATTAGATGGAAGTATGGTTGCAGCATATGGACAAGATGATAAAGTATGCGCATATACATCACTTCATGCAATGATGGAACTCGAAAATGTAAAAAACACAGCAGTATGTATTTTATCAGATAAAGAAGAAATAGGAAGTATGGGAAATACTGGTATGGAATCTCATATGTTTGACTTCTTTATATCAGAAATATTAAATAAACTAGGAGTAAATAAACCAAATTTATTAGACAAAGTATTTTGTTTTTCTAAAATGCTATCATCAGATGTTGATGCAGGGTTTGACCCATTATATGCAACAGTATCAGATAAGACAAATGCAGGGTTTATTGGAAAAGGAATTAGTTTAAATAAATATACAGGCTCTAAAGGAAAATCAGGTGCATCTGATGCAAATGCAGAATATGTTGCATGGGTAAGAAATGTATTAGAAAAACATAATATTAGGTATCAAGTAGCAGAACTTGGAAAAGTAGATATAGGTGGAGGCGGAACAATAGCCTATATTATAGCAAATAAAGGAGCAGATGTAATAGACTGTGGAGTACCAGTGCTTTCAATGCATGCACCATATGAAGTAACAAGTAAGTTTGATATATATTCGGCATATAAAACATATAAAGCATTTTGGGAAGAATAAATTAATAAGAAAAGAAATAACGCATGTTTATAGCATGCGTTTTATTCATGAAAATCTTTTACTAAATCAATTATAGCAGAAACAAATTCTTTCTTTTCATCAGATAATTCAGAAACTTTTCTATATAAATCCATATCTGCTTTTACTTCTGGATGGCTCATAAACTTGCCATATAAATCGTTTGGTGGAATTCCTAAAATATTCATATATTGTATCAAGTTCTGAGTTTTAACACCATTATTTCCATTTTCAATCCTAGAAATATATTTTAAAGAAATGCCTAATTGTTCAGCTAAATCTTCTTGTGTAATTTTGGCTTTCTTGCGATATTCTCTTAATACTTTACCAAAATGTTTATCAATATCCAATTTTGAAATAGCATTCATCTTAAATCACTCCAAATCCTTATAATGTCAATAATAGTATAGCAAGCAGGGCTTGATTATTGAACACATTAATACTAGGAATAAAATTATATGGAAAATTTTACTAAAAACTGTTATAAACACTTGAAATTATGTATCACATATGATAGTATCTTGACATATAAGGTACACTATTAGTTATACCCAATAAACAAAAGAATTATGAGTTAATATACAAAAAAGAAAAGAGGATATCAAAAAATGGTAAGAGATGAAGAATATATTGAGTTTCTAAAACTAATAGTATCATGTATTAATCATGGTGATTATTTTTCAGCAAAAGAATTGTCTAATTTAGAGTTAGAAAAAATGAAACAAAAGTCTAAAGATAATCACAAAAAATAATGTACATAATTTAGTGTAAGCTTGAGTAGTATATCTTAGAAACAAGATATACTATTTTTAAAAATAAAAAATATTGAAAAACAATAAAAAAATATTGACAAATAATAAAAAGTAAGTTATACTATGGAAAATTGAGGAGGGATTAAAAATGAATATAATTATAGGGATAAGTGTATTTTTAGCGATATTACAATCAATATTATTCTGGAATAAGAAACCAGGAATATCAGTATTTATATTTACACTTGCATGTGTATTATATTTAATTTATATTCTAAATAAGAACAAAAGAATAGAAAATAAAAAAGCATTAATATTTATAGCACCAATTATTTTGCTAAGTTGTACATATTTTATATTTAACAATATATTATTTAAAGCATTAAATGCATTCGTAATAGTAATTTTAGGAATAATAATGTGTGTATATTTATGTAACAAAAAGATTAAATGTCCAGAGTTTATAAAAAAAATAGGATATGTAATAGGGGGAATGTTTGAAGAAACAAGTGAAGTAATAGATTACTGTAAAATACCAGAAAGCAAAGGAGATAAAAAGACTTTAACAAAATTAAAAAAACTAGGAAAAGCACTTTTAATAGCAATACCTGTGATACTAATTGTATTAGTACTGTTAATGTCAGCAGATAAAGTATTTAAAGATATATTTGATGGAATATTTTTAAACTTAAGTAAAATCTTATCATTAAAAGGAATTGTAAATCTTGCATCAAGATTTAGTGTAATATTAATAACATTCCTACTTTGTGGGGGATTTATAGTAAATTTAGTAAAAGACCATACTATGTTTACAGAAGAAAGAAAAGAAACAAAAACATCAATTAAGTTTGAAAATTTAACTATAAGCATGATACTTACAGTGTTAAATATAATCTATTTAATATTTAGTTTTATTCAAATAACAAATCTGTTTATACATACAAGTAATAATCCAGAGTTTGATTATGCAAATTATGCAAGACAAGGATTTTTCCAACTAATGATAGTATCATTTATTAATTTTATAATATTAATAATAGCAAATATTAATAAAATTGAAAAAACTAAGGCACAGAAAGTATATAATAAAATAATGAGCTTGCTAATTGTTCTATTTACAATTATAATTATAATATCAGCATTTTATAGAATGAACTTATACCAAGAAACATACGGATATACATATTTGCGAATATTTGTTGACTTCATTTTAATAACAGAACTTTTAATTTCAGTACCTGTTATAGTATTTTTATTAGGAAGAAAGGTAGATTTACTAAAAACAAGTATTATAATAGTAAGTTTTATGTATGTTTTATTAAACTTTATGAATATAGATAACTTTATAGCAAAGAAAAACATTGATAGGTATTTTGGAAATCAGTCAAAAACAAACTTTGATATAAATTATTTGTGTGATTTAGGAACAGATGCAACAGGAGAAATGGTAAAATTATTGCAATCAGAAGATGAATATATAGTAAAAAAGGTAAATAATTATCTTTTAAATCAAAAAGAAAACTTGAGACTTGTAAATAATAGTTGGCAGGAATATAATATATCTAAAGAAAATGCAAGAAAGATTTTAGAAGATTGCCATCTAAAATCAAATTATTATGAATAGAGGAGAAAAAATGAAAGTATTAGGAAAAAATAGTTTATCTACAGTAATTAAAATATTTTTATGGATATTATTAACAATATGTTTAATAGTGGTAATAATTGGAGGAATAGTTGTAATAAAAGATTTTAATTATTTTACAGAAACAAATACATTAAAAAGTTTAATAATTTTGTATTTATCAAGCATACCAGCAGCAATTTTAATAGTACAATTTATTCGGAATATTTAAAAGCTTAGAAAGAAATGATGTTTTTGATAAAGAAAACCTAAAAAGGCTAAGAATAAGTTATGTTTCATCAATAGTTATGGGCTTAATGTACTTAATAAATAGCATAACACTATTTTTTAGTACAGAAGAAGAAAGCTGGATAGTAATATATATGTTACTTACATACATAATAACATTGGTATTTTTAATATTTGGAGTAGGTCTAATTGTGTTATCAGAAATATATAAAAGAGCTATAAAATATAAAGAAGAAAATGACTTAACAATATGAAGGAGGAAATAAATGGCTATTATTGTTAATTTAGATGTAATGCTAGCTAAAAGAAAAATGAGTTCACAAGAACTTTCAGAAAAAATAGGAATAACACCTGCTAATTTATCTATATTAAAGACAAATAAAGGTAAAGCTATTAGATTTTCTACTTTAGATGCAATATGTAAAGAATTAGATTGTACACCAGGAGATATTTTAGAATATAGAAAAGATTAGAGGTTTATATGGAAGAAGAAAAATTTTATGAATTTTGTAAAGGATTAGAAGAAATAAAAAACTATAGTTTTCTTAATGTAGATGAGGAGAAAATAGAATTACCAAAAGCTGATATTAATAGATGTAATTTTAAAAACTGTAAAATAAAAGAAGCTAATTTCGAAAATTCAAGTTTTTATAATGTAGAATTTAAAAACTGTGATTTTTCAAATAGCAAATTTATAGGAGCAAGTTTTATAAGAACAAGATTTAAAAACTGTAAATTAATTCGGATGTAATTTTACAGAAAGCAGTATATTTGATGTAGAAATAGAAGAAAGTGATTTAAGATATATCAATCTGAACATAGCTATTTTAAAAAATGTTGTAATAAAAGAAAGCACTATGCAAAATAGTAGTATAAGTGAAACTAAATTTAAAAATGTAAAATTTATAGAAAATAATTTAACAAATAGTCAGTTATTTAAAACAAAGTTAAAAGAAGTAGATTTTACAACTTGTAATATAGAAGGAATAACAGTGGGGTTAGAGGATGTAAAAGGAATGATTGTAAATGATATGCAAGCATTGGAATTATCAAAATTGTTAGGAATAATTATTAAATAAAGGAGCTTGAACGGATGATAAGAAAGTTTAAAGAAGAGGATACTGTAAAAGTTATGACAATATGGACAAAAGGAAACTTTGATGCACATAGTTTTATTGATAAAGATTATTGGTTATTAAATTTTAATAAAGTCAAAGATGAATATCTAAAAAAAGCAGAAACATATGTATATGTAGATAATGATGAAATAAAAGGATTTATTAGTCTGTTAGATAAAAATTATATAGGAGCTCTTTTTGTAAGAAAAGAATATAGGAGACAAGGGATAGGAAGAAAACTAATTAATTTTGTAAAAGATAAATATGATAGATTAGAATTAAATGTTTATGAGAAAAATGTCAATGCTA
>CALXZC010000033.1 GCA_944393135.1 uncultured Clostridia bacterium | reverse complement strand
AGGGACGGGCAATTTTTGTCTCATTTTTCTTTTTAAAATCATATTCTAAATTAGGTGATTATATGAAACTTATAGAATATGATAGAAAATTAGCAGTTGGATATGCAAAAAAATGGGCATATTCAAGAAACAAGAAATATTATAATTTTGACAACGTAGGAGGAGATTGTACTAATTTTATATCTCAATGCTTATATGAAGGATCTAGAGTAATGAATTATAAAAAAGATTTGGGATGGTATTACATTACTGCAAACAATAAATCACCATCATGGACAGGAGTAGAATTTTTGTATAACTTTTTAGTAAAAAATAAGGAAATAGGTCCATTTGGAAAAAAAGTGGAGCAAGAGAAAATAAAATCAGGAGACATTGTGCAACTTTCTTTTGATGGAAATAACTTTAGTCATAGTTTAATAATAACAAAAATAAAAAACTTATATAGTTTAGAAGAAATAGAAATAGCATCACATACATATGATAGTCTAGATAAACCAATATCAGAATATGCGTACAAAAAAATAAGATTTATACATATAGAAGGCGTAAGAAAATAATAACAAAAATTATTTCTTACGTTTTTTCTTAATCAAAAATTAATAATTCCTCTATTTTTTATTAATAAAATATATGGTATACTGTTAATGTAAAAATTAAGGGAAATGTTTTTTAGGAGGAAGATTATGTATAACATATTAGTAGTAGACGATGATAAAGAAATAGTAGGAGCTATAGATATTTACTTAAAAAATGAAGGATATAATATATTAAAAGCTTATAATGGAGAAGAAGCTCTAAAAGTTATTGAAGAAAATGAAATACACTTAATAATATTAGATATAATGATGCCAAAAAAAGATGGGCTAGAAACATTAGAAGAAATAAGAAAAAACAAAACAATACCAGTTATATTATTATCAGCAAAATCAGAAGATTATGATAAGATAGGCGGTTTGAATTTAGGAGCAGATGATTATATAACAAAGCCATTTAATCCATTAGAATTAATGGCAAGAGTAAATTCAGTATTAAGAAGATATGTGAGTTTTGGTTCTATAAAAAAAGAAGAAGGTAAAAAAGTATACCAGACAGGAGGACTTCTTGTAGATGATGATACAAAAAAGGTCATGGTAGACGAAAAAGAGGTAAAATTAACAGCAACAGAATTTAATATATTGAAATTCTTAATTCAAAATAAAGGAAAAGTATATTCAATACCACAGATTTATGAAAATGTATGGAATGAAGAAGGATTTGGCGCAGAAAATATAATAGCAGTGCATATAAGACATATCAGAGAAAAAATAGAAATAAATCCAAAAGAACCAAGATATTTAAAAGTGATATGGGGAGTAGGATATAAAATAGAAGATGAAAAATAGGATGGTGGAAATATGGATAATTTAAAAAGTTCAAAATTATTAAAAATGATATCATATATTTTGTTACCGATATTTATTTTATTGATAGGACTTAGTATATTTCATTTTGCATTTTTAGAAGAATACGGAAATACAGATGCAACAAAATTTGTAGATACAGAAATGTTTGCAAATAAATATGCATATTATATAGCAGATAATATAGAAAATGCTAAAAATCAAAAAAATGGAAATTCAAGAATGTTTATGCAAATAGAAGATTTAAACGGAGATAAAGTATATTACTTAGATAAAAATTATATGTATAGCTATTATAATGGAATAAATGAATATGTGGATTTTATTATAATAGATAAAGAGACAAACGAAATATATACAAATATCAAAATAGATGATTATAATAAAGAAATAGAAAACATGAAAAATGCACCTAAATATTGGAACTATAATGATGGAAAAATTGAAACAAATATAGAATATATAAATAATAATAATATAAAATTTAATACAGCTTTCCAATATTTTGTAATAGATAAAGAAACAAACGAAACACATTCAGAAACAAGAAATATAGAAAATTATACAGTATATAGTAAATATAATCCAGAAAAGACATCAGGTTTAACTAACTATAAAATAGTAGAAGGAATTTATGAGTTTTGTTTACAAAATAAGAGCTTGCCAATATATATTTTGCCAATTAGCATAATAGGGACATTTTTAATAGCAGTATATTTATTGTGTGCAATAGGACATGAGAAAAATCAGGAAGAAGTAAAATTAAGTTATTTAGATAAATTACCATATGAATTAATATTCTTTGTAGGCGCGATATTACTTACAATATTTGCAACAGGAGCGCTAGAATGTATAAATATTGCAAACTACATAACATTAATATTTGCTGTTTTATTATACTTTATATGTTATATAATATGTGCAATAGTAGGAGTAACGACAATAAAAAGAATAAAGGCAAAAAGCTTTATAAAAAGTTTCTTTATATATAAAATGGGAAGTTGGTGTTTATCAAGATTAAAAAAAGTATTTATAACTTTAGATGAAAAAGCAACAGAAAATAAAAGATTATTTTGGTATTATTTATTATTTATAATTGTAAGTATAATGCTAGCTTGTCTTTTCTATACTGGAATTGCAATTATACTTTTAATAGGATTTTGGATATGGGCATATTATAGAATAAAAAAATATATACTAGACCAAGAAAAGATAAAAAATGCACTTAAAGATATTTATGAGGGAAAAAATGATGTGAAACTTGATGATGAAAATCTAAGAGGGGTATTAAAAGAAATGGCTGTATATGTAAATGATATAGCAAGTGGCTTTTCAAATGCAATACAAGAAAGTTTGAAATCAGAAAGGCTAAAAACAGAGTTAATAACAAATGTATCACATGATATAAAAACACCTCTAACTTCAATTATAAATTATGTAGATTTGTTAAAAAAAGAAAATATTCAGGATGAAAAAGCAAGAGAATATATAGAAATTCTAGACCAAAAATCACAAAGACTAAAAAAATTGACAGAGGATTTAGTGGAAGCATCAAAGGTTTCTTCAGGTAATGTTAAGCTTAACTTAGAAGACATTGATATTAAGGAGTTGTTTAATCAGACAATAGGAGAATTTAAGGACAAGTTTGAGGAAAAAAATCTAAAAATAGAAACACAAATACCTAAAAAAGATATAAAAATAAAAGCGGATAGTAGGTATTTGTATAGAATAATAGAAAATTTATTTAGTAATATTACAAAATATGCATTACCATCTTCTAGAGTTTATATAGATGTTGTGGAAAAGGATGAGAAGTTTGTAAATATTAGTATAAAAAATATTTCTAAGGATAAATTAAATATAAGTAGTGACGAACTTATGCAAAGATTTGTTAGGGGAGATAAGTCTAGATATACAGAAGGTAGTGGGCTTGGTCTTTCTATTGCCAAAAGTTTATCGGAGTTGCAGGGTGGTAAGTTTAATATTACAATAGATGGAGATTTGTTTAAGGTGGATTTGGAATGGAAAATGTCTTATTAGGGACAGTCCCCATGCCTATAAAATGTCGCATAGGGACTGTCCCTATGCGACATGAGGGATTTTGAGTAAGTTTTTAGATTTTTAAGCTTCGCTTAAACCAGCAATTTTACTACCCTTAATTTCCCTACGTAAAATTGCTTAATCTAAAAACTTACTTTTTTCTTTGCTTTTTAGTTGTAAGCTATAAATTGGTGTGGTAAAATAACTAAAAGAGTGGTAATTGGAGGTAGGAAAATGCGCAAAATGCTTATAATTATAGGAGTTTTGGCTCTTGTTTTTATTCGGAATGGTTATATATAGAAATATTAGAGTACAAAATAACGAAAATAATAATGTAAGCATTGATGAAGTAAAAAAGATTGAAGAAAAACTGTCTTGTGTGTATTTGTGGAAAGAGATTACTGGAGAAGCTTTGCCAGCATTTCAAAATATAAATAGTGCAGATGATAAGTGGGTTTGGGAGGTTGTTAAGAATAATTTAGAAAATTATGAGGTTTCTTATGAGGATATTATGGAAGAGGCAAAGTTGATTTTTGGTGATAATTTTAATAAAGAGTTCCCAAGAGAAGGGAATAGTAGTTTTTCTTTTAATAATGAGATTAATAAATATATTGCAATAGAGGTTGAGTTTGACCAAGAAGAGGATGCTTTTTTGCTTGATAATATAAAAAAGGTTGATGAAACAGGTTATGAGGTGGAGATTATTGAGTATTTAGAGGATTATTCTAGTAAGGATAGTGTTGTAATAAGAAATACTAGTGATGATGAGATTGGAAGAGTAGCATTAAGTGAGAGCGAGACTAAAATGCAAGAGATTGTGAAAAATAATAAAGATAGATTTTCTAAAAAGAAAGTTTTTTTGAAAAATGAAAATGATAGATTAATAATAGAAAGAGTAGAAAAATGTTAGAAGAGTTAAAATGCTGTAAAATATGTCCTCATAGATGTAAAGTAAATAGATTAGAAGGAGAAATAGGAAGATGCAAGGCAACTGATACTATAAAAGTAGCACTTTATTCAGTACATGATTTTGAAGAGCCATGTATTAGTGGAAATAAGGGTTCTGGTACTGTTTTTTTCTCAAACTGTAATTTAAATTGTGTATTTTGTCAAAATTATGAGATTAGCCAAAATGGAAGAGGGAAAGAGATTACAATTAAAGAACTTGCTAATATTTTTTTAAAACAACAAGGAAAAGGTGTGGAAAATATAAATTTAGTTACACCTACAAGTTATGTGTTTCAGATAATTGAAGCAATAAAGTTAGCAAGAAAAAATGGTTTAATACTCCCAGTTGTTTATAATACAAATGCATATGAAAATTTGGATACAATAAAAATGTTAGATGGTTTGGTTGATATTTATTTACCAGATTTAAAGTATTCACAAAATCAGCTTGGAAAAAGGTATTCTAAAGTAGATAATTATTTTGAAATTGCAACTAGTGCGATTTTGGAGATGCAAAGACAGGTTGGAAAGACTAAACTAAATGATGATGGAGTTATGGAAAAAGGTATAATTGTAAGGCATTTAGTCCTTCCACGGAAATATGGAAAATAGTAAGAGAGTTTTAAGGTGGTTAAAGGAAAATTTAAATGAAGATAATTATGTAAGCGTTATGGCCCAATATTTTCCAACATATTTGGTAAAGGAGAAGTATCCAGAAATAAATAGAAAATTAACTAAGGAAGAATGGAAGGAAATAGAGGATTTTGTAGAGAAAATGAATTTTAAAAATGGCTATATACAAGAACTTCGGCGAGCATGAAGAGGAATATGTGCCGAATTGGTGGTAATATGATTGAATTATATCAAAATAAGTGGTATAATTTAGTCGTTATTTTTTATGTTATTTTTTCTTGAATTTTATATTCAAAATTTTATTCTGAATTATTCAAAAATTAAAACTTAATATGAAAGAGGTGGTATATTGAAGTTTGTAGACATAGAGAGAATTTTGCTTAATGATGGTTGGTATAAATATAAAGTAACAGGAGCGCATTACCAATATAAACATAATGAAAAGCTTGGTAAAATAACAATTTCAAGACATTGTAAAGAGATAAAAAGAAGTACAATATATTCTATTTTAAAACAAGCAAAAATAAATTACAAAAATAGTAGATATTTCTAAAACCTTATGATATACTCTAAAATGGTTTAAGGAATTTTCATGAAAGAATGTGATTTTATGTGTAATTATGATTTAATTGTAGTAGGAATGGGACCTAGTTCAATATTTTTGGCTTATGAATTAGTTATGAAGAATAAAGCAAAAAATGTATTATTAATTGATGAAGGAAAGCCTGTTGAAAAACGTTGTTGTCCAGTAGAAAAGATGGGAGAATGCATGAAATGTAAACCATTTTGTAATATAACAAGTGGATTTTCAGGAGCTGGAGCTTTTTCAGATGGAAAACTTTCTTTATATAATGAGGAAGATGATGATATTTATGTTGGAGGAAATTTACATAGATATATAGGAGTAGAAAAAACAAAAAGATTAATTGATTATGCAGATAACGTTTATTTGAAATTTGGTGCAGATAAGCATTTAGAAGGAATAGAGCATAAGGAAGAGATAGATAAATTAAAGAAAAAAGCCAAAAAGGAAGATATTAATTTAATTGGAATTCCAATAAGACATTTGGGAACAGAAAAAAGTCATGAAATATATAAGAAAATACAGGATTTTTTGGAAGAAAATAATATTAATATGATGTATGAAACAGTTGTAGAGGACTTAATAATAGAGGAAAATGAAATAAAAGGGGTAAGGACGAGAAAAGCAAATGATACCAAAACGGAAGATTTATTTGCAAAAAAAGTTGTCTTAGCTGTTGGAAGGAAAGGTGCTGACTGGTTATCAAGAATGTGTGATAAGTACAAGATAAAAACAGAACCAGGTGCAGTAGATATTGGCGTTAGATATGAATTAAAAGATGAAGTTATGGAAAGCGTGAATAAATATCTATATGAAGGAAAGTTTATAGGTAGACCTTATCCGTTTAGAGATAAAGTAAGAACATTTTGTCAAAATCCAAGTGGCTTTGTGTCAGAAGAGGTTTATGATGATAATTTATCACTAGTAAATGGTCATTCTTATAAAGATAAGAAAAGTACAAATACAAACTTAGCAATATTAGTCTCACATAATTTTAAAAATCCTTTTAATAAGCCTATTGAATATGGTAAAAATGTTGCGAAAAATTTAAATGAATTAGGAAATGGAGCAATACTTGTACAACGTTTAGGAGATATTCAAAGAGGAAAACGTACATGGCAGGAAGAATTGGATGAAAATGAGGTAATACCAACATTAAAGTCGGCAGTACCAGGAGATATAACATTTGCAATAGGATATAGAACAATGACAGATATAATAATGTTTATAAATGCTATGGATAAAATAATAGAAGGATTTGCAGACCCACATAATTTATTATATGCACCAGAAATAAAGTTCTATAGTAACAAAGTATTTATTGATGAAAATTTTGAAACAAGTATAAAAGATTTATATTGCATAGGAGATGGTGGAGGAATGACAAGAGGACTTATGATGGCATCGGCAGCAGGTGTACAGATGGCAAGAAATATAATAGAATTAGAAATAAAGGAGGAAAAATAAATGACTGAGGCTGATAAGAATTTTATTAATACTTGTAAGGAAATATTAGAACATGGATATTCTTCAAAAGGAACTGGAGTACGTACAAAGTGGGAAGATGGAGAAGAAGCAAACTATGTTTCAATAATAGGAGTTAGTAATAAATATGACGTGGAAAAAGAGTTCCCAATGATAACGCTTAGAAATAACTCAAAAACTGTGTATAAAGCAATAGATGAAATATTGTGGATATGGCAAAAAAAATCAAATAATGTAAAAGATTTAAACTCACATATTTGGGACCAGTGGACAGATGAAAATGGAAGTATAGGAAAAGCATATGGATATCAGTTAGGAAAGAAATATGATTTCAAAACAAAAGAAGGTATAAAAAATATGGATCAAGTGGATTATGTTCTATATTTATTAAAAAACGATCCATCTAGTCGTAGAATAATGACTAATTTATTTAATCATGAAGAATTGAAAGATATGAATTTAGAGCCATGTGCGTATTCAACACAGTGGCTTGTAAAAGAAGGAAAATTACATTTAATATTAAATCAACGTTCACAAGATATGTTAACAGCAAATGGTTGGAATGTAATGCAATATGCAGCACTTCAACATATGTTTGCACAAGTTTCAGGATTAAAAGTGGGAACATTAACACATAATATAGGAGATTGCCATATATATGATAGACATATACCGTTGGTTAAAAAGTTATTAGAGGCAAAAACAATAGATGTAACTCCAAAATTGCTAATAAAAAATAATACAAAAGATTTTTATGAGTTTAAAGTAGAAGATTTTGAAGTAGAAGGTTATGATTATCAAAAGGAAATAAAAATAGGAAAAATACCAGTAGCAGAATAGTATTAAAAAATAAATATCATTAACCAAAAATAAAGCATTTATATAAAAACAAGGAGAGATAAAGATGTTAAGTATAATAGTAGCAAAAGCAAAAAATAATATAATAGGAAAAAATAATAAAATAATTTGGCATCTGCCAGAAGATTTAAAACATTTTAAAGAATTAACAACAGGTCATACAATAATTATGGGAAGGAAAACATTTGAAAGTCTAGGAAAACCACTTGTAAATAGAAAACATATAATATTTAGTCAAAATCCAGATTTTAAAGTAGATGATGAAAAAGTAAAAGTAGTACATTCACTACTTGAAATACAGGATTTAATAGAAAGTAAAGAAGAAGTTTTTGTAATAGGTGGAGCAATGATTTATAATTTCCTTATGCCATATGTAAATAAAATGTATGTTACAGAAATAGAAAAAGACTTTGATGGGGATACATTTTTTCCTTCAATAAATAGTGAAATTTGGAAAGAAACAAGTAGAGCAAAAGGAATAAAAGATGAGAATAATAATTTAGATTATTATTTTGTAACCTATGAAAGAATTAAATAAAAAAATGAAGGAAAAGTAAATTAAATAATAGCTTTTGGTTAAACTAATTTTAAGGAGGAATAAAATGTTTAAACCAAAAGCTATTTATTATGAAAAAGATATAATAAATTATGAACTCGGAAAAGAGTTAATGAAAAAATATGAAGAGGTTCCAAAAATAGAGATAGAAAATCATAACAATATAGAAGAAATGAGAAAAAAATCAAATAAAGAATTCATGGAAATGAAGAAAAATTTAATAATAGGAGTTAGAAAAACACATAAATTTGTAGAAAATCATAAAACATCAGACTATTTGGTACCATATACATCATCGGGATGTACGGCAGCTTGTATGTATTGTTATTTAGTGTGTAATTATAACAAATGTAGCTATTTAAGACTATTTGTAAATAGAGAGCAGATGTTAGAAAAAATAATAAAAACAGCAAATGAAGCAGATAGAGAATTAACCTTTGAAATCGGCAGCAATAGTGATTTGATATTAGAAAACAGTATAACAAGAAATTTAGTATGGACAATAGAAAACTTTAAAGAATGTAAAAAAGGAAAATTAACATTTCCAACAAAATTTGACATGGTAGATGATATTCTAGAATTAGACCATAAAGGAAAAATAATAGTCAGAATGAGTGTAAATCCAGACTATATTATAAACAGAGTAGAATTTGGAATATCAAGATTGGATGAAAGAATAGAAGCAATAAATAAATTGGGAGAAGTGGGATATAAAGTAGGGATATTAATAGCACCAGTCATAATGGTAGAAAATTGGAAGGAACTATACTTGGAACTGATAAAAAAATTGGAAAGTAAAATATCAAATAAAGTAAAAAAAGAAGCATCATTTGAGATAATATTTATGACATATAGTTTTGTACACACAAAAATAAATGAAGAAGCATTTCCAAATAGTATAAAATTATATAATAAGGAAATTATGAAAGGGGGAGGAAGAGGAAAATATAGATATAAGGAAGAATATAGAAAAGAAGGAGAGATATTTTTAAAAGAGCAAATGAAAAAATACTTTCCAAATAATAATATAGAATATATAGTTTAAACTTACTATTTTTAGTAAGTTGTTTTTATATAAAACAAAAAACAGAAATGAAAAAACATGAAAATAACAAGAAAAAAATATACTTTAAATAAGAGTAAAAACTTTCAAAAAATAGAAAAATATGGTATAATTTTCATATAGTAAAAACGTATGTAAGAGGTGATAAAAATGCCTTATATAGAATTTAAAAATGTAAATAAAATATACGAAATGGGAGAAATAAAAATAAAAGCATTAAATGAAACTAATTTTCAAATAGAAAAAGGAGAATTAGTAGTAATTGTTGGACCATCAGGAGCTGGAAAAACAACGGCTCTAAATATTCTAGGTGGAATGGACACAGCAACATCAGGAAGAGTAATAGTAGATGGAAAAGAAGTAACAAAACTAAAAAATAGAGAATTAATAAGTTATAGAAGAAATGATATAGGTTTTGTATTTCAATTTTATAATTTAGTTCAAAATTTAACAGCAAGAGAAAATGTAGAACTAGCAACTCAAATATGTAAGAAATCATTAAATCCAGAAAAGGTACTAGAGAAAGTGGGATTAAAAGATAGAATGAATAACTTTCCTTCACAACTATCAGGAGGAGAGCAACAAAGAGTAGCAATAGCAAGAGCAATAGCCAAAAATCCTAAATTATTGTTATGTGATGAGCCAACAGGAGCGTTAGACTATAAAACTGGAAAACAAATATTAAAACTATTACAAGACACAGCAAGGAAAGAAAATATGACAGTATTAATAATAACGCATAATGGAGCTTTAGCACCCATGGCAGATAAAGTAATACATTTTAAAAATGGAACAGCAGAAAAAGTAGAAATAAATGAAAAGCCTATGCCGGTGGAAGAAATAGAATGGTAAGTCTCATTGGGGACAGTCCCCATGAGTACATAAATGTCGCATAGGGACAGTCCCCAATGAGACATTAAGAAAAGAGGTGAAGCAAATGAAAAAGGCTCTTATGAAAGATAGTTTAAAAGAAATAAAAAATACTTATAAAAGGTTTATATCAATATTGTTGATGGCTTTTTTAGGTGTTGGCTTTTTTGCTGGAATTAGAGCGACTTCACCAGATATGGTTGATACTATTGATAAGTATTATGATGAACAAAATGTCTATGATATACAGGTTATATCAAGTATGGGGCTGACTAAAGATGATGTGGAAGAAATTTCAAAAGTAGATGATGTAGAAGAAGTAATAGGAACATATGAAACTGATGGGAAAGTTGAAATTGATAATACAGAACGTATTGTTAAATTAATGTGTGTAGAAAATATAAATAAACCGAATTTATTAGAAGGAAGATTGCCTGAAAATGATAGTGAATGTGTTGTAGAACCTAACTTTTTGTTACAAAATAATAAAAATATAGGAGATACAATAGAGGTTAAAATAGAAAACACAAAAAATGATGAGGGAGAAGAAGTCGAATTTCTAGTAAAAAAGGAAATGAAAATTGTTGGTACAGTAAGAAGTACAATGTATATTTCTAAAGATAGAGGCAGTAGTACTTTAGGGGCTGGAAAAGTTAATTATTATATCTATGTACATAATAGTAATATAAATGCAAAAGATGTATATACAAATATATATGTAAAAGTAAAAGGAGCAGATGAATTAGAAACATCAAGTGATAAATATAAAGAATTAATTAGCGAAACTAAAAATAAAATAGAAGAAATAAAAGTAGAAAGAGAAACTGCAAGACAGAATGATTTAATAATTAATGCAACAAAGAAAGTAGAAGAAGCAGAAACAGAATTCAATAACAAGAAAAAAGAAGCAGAAGATGAGATTGATAAAGCTGAGGCTAAGATAGAAGATGGTAAAAAGCAGATAGAAGCAGGAGAAACAGAAATCAATAAAAATGAAAAAAGAGCAAATGAAGAATTTGAAAATGCTGAGAAACAGATAGAAGAAGCAAAAAGAGAAATAAGTAAAAATGAAGAAACTTTAAAAGAAAAGGAACAGCAAGCAAACGAACAGTTTGAAAGTCTGGAAAATCAAAAATTAGATTTAGAAAATAATTTAAACAGTATAAATAAAGCTTTAGATACAGCATATGAAACATATAATGGTATCTTAGAAGCGCTAAAAAATCCAGATTTAGATGACGGAAGCTTAGAATCTCTAAATGGACAAAAAATAGCTTGTGAAGAGCGAATATCAAAATTAGAAGCAACTAAAAATACCATTGCTTCAGGAATTACTCAAATAGAAAATGGCATAATAGAGGGAAAACAAGAAATAGAAAATGGAAAAGCACAAATAAATGTAGCAAAAAAACAAATAGAAGAACAGGAAAAAAATTATAATGCAACTAAAAAATCTACTTTATCACAAATAGAAGAAGCAAAAAACAAGTTAGAAACATCAAAACAAGAGATAAAAGAAGGAGAAGAAGAATTAAGCAAACAAAAAGAAGAAGTACAAAAACAATTAAATGATGCAGAAGCTGAATTAATTGATGCAAGAGATGAAATAGCAAAAATAGAAAAGCCAGAGTGGTATATTTTAGATAGAGAACAAAATAGTGGATATGCAAGTTATATACAAGATACTCAAAGTGTAGAAAATATAGGAAAAGTATTTCCATTTGTGTTCTTCATAGTTGCAGTGTTAATCTCACTAACTTCTATGACTAGAATGGTAGAAGAACAACGTACACAGATAGGAACACTAAAAGCATTGGGATATAATAAAATACAAATAGCAAGTAAATATGTAATATATGCAAGTTTAGCATCTATAGTTGGCGGAATACTTGGAATGTGTGTGGGATTTGTATTACTTCCAAAAATAATTTGGATGATGTATTCAATGATGTATGAAATAGGAGACATTTCACTAAACTTTAACTGGGCATATGGTACAATAGGATTAGAATTAATCTTTATATGTATAGTCGGAGCAACAATATATGCAGTTGTTATGGAATTAAGGCATACACCAGCAACACTTATGAGACCTAAAGCACCTAAGATTGGCAAAAGAGTATTGCTAGAAAGAATACCATTTATTTGGAAAAGGCTAAGCTTTTCAAGAAAAGTTACAATTAGAAATATATTTAGATATAAGAAAAGATTTTTAATGACAATAATAGGAATATTAGGATGTACTGCATTAATACTTACAGGATTCGGATTAAGGGATTCTATTAGTAGAATAATGCCAGATCAATATGAACATGTATTTAATTATGATATACAAGTAAGTTTAAAAGACGGATTGGAAGAAAATCAGATAGAAGAATTGAAAACAAATTTAGAACAAAAAGAAGAAATAACAAAAGTTGTAAAAACTTATATGACATCAGAGACAGCGGTAAAAAATGGGCTTGAAGAAGATGTTCAAATAATAGTGCCAGACGATAAAAATTCATTAGAAGGAATAATAAATATATTAGATGTAGAAACAAAACAAAAAGTAAATTTAAGCGATAATGAAATATGTTTGACAGATAAAGCAGCAGAATTGTTAGGAGTAAATGTTGGGGATACAATTATATTAAAAGACAATAACGGAAATGAAAAAGAAACAAAAATTTCAAATATTGTCGAAAACTATGTTTATCATTATGTTTATATGTCAAAAGAATTATATGAAAGTTTATATAATGAAAAATATATGGCAAATGGATTACTTGCCAAAGATACAGACCTAACAGAAGAACAAGAAGATAATTTAGCAGAAGAATTAATGAGCTATAATGAAATATCATCTGTTTCATTAATATCATCAGCAATAAGAACAATGGACGAAACAATGCAATCTTTAAATTATGTTGTTGTAGTACTTATTGTATCAGCAGGACTACTTGCATTTGTTGTTTTATATAATTTATCTAATGTAAATATTAGTGAAAGAATAAGAGAATTAGCAACAATAAAAGTTTTAGGATTTTATGATAGAGAAGTTTATGACTATGTAACAAGAGAAACAATTCTTTTAACATTAATAGGAATAGTACTAGGGTTAGTAGCAGGATTTTTCCTAAATTATTATATAATAGGAACATGTGAGATAAATATGTTAAGATTTAATAAGACAATAGAACCACTAAGCTATGTATATTCTGTGCTAATAACTATTGGATTTACATTAATTGTTAATTTTGCTACATATTTTGCATTAAAGAAAATAGACATGATAGAAAGTCTAAAGAGCGTAGAGTAAAGAAATGAGACAGGGGACGGGCAATTTTTGTCTCATTTTATCTTAAATTAATTTCTGAAAAATGCTTGCAATATATCATAAAATATAGTAAAATAGATATGTCGTATAACCTTTAGCTTAGTTTTTAGCACACACCAGCTTTAAACCAGGCTTTGGGAATAAGAAAAATAGGAGGTGTTATTGAAAATGATGACTAAAGAGTTAAAACAAGAAATTATTGGTAAATATAAAAGAGATGAAAACGATACTGGTTCACCAGAAGTTCAAATAGCTCTTTTAACAGAAAGAATTAATGAATTAACAGAACACTTAAAAGTTCACAAAAAAGACAACCATTCAAGACGTGGTTTATTAAAGATGGTTGGTAAAAGAAGAAATTTATTAAATTACTTAGCCAAAAAAGATGTTAATAGATATAGAGACATCGTTGAAAAATTAGGATTAAGAAAATAGTTATAAGTATAAAAGCCTATGCTTACTTTAGCACGGGCTTTTATAAAGAATTTTTATTATTGTGACCAAGTTGGCATTTAGTAACTTGTATAATGTGTTAAAAAGTTAACATATTATAGAGGTTACAACTAACTTGGCACAAGGAAAGAAGGAGTAAATATGTTTAAAACTTATGAAACAGAACTAGCTGGAAGAAAATTAGTTATTGAAACAGGAAAGATGGCAGGGCTTGCTAATGGAAGTGTTTTAGTGCGTTATGGTGATACTTGTGTTATGGTAAATGTAACAGCTGCTAAAGAACCAAAAGAAGGAATTGACTTTTTTCCATTATCAGTAGATTTTGAAGAAAAACTATATTCAGTAGGAAAAATCCCAGGTGGATTTTTAAAAAGAGAAGGAAAACCTACAGATAAGGCGATATTAACTTCAAGAGCAATAGATAGACCATTAAGACCATTATTCCCAAAAGATTTTAGAAATGATGTTGTAGTTACTGCAACAGT
>CALXZC010000032.1 GCA_944393135.1 uncultured Clostridia bacterium | reverse complement strand
CAATTATCGGATTTTTACCAATATTTAGTTTTCAATGTTCTTTTTCATTATTTTTCATGTAACTTTTTACAATATCTATTAAATTTTAACATTTTTTGTCTATTTTGTAAACTTTTAACTAATTTTTTACAAAATTTAAATCAAGGGATTAGTCAATAGTTTTACACATTATAACTTTTTGTATATATAACTTTAAAAATGAAAAAATGAGACAATTTTTTATTTTCTTTTAATTATCTCATTTTAAATATTTATTTTATACATTTTGATACAAAAATTGCCCGTCCCCTTTTGTCTCAAATTTTTATTTCTAGTTCAAAGTAGAATTCTACTCCATCATCTTTGTTTATAACTCCATAACTGTTTCCGTAGTTACTCATTATTGCTTTTACAAATGCTAATCCTATTCCTGTTCCTCCATCTTTTCTGCTTCTTGATGCATCTACTTTGTAAAATCTATTCCATATTCTATTTAGATGTTCTTCTGGTATGTGTTCTCCTGTATTATATACTTTTATTCTTACTTTATTTTTTTCTATATCTACATCATTTTCTATTTTTATTATTTTCTTTCCATTTCTTTCTTCTACATGTTTTATTGCATTTGTAAAATAGTTTGTTATAACTTGCTCTATATAAAAATCATCTGCTATTACATTTATTTCGTCAGGTGTTTCTAGTTTTATTTCTATATTTTTTTCATCTATCATCATTTGTGATTTTCTTATTACTTCTTTTTCTAATTCTACTATATTAAATTCCGTGTTATTAAATTCTCTTTTTCCATATTCTAGTTTCATTAACTCCAATAGTTCTTTTACTAATTTATCCATTTTATTTGTTTCATCAAGTATTACTTCTGCATAGAATTTTCTGCTTTCTTCATCTGTGTTTACATTTTCCAATAATCCTTCACTATATCCTTGTATTAATGCTATTGGCGTTTTCAGCTCGTGTGATACATCTGATATAAAGCTTTTTCTCATCTCATCTAGTTTTGATTTTTCTTCTATATCTTTTTCTAGTTCTATATTTGTTGCTCTTAGTTGTTTGATTGTTTTTTCTAATTTTTCTGACATTGAATTTATGCTTTTTCCTAAATTGTTTATTTCGTCATCTGCTTCTGTTGTTTTGTATTTATGACTAAAATCTAAATTGGCCATTTTTTTTGCTATTGAGTTTAATTCAAGTATTGGATCTGTAAATTTTCTAGATACATATGATACTATAACTCCTGATATTAGTATTGCAAATCCTGCCATTAGATATAAGAAGTTGTTTGATATTTTTACACTTTCTTGTATTGAGTTTATTGGTATCCTTATATATAATAAATATCCATTATCTAATGTTGATGCAAGTAATATATATGTAAGTCCGTTTTTGGTATCTTTTATTCTACTAATAACAAATTGGTTGTTTTCTTCTATTATTTCTCCTGCTCCTGTATTAAATCGACTTGTCATTTCATTCATCTGTCCATATGCTGAAAAAAAATCTTTATTTGATGTATATATATTTACATTTTGATCATCTCTTATTAATATATCAAAATTATTTTTTATTGCCATTTGTTCTAATAATGTTGTTAGGTCTCCTTCTTCACCATTATTATAGTAGTCATTTACAGTGGCATATACTGATTTTAATGCATCTCTCTTGCTATAGAAATAAAATCTTCCAAATACTATATTATTTACTAATATTAAGAACATAATTATTCCTATTATTATAAGTGATAATGTTAAAAATAGTTTTACCCTTACTGATTTAAAGGGGTTAAATTTTTTGCTCATTTCTTCTCCCTCTTTTTATTATTTTGTCTCAAATTTATAACCTATTCCTCTTATTGTTTTTATATATTTTCCTTTTTTACCTAATTTATGTCTTATTTTTTTTATATGACTATCTATTGTTCTGGAATCCCCATAGTAATCATAATTCCATACATTATTTAGTATTTTATCTCTTGATAATGCTATGTTTTCATTTTCTACTAAATAGACTAATAATTCATATTCTCTTAAGCTTAATTCTATTTGTTTTCCATCTACTTTGACTGTTCTTCCTTCTTTATCTATTTCTATTCCTCCATACTCTTTTACTTTTTTTGGGTTATTATTAGTTCTTTTTAGTATTGCTTCTACTCTTGCCACTAATATTTTGGGACTAAATGGTTTTGATATATATTCATCAACGCCTAACTCAAACCCAAATAATTCATCTTGCTCTTCTCCTCTTGCTGTTAGCATTATTATTGGAACTTTTGATTCTTGTCTTATTTGTCTTAAAACAGACCATCCATCTAGTTTTGGCATCATAACGTCTAGCAATATAAGACTTATTTTATTCTTATTATTTTCAAAAACTTCTAGAGCTTTTTCCCCATCTTCTGCTTCTAGTATATCAAAGCCTTTGGCTATTAGAAAATCTTTTATTAGCTTTCTCATTCTTTGTTCATCATCTACTACTAAAATACAATTATTAATCATGGCTTTTCTCCTTTTTTGCTTATATTATATATTATAAACATTATTTATGTCTATAATGTGAATAAAAATGAGATTTTAGATAATTTTCCAAAATCCCATTTGTTTCTTATTGTTTTTCTATATATACTGAAGTTGCTGGATAGTTTAGTTCTACTCCTGCATTATGTACTATATTCATTATCTTTTTATTTACACTATCTTTTAGCTTTAAATATTCTTTATATACTGTTGTTGAAAAGTATATATCTACTAGTAATGTCAATCCATTAGCTTCTATATTACTAAATGTTATTGTTGTGTCCTCATTTATTACTTGCGGTTCGTTTAATAACATGTCTTTTATCTCATTAGATATTTGTGTTATTTTATCTGATGTTATTTTTAAAGGAAATGATAGAGGAAGTTTATATCTTCTTTTTTCTAATTTACTCCAATTTATTACTGCTGAATCCGCTATTGTTGAGTTTGGTATATTTACTACATAGTTTTCTGCGCTTCTTATTCTTGTTGTTCTGAAAGTAATATCTTCTACTGCTCCTTCATATGTAGATGTTTGTATCCAATCTCCTACATTAAATGGTTTATCTATAAATAATACTACTCCTCCAAAGATATTTTTTGCTGTATCTTGTGCTGCAAGTGTTACAATTATACCTCCTATTCCAAGTCCTGCAACCAATCCACTTAAGTTTATTTGTAGTATTGCTAAAACTATGAATAATGCTATTATATATATAATTCCTCTTGCTACTTTTAACGCAAAATCTAACATTGAATCTTCTACATCATTTTTCCAATTTTTTCTTATTTTCTTTATTAATGTAGATTTTGTTGTAAAGCTTGCTGCTAGTGCTTTTGCAAATGCTATTACACTAATTATTTGAAATGCTTTTGTAACAAAGTTCATTACATTATCACTTAAATTAAGTGGTGTATCTAAGAATAATACTGCGATATATATACCAAGTATTGTGATAAATACTTTTAATGGACTATAAAATGCACTTTCTTTTATCGATTTTTTACTCTTAGAATTAAATTTAAATAACTTTATTATGATATATGATATGCTAGGACTTAACACTTTAAATAATACAATTAAACATATTGCTACAACTATATCTATAATTTGCAAAGCCTTTACATTTTCTATAAAATTTAATACTTGCTCCATTTTTTCCTCCGTATAAATTTTTAATTCATATAATCTCTTAATTTTTTACTTCTACTAGGATGTCTTAATTTTCTTAATGCTTTTGCTTCTATTTGTCTAATTCTTTCTCTTGTTACATCGAATTCACGCCCTACTTCCTCTAGTGTTCTTGCTTTCCCATCTTCTAATCCAAACCTTAACTTCAAGACTTTTGCCTCTCTTGGAGTTAGAGTATTCATTACTTCTTCAAGTTGTTCTTTAAGCATTGTGTATGCTGCTGAATCTTGAGGCGCTGGGCTATCTTCGTCTTGTATAAAATCTCCTAAGTGACTATCATCTTCTTCTCCTATTGGTGTTTCCAATGATACTGGATCTTGTGCTATTTTTTGAATTTCCATTACCTTTTCAACTGGTATTTCCATTTCTGCTGCTATTTCTTCTGGCGTTGGCTCTCTCCCTAGTTGTTGTAATAGATGTCTTGATGTTCTTATTAGTTTATTTATTGTTTCTACCATATGAACTGGAATTCTTATTGTTCTTGCCTGGTCTGCAATAGCTCTTGTTATTGCTTGTCTAATCCACCATGTGGCATAAGTACTAAATTTAAATCCTTTTGTATAATCAAACTTTTCTACCGCTTTTATCAATCCCATATTTCCTTCTTGAATTAAATCTAAGAATAACATTCCTCTTCCTACATATTTTTTAGCTATACTTACTACTAATCTTAGGTTTGATTCTGCTAATTTTTGTTTTGCTTCTTCGTCACCTTCTAGTATTTTTTTTGCTAAATCTAATTCTTGATCAAATGTTAAAAGAGGTATTCTTCCTATTTCTCTTAAATACATTCTTACTGGATCATCTACATTTATTCCTTCATAATTAGTATCTTCTGTTATTTCATCTAGTTTTAAATCTTCTACTTCTTTTAAATCATCTATATTTGGTTCTTCGTCTAAATCGTCATTTAAGCTAACTCCCATTTCTTCAAAGGCATCAAAAACTTTATCTATCTGATCCGGATTTGCATCATCTAATTCTTTTGCTAAATCTCCATATGTTATTTTTCCTTGTTCTTTTGCCTTTTTTAGTATTTTATTTACCTTTTCATTTTTAATTTCTTCATCTGTTTTTACTTCTTTCTTTTCTTCTATTTTTGTTTCTTCATCTGTTTTTACTTCTTCCTTTTCTTCTATTTTTGTTTCTTCTTCTTTTTTTACTTTATCTACTTTTTTATTTTCTACTTTTCTTTTTGTATCTTTCTTATTTTCTTCTAATTTTTGTTCAATTTCTTTTTTTGGCTCTAATTCTTCCTTTTTCTTTGCCATTTTACTTTTCACCCCTATTTCATTTTTGCTAATCTGATAATAATATCGCTTAGCTCTTTCCCTAATTTATTTTTTTCTTCTTGCCTTAAATTTAATTCTCTATTTTCTAATGTTTCTAAAATTTTAAATTTTCTATCATTTAGTTTTTCTTTTTCATAACTTCTCATAACATCATCTATAGCTTTTTCTACATCTTCTATTTCGTAGTCATCTGCTAATATTGCAGTTATATGATTTTGTTCTTCTTCTCCTAGTTCATCTAAAATACCATTAATATTACTATTTCCTTTTTCTAATTCTTCATACAACTTTTTGGCAATTTTCTTATTCGTTTCGTCTTTAAAATCTTCTACCGCTATATTTTCCTTTATAATTTGATAAATATTTAAATCTCCATTTAATAATATAGCAAGAACTGTATTTTCCCTTCTTTTTACTGTTTCTGGTATTTCTCTTGATTTTGTTATTGTATGTTTTACCACTGGTCTTGTTTTGTCTAATATTTTTTCTCCAAGATTATTGTCATAACTTAATTTGTTTACTTCAGCATAAATTGCTTCTTTTGATATTTCATATTCTTTTGATATTTTTTCAATATAGACTTCTTTTTCTATATTATTGTCAACTTTTGAAATTAATTTTGCAATTTCATTTAAAAATTTTATTTTATCATTTGTATTATTTAAGTCTAAATTCTTTTTTAGTAGTTTAACTTTGAACTCGATTATTGAAAGAGCTTTTTCTATGACATTCTGAAATCTTGCATTTCCATATTTTACAATATATTCGTCTGGGTCTTTTGCTCCTTCCATTTGAAGCACTCTAATATCACAACCCATATTTTGTAATATATCTACTGCTCTAATCTTAGCTTTTAATCCTGCTTCATCAGAATCAAAACTTAAAATTATTTGTTCTGATGTTTTTCTAAGAAGCCAACCTTGTTGCTGAGTTAAAGCTGTTCCGAAGTGGTGCTACAACATTTGTTATTCCTCTTTGATGAAGTGATATTACATCCATATAGCCTTCTACGATTAGTAATCTTTTTCTAATTTCTGGTGATTTTTTCGCTACATTTAGCCCAAATAAATTCCTTCCTTTACTAAACACTACATTTTCAGGCGAATTTATATATTTAGGTTTAGAATTATCTAATACTCTGCCTCCAAAGGCAATTACTCTGCCTCTTGCGTCACATATTGGGAACATTAGTCTGTTTCTATATCTATCTATATATTTTCCATTATCGTTCCTATTTACTAATCCAGATTCTAATATTTCTGAATCTTTAAATCCTTCTTTTTTTAATGCCATATATAGTTCATCGAAATTGCCTGAAAATCCTATTCTAAATGATTTTAAAGTTTCATTACTTAATTTTCTTTTTTTTACATATTCTTGCGCTATTTTGGCAGTAGGTTTATATAAATTTTCATGATAATATGTAGCTGTAAATTCATTTACTTTATAAACTTTTGCTTTTAGCTCTTCTTTTGCTGCATCTATATTGTTTTCAAATGTTGGTAATTGTATATTTGCTCTTTCTGCTAATGTTTGTACTGCTTCTACAAAATTAATTCCTTCTATTTTACTTAAAAAAGTAAAAACGTTTCCTCCTACTCCACATCCAAAGCAATGGAATATTTGTTTATCTGGTGAGACAGAAAAAGAAGGTGATTTTTCATTATGGAATGGACATAATCCAAAGAAATTTCTTCCGCTTCTTTTTAAATGCACATATTGTGAAATTACATCTACGATATCATTAGCTTGTCTAACTTCTTCTATTGTTTCGTCACTATATCTTGGCATCTTTACCTCACTTTCTAACAAATTCTTTCCTTTATTTTCACATTTATATTATTCGACGTATTTTACATAAATCCTTCATTAATTGCAAAAAAATGTTAATTTTTGTATTATTATTCACAATTTATCCCCAATAATTATATGTTGATTTTTCTAAAAAATAACATATAATTATAAATTCATAAATGAAGTTCATGCCAATTAATATTTTAACATGAACTTTGTTTTTCTTATTCATTTAACAACATCATTTTCTCATCTAGTCTATTTATTGCTTTAGCACAACTTATCCACTCTTTTGCTTTCTTCTTGCTTGGTTCTTCTTTAGGTTTGTATTTCATTTTATGTTCTAAGCTAGACCAAAAATCCATAGCCATTGTTCTTATTTGTACTTCTACTTTAACATATATCATCTGACTTGATAGCATTACTGGTACTGCTAAAATTATATGATATGCAGAATATCCACTTGTCTTTGGCTTAGTTATATAATCTTTTTCTTTTAAAGTTTCTATTCCAGGTATACTTTGCAATAAGTTTTTTATCGAATAAATATCTTTCTGTAGTGGACATATTATACGCACTCCTGCGATATCATTTATGTTTTCTATCATATTTCCATATGTCAATTTATATTCTTTTTTCTTCATTTTCTGCACAATACTTTTAGGTGATTTAATTCTTGTGTTTACATGGTCAATTAAATCATAGTCATAAAAGATTTTAAATTCTTCTTTGAATATTTCTATTTTTGTTTCTAATTCTTTAATTGCCATTTTATAAAAAAACATTAACTTTTGAAATGTTACATCCTTTTCTTTTATTCTCTCACTGTAATTTAGTAAATTTTTCAGGTCGATTAATTCCATGTTTTTCTTTTCAATTTTCATACACATTCAACTCCTTTTCGTTCCTTATGTATGCTTCTTTTTTAGTATATGCTTATTTTAAACATATATTGTTTCTAAAAGGTATTTTAAATGTGTTTTTTTAGTGAATTAATTTTTCCTTAATTTTTCTACTAATTTTTCTTTTTTTACTGTAATTTTTTCTCCTGTTTTTGTATTTTCTATTTCTAAATTTTCTCCATCTGTTCTATCTCCAAGTACTAATACATTTGGAGTTCCTAATACTTTACAGTCTTTTATTTTTGCTCCTATATTTATATTTTCTCTATCATCTAATATAGTTTTTACTCCATTTTCTTCAAGCATATTATATATTTCATTTGCTATTTTTACTTTTTCTTCGTCATCCATTTTAGGAATTATTTGTATTTTATATGGAGCTATTTTTTCTGGTATATAAAATCCACATGGATTTTCGTTTTTGTCTTTTAATAAACATTGTTCATATAGAGCTGCTAGTGTTCTACTTACTCCTATTCCATAACATCCCATATAATATAGCTTCTCTTTTCCTTCTTTATCTATATATTTTCCATTCATCATTTCTGAATATCTAGTTCCTAATTGGAAAATATGTCCTAATTCCATTGTTCTTATTTCTTTAAAATTAGATATATCATCTATTCCATATTCTTCTTTTAGATATTCTTGATAGTTTTCTTTTTCCAATATTTCTGTATTTAATCCTATTTTTGTTTCTTCATTATAAAGAATTTTATCTTCCCCCTGATTAGATATTAGCATAAATTCTTCTGATTTTTTTCCTCCCATTGCTCCATTGTCTGCAACTATTGGAATAACGTTTAATCCTATTTTTTCAAATATTTCCATAAATGCATTTCTTACATTTTCATATGATTTTTCCATTCCGTTGCTATCAACATCGAAACTATATGCATCAAGCATCGGAAATGATTTTCCTCTTAATAGGTATCCTCTTGTTCTTATTTCATTCCTATATTTTTCTCCTATTTGATAATATGTTACTGGTAAATTTTTATATGATTTTAGTTTTTCTCTCGCAAATTCTAACATTGCTTCTTCTCCTGTTGGAGCTAAGCAAAATGTTCCTTTATTAGATTCCGTAATTAGCATTGTACCATCATTTACATATCCGTCATATCTTCCTGAATTTTTCCATATTGTATCTGGTTGTAATGTTGGAAGTAATACTTCTATACATCCATATTTATTTAATGTTTCTATTATTATTTTTTCTATTTTTCTTCTTAATAGTAATGGAACTGTATTATATCCAAATAGACCTGCTCCATATTGTACTAATTGTCCAGTTTGAAGTAGTATGCTTTGTCCTGGATACATTTCATCTATATTTTTTAACTTTACTGTTCCCATGCCTGTTCCGTGATAATTTCATAATATTCCTTCTTTCTATTTATTTTTTCAGTTATTTTATAATTCCATATCTTCCCTCTTGGGGCTTGGATCTTCTGCTTTACCTTCTTTGTTCTCATTTTCTCCTATTAGGTCATCTATTACTATTTGTTTATTTTCATCTATTTTATACCTTGGAAGTTCTGGTAATTCTTCTAATGAAGAATACCCAAACATTTTTAAAAATTCTTTTGTCGTTTTATATGACATTGGTTTTCCTGGTAAATCTATTTTTCCTGCTTCTTCTATTAATCCATACTCTAATAATTTATATACACATGCATCTGCTGAAACTCCCCTAATCGCTTCTATTTCTGCTCTTGTTATTTGTGGATTATAAGCTATTATTGATAATGTTTCTAATGCTGCTGTTGATAAATTGGGCTTATTCCTTTTGTCTAGCACTGGGTATATAAATTCATACATTTCTCTTTTGGTACATAATTCATACGAATTATCTATTTTTATTAATTCAATACCTCTATTTTCTTCTTTATAATCGTTTTGCATTGAGCTAATTATTTCGTCTATTTCTTCACTTGATATTTCTAACGCTAACATTATTTCATTTTTGCTGACACTTCGTCCTGCTGCAAAAAGTATTGCTTCTATTTTTGCCTTTGTTTCTTTTATTTGCATATAAATTACCTTCTTATTTTTATTTTTTACTATTATGTCATAAATTTAGCTATATGTCAATGTTTTTCGGATATCTTGCCTTTTTTATTATGTTATGATAATATATAAAAAAATTATTATGGAGGTATTTTTATGGATACAAATAAGAGACTTGAAGTTGTTGATGGTGATGGTTCTAATTTAGATATTTCTCCAGCATATGATCATTTAAATGCTGGTACTCCGAAGCCTGCAAGTAAGAAACCTAAGAATATTGTTGTACCTAAGTCTATGAAGGAAAAGAAAAAAGCAAATGATGATAATGAAGATAAATAAATTTTTATTCCCTTTTATGTACTGAAAAGCAAAAGCATGGGATTTCATGCTTTTGCTAAATAGTGTAAATATATTTTACTATTTAAATAACTCCTCAAAATTTTTCCATAGTTCTGGTCTTTCTTTATATGTGTTGTAGACTCCTCTATCATAATAATAAAAATTATCTTTATCTCTAATTACAAGTCCTCCAACAATATTTTTCCCTTTTTTATTTTCATCTACTATATATTGCTGTAATGCATTTGATTTTGCTTCATTATCATTTTCATTATAACCTTTTCCAGCTTTTGTATCAAATATTCCAATTCGACCATCTTTAAATTGAATAAGAAAATCTGGTTGAAATGCTGAGCCGTTTTCTTTTGCTATTCCAAAATTTGTATTCATATGTTCAGAACCATTTTTCCAAAAATATTCTATTTCTTTTTCATGAGTATCTAAATATTTAATAAATTCAACTTCTAATTCGTCTACCTTTCCCTCTTTTGTTTCCATGTATAATGGTTGATGAATAGAAAGTTTGGATTCTATTTTTATATTTGTATTTGGATTGTAATTTTTATCAAATGGTATATGCCATTTTTCGTTTATTTCATAACCTTCTTTTTGGTCTACTTCGTATTTATGTATTGGTTTATAGTTTTCTGTAGCTGCACTAATTATCTTGCCAAAAATATCACTATTATTTACAATTAAATTTTGCATTAAAATAATTCCTTTATTTTGTGGTCTTAAATGTAAATATTTTCCGAATACATTTATTATTGCTGTTTTTACTGTAGGGATTGATCTCACTGGTGCAAAACCATTTAAATTATTTTTAATAACTTTTTCAAAATCATATTGTAAATCACTATCACTTACTACTATATCTACTAGAGAATTTTGTTTATTTATTTCAACTTCCTTATCAATTTTTTCCGTTTCAATATGGACATCACTCATTATAGTTTCTTTTTTTCTGTATCCGAAATTTATCCCTAATTTTTTCATTTTTTCTTTATTAACATCTATGTTTGTTAAAGCTAAATTCTCTACTTCTTCTATTTTAAAATATCTGCAAAATTCTCTTTCATATACTTTATAAAATGAACTTGTAATATCTCCATAATCTGTCCTTTTTTTATAGTATGATTTTAATGTTATTAATTTTCTTTCTTTCTTTTTTTCAGCAATATTATTGTCTTCTATTATTTTTTCTTGAGCATTTCCAATTATATCTTCTCTGTCTTCCGCTTTTTCATTTTTTAAGTTATTGTCTTCGTTTCGTTCTTCCACTTTTGTTGAATTATTAATTATATTCTCTATTGTTTTTTTATATTCTACATCTAAAGAAATCTGCCCTGATGACATACCATTACTTTTCTGTTCGACATTTTCTACATCTTCATTTTGTGTAGCATATTCTTCCTTTATTTTCGAGCTAAAAGATTTTATAATATTAGGATTATATATTTCTCTTTTTATAGATATTGATTGGATATTAGAGTATACAAATGCTCTATTTAAAACTTCATCACTATAGTGTTTGGCTTCTGGCATTCTTAATATTCTACCTACAGTCTGAATTTCAAAAACAATACTATTAACTTCTCTAAATTTCAATAATACTTGAGCTCTTGGACAATCCCATCCTGTATCAATAGCCATTTTAAAAATCAAGTATTCTACTTTACTATTATTAAGATTTAAAGTCTCAAAGTTGTCATTAATTTTGTCGTCACTTAACCATACTGCAAGCTTTCCATTTTCAGTAGTTACCCCTTTTTCTTTTAGAAATTTTTCTATAGTATTTCTTTTTTCTTCTCCGTAACTTGAATTAGGTATTTGTATTAGGGTTAATGGTGTAATTAAATTTGTTGTTTCACCATTATTATACATTTTAGCATATCTTTCTTTTAGTTCTTCTTCTTTAAAATATGCTGATTCTAAAACTAATAATTCTGAAGTTTTTTCGCTTTCTTCGTGTTCAATTAAGTCCGCAATTTTATCATTTATAATTATTTCTTTTTTTATCATTCCTTCATTAATTACATCTGTTGAATCTACAACAATTCTTGAATTGATATTTTCTGCTGTGAATACAGGTGTAGCACTCATTTCGATTGTTAAATCTGGTGATATGATTTCGTCTCTTATCTCCATTGCTCTTTTTGTTGTTGCGTTTGAATGGCTTTCGTCTATAATTAGTATGATTTTTCTATTTTCATGAGTATTGTTAAGTATTGTTGGAAAATTGTTTTGTTCCCAATCTTTCATTAAAGTATTTTTAAATTCATTTGTTTTTCTATCTTTTGTCCTTATTTTCTCCCAATTAACAAACACTATTTCATTTTGGTTAATTACATCTCTTGAGCCAAAAAATTCATTTTCTAAAAGACTACATTCTATATTATCTCCAATTTCTTTTTTTACACTGTTATAACTCTGAACTTGTAAATCTCCTTTTCCTATGCTTATCCATAAAAAACATATATCTTCATCTGTTTCTTCTGTAAGTTCGTAAATATATCTTGCCATAGTTATTGTCTTACCGCTCCCTGTTGGTGATTGAAATACTATTGTTGATTTTTTTGAAGTATTAAGATACATTTTTGTAAATATCATTAGTTGGTTTATTGCTTCTAATTGATAGTTTTTTAATTCTTTCATAACTAGTTCTCCTTACTCATCCTTACTCATTTTTACTAATTTTTTATATAAGCCATATATTCTTTGTGGTATAGCTTCGATTCTATAGTTCTTTATTTCTTTTAGCCTTGGTTCTTCGATTTCATTTCCTAATGAGAAAATATATAATACTTTTTCTTCTTCTATTTTCTTTAAACTTTCAATAAATTCATCATATTTATCTCCAATTGTGTCATAATATACACATGTATATTTATTATTATTTTTATTGCTATAAATTGCATACTGTTCATTTTTTCTAATCAAATCATATGTATCTTCTTTTATACATAACATTGGGATACATTTTTCTGTTAAATCATAATATATTTGATCTTTTGTTCCTTTATTATCTACAAAGTCTGTTTTATAGTATCTTAAACTTCCTTCAAGAGCTTTATTATTTCCAAAACCATTTATTACATTTTTTAATCTTGGATATGTCTTTTCCTCACATATCTTATTTTCATTATTAGTACATAATATAAATTTTCTATTTCCTCCATCTTCTGAGTTCAAACTCATAACAGCATGTCCTGTACTTCCTGAACCTGCAAAAAAATCTAATACTATTGCATTTTTATTTGGATGATAATTTATGAATTGTTTTAACATTTTTATGGGTTTTTTTCCAGAATTAAATGCAATTCCTCCTTCACTACGAATGTTACCAAAGTCAGGACTAAAATCATAGTAATTTGTAATAGGAAGTGATTTTTCAGAACCTCCGTTTTTTAATTCTTCTAATCTACTCAAAGGTATTCCTGAATAAAATACCCCTTTAGTTGCATTTTCTTTTTTTGGTCCAGTAAAATATCTATATCCTAGTCCATCTTCACCGATTCCTTCTACTTTATATAAGACTCCTAAACCATCTTCTTTTTTCCTTACGCTTATATATTTATCGAAAAACTTTCCTGATGCATTTCCTTTTAATACACTTCCTGATGCCCATGTTAATTTTAATCCATTATAGCCTAATTGTTCATCTTGAACAATTTCATACTCTCCTGGTTTAAAAATTGTAACATTTCTATTTCCTAATTTTATTCTTTTTCCTTTTGTCAATTCGTTTATTTTATACTTAAATTTTGAAATGTCGTAATCAGATGTTGGTTTATTAGCTTTAAATAATAATTTATTTTTAGCATAAATTAAGACATATTCCATTACTGGTTGCCAATCATTTTTTTCATTTAAGCTTTTATTTCCATATCTAACTTGTATATGCTGAACTGATAATAGATTTTTTTCTCCAAATATATTATCACATAATAATTTTAATTGTGCATATTCGTTATCATCAATTGATATTAATATGAAACCTTCTTTTTTCAACAAATCTCTTGCTATTTTCAATCTTTTTTGCATAAAATTAAGCCATTTGCTATGCCTATATCCGTCATTTTCGTCTACATATCTATCATTATATATAAAATCTTCTTTTCCTGTATTATAAGGTGGATCTATATATATAATATCTATTGCTTCTCTATGAGTATAGTTTAATACACTTAATGTGTGAAAATTATCTCCTTCAATTAAAATATTACTTTCTCCACCATTTTCTAGTATTTTACTTTCATCTTCTTTTAATATCGGAATATATTTATTGCATTCTTCAACTATTTTTTCTGGTTCTTTCTCTTTATCCCAGATTAATCCGTATTTTCCATTATTAGTTTCATTAATATTTTTTATATACTCAATTAAATCTTCTTTTGACATGTTTTCAAAATTCATCCGTTTCCTCCTAAATTGCTTTAACTATCTGTTTTTTTAATTTTACATAAGCTTATTATTTATATTTTTCATTTAGAAATAAATTTTTATCTATTATATTTTTCCAATGTTTATTTGCCAATTTTCTTGTTATCGTGACTATTATTTTATCATTTCTAATATTTTCTTTCAATATTTTGTTAGATATTTCGATAAAAAGTTGTTGTAAAAATTTTTATTACCCATACAAGAATTTTTTCCAAAAAGTATTTTTATATTATCATTTTGTATTTAGTTTTTTTCTTATTTCATTCCTTTGACCTTCGGGTTATGAGT
>CALXZC010000031.1 GCA_944393135.1 uncultured Clostridia bacterium | reverse complement strand
CCGAGAACAACGACCATTAAAGAAAAGGGTTGCCTAAATTTTAGGTGGAAACTTAAAAACAACATCTTTAAAAAAGGCACTAACTTAAATTAGTGCCAAGTGTGAAAATTTTTAATTTTCACCTTTGTTCTACTAAATCACATAAAAATGTGGAATGAAGAAAAAAATTTCACATAATTTTGTGAAAACAACAAATAAATTTTTGCATATAAAAATAAAAAACAAAAAATAAAAGTTATTTTTATATACAAAAATAACTTGACAAACATTAAAAACAAACTTATAATATAATTAGGTGATAAAAATGTTAAAAAGGGAAATATATTTAAAAAGAATTAGGGAGTTTTATGATAGTAATTTAATAAAGATTTTAGTTGGAATTCGTAGATGCGGTAAATCAGTTATTCTAAGACAGATTATGGAGGAATTAAAAGAAAAAGGAGTTAAAGAAAATCATATAATATATGTTAATTTTGAATTTATAGAATTTGAAGAATTAACTGATTACAAAAAATTAAATAAATATATTAAAGAAAAAATAAAAGATGAAAAATTATATTATTTATTCTTTGATGAAATTCAAAATGTAACTAAATTTGAGAAGGTTATAAATTCATTAAGAGCTTCAGAAAATGTTAGTATATTTATAACTGGTTCAAATAGTAGATTACTTTCAAATGAATTATCTACTGTACTGTCTGGAAGATATGTTTCTTTTAGAATAAATCCGCTATCGTATAAGGAAGTTTTGGAATTATTAGGAAAAACAAAATCGACAGATTATATTTTTGAAGATTTTATGAAATGGGGAAGTCTGCCTAACAGATTTGAGTTTAAAAGTGAAGATGCAATTAAAAGTTATTTATATGATGTATTTGATTCTATAATATTAAGAGATATTGTAGAAAGAATTAAGATTAGAGATATTCCGTTATTTAATCTAATATTACTATATATTGTAGATACAATAGGAAGAGAATTTTCAGCAGAAAATATTAAGAATTTTTTAAAAAGTGAAGGAAGAGAGGTATCAACTTTAACAATATATTCGTATTTAGATGCTCTTTCTAAAGCTTTATTAGTTAGGAGAGTATATAGATATGATATACATGGAAAAGCAGTATTAAAAACTCTTAGTAAATATTATGCAACAGATTTAGGAATAGCACAAATAAAAAATCATAAATTAGAAATGGATAAATGCTATGCATTAGAAAACATTGTATATAATGAATTAAATATAAAAGGTTATGACATATATTCTGGAAAGACAAAAAAAGGTGAGATTGACTTTGTTGCAACAAAACCTAATAAAAAAATATATATACAAGTTGCATATAGTATTCCAAACGAAGAAACAAGAAAAAGAGAATTTGGTGCTTATGATGTTATTGATGATAACTATCCTAAATATGTAATTACAACAGATAAAATGGAATATGATTATAATGGTATTAAACATATCAATATTATTAATTTTCTTTTAAATGATGAGTTTTAAATTATAAAAGCAGTATGAAAATAAAAGTATATAAAATATTAAAACACTAGAAACATTGGAATATAAGTCTTCCCAGTGTTAATTTAATTTTATAACTATTTGTATATTTAGTTCTTATTCAACTTTTCTTTTATATGGGGTTGTTTCATCAGTTAATTCTAAAATATAGTCTGTCGAAGTATTGTAAAATTTTGCAAGCATTCTTATATATTCTGCTGGTATATCACGTTTTCCTAATTCGTATAAACTATATTGCTGACGTGTTATTTTCAATATCTCCGCTACATTTACTTGCTTTAAATCTTTATCTTCTTTACAGTAGAAATAGATGTAAGAGATTTAGCAGAAATTATTGGATTAAAACGAGGCGAAGTTACAAAAACAATAATATTAAACAAAGATGAAATTCTTATATTGGTGAAATAAAAATAATGCCATATCAATAAAAAATAAATTTTTAAAATAGATTTGACTTAAAAACTACGCATTGTTATAATAGAACTGTTGAAAAAACAGTTCTATTTTTAAAAAGAAAAGAGGAAATATAATGGAAAAAATAATAAAAATAATAGCAGAAGAATTAGGAATAAAGGAAAAGCAAGTAGAAAATGCAATAAAACTAATAGATGAAGGAAATACAATACCATTTATTGCACGTTATAGAAAAGAAGTAACAGGGGGTCTAAGTGATGAAATCCTTAGGGATTTAGGTGAAAGGCTAACATATTTAAGAAATTTAGAACAAAGAAAAGAAGAAGTTGTAAAATCAATAGATGAGCAAGGAAAGTTAACAGACGAAATATTAAAATCTATTGCAATAGCAAAAACTTTAGCAGAAGTAGAAGATATTTATAGACCATATAAACAAAAGAAGAAAACAAGAGCAACAGTTGCTAAAGCAAAAGGATTAGAGCCACTTGCAAATATAATTTTAGAACAAAAAGAAACAAAAGATATAAACAAAATTGCAAAAGAATATATAAATATTGAAAAATTATCAGAAGAAGATAAGAAAAATAAAGACAAAGTAGTAGCAACAGTAGATGATGCAATAACAGGAGCATTAGATATAATTGCAGAAATAATATCTGATGAACCAAAATACAGAAAACAAATAAAGAAAATATGTTATAGAGAAGCTGTAATAGTTACAAAAGCAGCAAAAGAAGAAAAATCAAACTACGAGATGTATTATGATTATAATGAGGCAATTAAATATATACCAAGCCATAGAATTTTAGCAATAAATAGAGGAGAAAAAGAAGAATTCTTAAAGGTAAAAATAGAAAAGCCAGATGATAAAATTTTAAACTATATAGAAAGAGATATAATAAAAGGTGAAACACAATTCACAAATATGTTAAAAGAAACAATTTTAGACAGTTTTAAGAGGTTAATAGAGCCATCAATAGATAGAGAAATACGTTCAGATTTAACAGAAAAAGCAGAAGAAAAAGCAATAAAAGTATTTGGAAATAATTCTAAGCAATTATTATTAGGAGCACCCATTAAAGGAAAAACTGTTATGGGGTTTGACCCAGCATATAGAACAGGATGTAAAATTGCGATAATTGATGAAACAGGAAAAGTTTTAGATTATACAACAGTATATCCAACAGAGCCACAAAATGATATAGAAGGAGCTAAAAAAGAATTATTAAAACTAATAGAAAAAGATAAAGTTGATATGATAGCAATAGGAAATGGAACAGCTTCAAGAGAATCTGAGATGTTTGTAGCAGATATGATAAAAGAAACCTCAAGAGATGTTCATTATGTTATTGTAAGTGAAGCGGGAGCATCTGTATATTCCGCATCTAAGCTTGCAACAGAAGAATATCCAGATATAAATGTATCAATAAGAGGAGCAATATCAATAGCAAGAAGATTACAAGACCCACTTGCAGAACTTGTTAAAATAGAGCCAAAAGCAATAGGAGTTGGACAATATCAACATGATGTAAATCAGAAAAAATTATCAGAAAGTTTAACAGCAGTTGTAGAAGATAGTGTAAACAAAGTAGGAGTAGATGTTAACACAGCTACACCATCACTTTTGTCTTATGTATCAGGAATAAACAATACAATCGCAAAAAACATTGTAAAATATAGAGATGAAAATGGAAAACTAAAAAATAGAAAGGAATTATTAAAAGTTCCAAAATTAGGAAAAGTAGCTTTTGAACAATGTAGTGGTTTCTTAAGAATATTTGATGGAGATAATCCATTAGAAGTAACAGCAGTACATCCAGAAAGTTATGAAGCAACAGATAAATTATTAGAAAAAATAGATTTTAACAAAAACGACTTAAAAAATAAGGAAAAATTAGAAGAGCTAAGAAATAAATTAAAAAACATAGATATAAAAGAAATGGCAAAAGAATTAAACATTGGAGAAATGACATTAACAGATATCATCGAAGAATTATCAAGACCAGGAAGAGACCCTCGTGAAGATATGCCAAAGCCTATTCTAAGAAGCGACGTTTTAAAATTAGAAGATTTAAAAGAAGGAATGGTACTAACTGGTACAGTAAGAAATGTAATCGATTTTGGAGCTTTTGTTGACATTGGTGTAAAACATGATGGACTTGTGCACATCTCAGAGATGAGTGATAAATATATTAAAAATCCATCTGACATTGTATCAGTTGGAGACATTGTAAAAGTTAAAGTAATTAATATAGATAAAGAAAGGCAAAAAGTTGCTCTTTCAATGAAAGTATAAAATTAAGAAGCGCTAAATACGCTTCTTAATTAATATAATCTTCATTTTCAATTCCAGAATATTTTTCTTGAATTTCCTTAATCTCATCAAAATGATTTTCCAAAATATTCAAGAATAAATCATCTAAATTAGGGTCAAACTGAGTACCTCTATTTTTTCTAAACTCTTCTTTAATTACATCTATAGGTAGAGAATTACGATAAGACCTTTTTGAACTCATTGCATCAAAGCTATCGGCAACAGCTGTAATTCTAGCCAAATAAGGAATATTTTCACCAGAAAGCTTGCTAGGATAACCTTTTCCATCATATCTTTCATGGTGGTGTTCAACTATAGGTAATATATTTTGGAAAATTTTTGCATGTGATAATATATGAACACCAATATTTGGATGTTGTTTTATTTGAGAATATTCATCATCAGTAAGTTTAGCATCTTTTTGTAAAATACTATCTGGAACACCAATTTTTCCGTATATCATGGAATAATCCACCTATTCTCAATGTATCTAAATCAGCCTGTGGAAGATTTAAATATTTTCCAATTAAAACAGAAAACTCAGAAACACGGTCAGAATGACCACGTGTATATGTATCTTTTGCCTCAACAGTATAACGTAGTGTTTGAATGCTTTCTAAATAAGCCTGTTCTAATTTTTCATATGTATCAGATAATTCTTCATTAATTTTTTTAATTTGGTTCATTTGCTCAATAGATTTTATGCCAGATTCAATAAGCAATAATAATTGGTCGAATTTATCACTTTTTTCACAATAACCTTGGATATCTAGCCTTCTTATTGTTTCTAAAGGTGGCGCTAAATCCTTATGACCTGTAAGTAATAAGATATATAAATCTTTATTAAATTTTCTTATTTCTTCAACAACCTGGTCACCATGAATAGGTGTCATAATAAAGTCTAATATCATAAGGTCAAAATGTTCATTTTTTACTCTTGTAATTGCTTCTTCTGGATCTGTTACTCCCACAAAATTATAACCAGATCTTTTTAAAAAAATAGATAAAGAATCCACAATACCTTGTTCGTCATCAACGGCTATAATTTTATAATTTTGATTTTCATTATTTTCTAAATTCTGCAATCCTTTTCTCATAATATACCTCATAATATATTAATATTTTTTTACATTATATTAATAAAGAATAGAAAAATCAAGAGTTTTGATAATTTTTTCTTAAAACTCTTGATATATATATACGATTTTTTACAAAAATTATAAAGGTAATATTATAGTAAAAGTGGTACCTTTTCCAGGTTCAGATTCAAAAGTAATATCTCCGCCAAAATGAGCTTTTATAGTAGAATAAGACATATAAAGACCAAGACCCGTACCATTTTTACCTTTAGTAGTAATCATTTCTTTAAATAACTTATCCTTAACCTTTTTAGGTAAGCCACAACCATAATCTTTTACAGAAATATATAATTTATTATCATTTTCTTCAACAATTAAATCAATGGTCTGGTTAGTTTTTCCATGATATGATTGTATAGAATTAGATATCATATTATTAATAACTTGAACTAGACTATTAACATCTCCATTAATAGAAGTATGCTCATTAGCTTTTACAGAAATATTTAAATAAATAATAGCATTTTTAAGCTCATGTTTCATTAAAATATTTACTCTTTTAATCAATTCCTCTATATCAAAAGTAACATTTTCAGTCTCAGATAAAGTTACAGCTTGACCTTTAACGGCTGTAATTATATCAGACATATATTCTGTATAATTTTTAATCTTAGAAATCCAAGAGTTCATATCTTTTGCAATATCATGATGATCTTCATGAGTAACCTCAGGGTCGTCGATAGAAGAATCATATTCTTTAGTTAAATCTGTTAAAGCTTCTGCTGCACCAGAAATTGACATTATAGGTGTTTTTAGGTTATGTGCAATACCACCAATTAATTGACCAAGTGAAGCTAAACGTTCTCTTTCCATAAGCATTGATTGGTTAGCTCTTATTTGTTCAACATTATTCTTAGTAAATTTTTGAGTTTGGTTAAATGCAATAGACAAGTCAGCTAGTTCATCTTCAGAGGTAATGATTAATTTATTATTTAGATTAATATTTTTTTCATTAGAAGATGCAATTTCTTTTAATTTAGTAGAAACAGTTCTTATATCTCTTGCAAGAGAACGAGATACATAAATTAATATACCAAAAATTAATATAAAAATTATAATATCACATGCTAAAATAAATTTAAGAAATCTAGGCTGATTAGTGTCATATTTAATACCGGCATAACAAAAATCTCCATTTTCCAACTCACATTTTATAGCAAGCCCTTCACTATCAACACAAAAATAATCATAAGCGCGTCCATCTTGACCTTCAGAATTTTTTAATACATAACTTATAAAGAAAGGTTCAAGATTAGCACCGTGAGCTACATAAGAAGAACCATCACTATTTATTATGAAATATTGATGTGAATCATCTAATAAAGTTATTTCATGAAGAGTGTCTTTAACTTCCGTTTCAGATTTAAAAACTTTATTAAAAGAATTCCCAATAATTGTTTGGTAAGAATCATAATAAATATCTCCAGTTTTTTTTGCAGCCTGTACATATCCTATTAAGGAAATAAATACTAAAGATACAACAACCAAAGGTACAAATTGTAAAACTAATTTTGCAGAAAGCGATTTTAATTTAGTCCTTTTCTTATTTGATGCTATAATTTCGATTTTTTCCATAATTTCAGGATACATATTATTTAATAAAGTTAAAATATATGCAAATTGGTGCTTTGAAAAAACAAAGCTAGTCACAGATGCCAAAGTAAAGAAAGATAAATATGTTAAACATATTTTTAATATAGTTAAAGGATATGCATCTATAACAATAAACGTTATTGGTAAAAAGATAAGTGGTAATAATATTTCAAGAAAATACAATAAATAAGGTGTATTATAACAAAGAGCTCTTACCTTTGTTAAAAGTCTTACTTTTTCATCTTTTGAAATAGAATTATTTACAATGTCTAATTTATCAATACATCTATGTATACGATAAGCTCTAATAAGCAAAACAATCAAACTACAAGATACTATCAGTCCAATTAGTAAAACATATTGTTGTGTATATGTAATACCATCAAAATCTAATTGAAATTGATTGTCAATACTATTTGGAGGGTATTCTAGAATAATTGGCAAAAAAGGATATAGACATAGAGCAATTAATGCAGGAATACCCAAATATAATATTATAATTCTAAAAATACATGTGCTAAATTTTTTCTTCATTGGTTAGTCTCCTTTATAAATAGTTTTTAAAAAATTTATTTAAATAATCTTGATTGATTTCAGGCCAATTTAAATTATCCTGTTTCATATAATTAATAGTAAAATCATTATTCATAATTATATTAGAATTATATTTTGAAGAATTACTAGTTAAATCATTTATAATACCTAATATATCTTCTTTATTTCTAATATATTTATAAAAATCGTTATCAGAAACTTCTAATATTTTCTTATCATCTGGCTTAAAATCGTTAATCAAATCAATTAATTTTATTGATTTATTATTATAAATATTAAATACTTTAGAATAACTACTTTCCAACATAGAAAGTGCAACTATTATTTTAGCACAATAATCTACAGGACTCAAATCAATTTCAAAATTAGAAAAAGACTTTGGTATTTCATCTAATTTAGAAAGAGTAATTACTCTATTTAAGAAAGCATTTTTAGTATCATTTTCTTGAAACTTTCCATCTTCATATCTTGCACTAATATTTCCTAAACGATAAACAGTAGCTTTAATATCAGAATTATTAGCAGCTTCTAAGATATTATATTCTGCTTCAAACTTAGTTCTTATATAAATATTATCAGAATAATTTTGACCAACATATAAAGAATGCTCGTTAAATACTACAGGTTCATTGCTTTCAGGAATGTAGGCAGAAACTGAAGTTGTTGAAATATGGTTCATGTAAATTGAAAATTTTGTACAAAAATCAATTATGTTATTTGTACCTGTAACATTAATTAATTCAAATAAATCCTTATTTCCATAGTGGTCAACTATTGCTGCAGAATGTATTACCATATCTATTTTATTACCTAGGTCCTTATAATCTTTATCTGATAGACCAAAATTAGGTAAAGAAATATCAGCTGTAACAACAAAAATACGGTTGTCAAGATATTTTAGCAAAGTATCTCCAAAATAATATTTTAATTTACTAATTAACCTATCTTTAGGCGAGCTAGAACTTTTATTACGAATAATACAATAAATATTAGCATTTGTTGTATTTATTAGCTCATTTAAAATATGTATTCCTAAAAATCCAGTGCTACCTGTTAACAATACATTTTCAATATGTAATTTTTCTTTTGAAAAATTATCATTAAAATTATAATAAATATTGTTTTCAATAGAACGTTTATATAAATTAGATTTTTTAGGATAATAGAAATTATCAGAAATTTCTCTAATAGTTTTTAATTCATAAATATCTTGAATATTAACAATATAATTTTTTTCTAATAATTCTATAGTTATCTTCATCAAAGTCAAAGAATCTGCACCAAGTTCTATTATATTATCATCTATACCTATATTTTTTATTTTTAAAGTGTTTTCTAAAATCTCTTTAAAAGTCTCTTCAAACTCATTTCTAGGAGCTACATATTTAATTTTCTTTTCAATCTTAACATCCATACTTAAAAGTTTTTTTCTATCAACCTTTCCGTTACTAGTTAATGGTAACTTATCCAAAAATACAAAGAAGTTTGGTACCATATAAGAAGGGACAAGTTTTGAAATATAAGCTTTTAAGTCACTTACAGATACTTTTTCATCCATTACTACATATGCAACTAAGTAAGAATCAAAATCACCATTTTTCTTAGGTAAAACAACACATTTATTTATATTAGGATGTCTTAGCAATTTAGTCTCAATTTCACCTATTTCAACACGGAAACCTCTTACTTTTACTTGGTTATCAATTCTACCTAAATAATGTAAATCGCCATCTTCAGTAAGGTAAGCATCATCAGCTGAACGATATAATGTTTCATTAGGATTATATGGGTTTTTAACAAACCTATCTTTATTTAATTCAGGGCGATTTAGATAACCTTTACAAACACCCAATCCACTAACACACATTTCTCCTTCCACATTATAAGGTAATATATGTTGATATTTATCCATTACATATACTTTCAAAGTAGGAATTGGTTTTCCAATATTAGAGTTAGCAGAAAGTAAATCTGTATCTGTTAATTCCTTAAACGTAACATGTACAGTAGTTTCAGTAATACCATACATATTAATTATTTTAGTAAATGAGTATTTATCTTTCCATGGTTTTACTAAGTTTGGTTTTAGAGCCTCACCACCAAATATAATATATCTTACTACTAAGTTATTATCTTTATTTAACAATTCTCTATCTAATAAATTGTAAAAATAAGTTGGTGTTTGGTTTAAAACAGTAACTTTTTCAGAGCGCAAAAGTTCTAAAAACTTATTAGGGTCTTTTGCGGTAGTCTCAGGAACTAGTATCAACTTACTTCCATATAATAAAGATGCATATAATTCCCATACAGAAAAATCAAAGGCAACAGAATGGAACATTGTCCATACATCTTTTTCATTAAAGTCAAACTGGAAGTTTTCATTTTTAATTAAACGTACAACATTTCTATGTTTTAACATAACACCTTTTGGGGTACCTGTAGAGCCAGATGTGTATATTATATATATCAAGTCATCTGGGTTATTTACACATTCTAAGTTTGTTACATCATTTTTATATATATCGTTTTTACTATTCATATCTAAAAGATAAGTTTCTATAGGTATTTCTAAATCATTTTGATGTTGTTTGTTAGTTAAAAATAATTTAGCTTTACTATCTTTCAACATAAAAGAAACTCTTTCTTGAGGATATGATAAATCAATAGGAAGATAGCAGCCACCAGCTTTCAAAATTCCTAAAATACCAACAACCATTTCAAGAGATTTATTTAATCTAATTCCGATAACAGTATTTGGTTTAACACCTTTAGTTCTTAAGAATGTAGCTACTTGATTAGCTTTTTCATTAAGTTCTTTATAACTCATAGAAAGTTCTTTAAATTTAATTGCGATATTATCTGGAGTTAAATTTACTTGCTCTTCAAATAACTGTGATATCGTTTTTGAAGCAGGATAAGCACAATCATTTTTATCATTTAAACTTAAAATTTCATTTAATTCTTTAGGTGTTGTTATTGAAATCTCTTTTAGGAAAAGCCCAGGGTTATTTAGTACTTGAGAAACAATATATAAAACTCTATTGTGTATTTTTTCAATCTCATCTTTAGTATATTTAGAAATTTTATAATCATAAGCAATATTAATAATTCCAGAATCATTTAAATCAAAGAAATGAATGTCCATGTCGTCTGCAACACAGCCATTAAAGTTCCAGTCAGATTTGTATTCCATATCATCTGCTGTTTTTATTTTTGTTATTTGATAAGAAAGTAGTATTTGGTATAAATTAGGTGTCTTAGGGTCAGTTTTCCTCAAGTCCTCTAATATGTATTGATATGAGTATTTCTGATGCCTATAAATAGAGGTAAAATTAATAGCAATATCATTTACAAATGATAAAAAAGAAATATCATCATTTGCTTTCATTCTTACGGGAACAGTATTTATAAACATTCCCATAGTATTTTTTTGAGAAGTAGATGTTCTATTTAATATAGGAGTACCTAAAATAAAATCATTTGAATTATTTACTTTTCCTATATAAACAGAATAAACGGCCATCAAAAAATTATATAAAGAGACTTTATATTGATGACAGAATTCATTCATTTTTTTAACTAAATCTTTATCTACAGTATATAGTTCTCTATTTGCTTTATAAGAAAAATCCTCACTGTTTTGCTCATTAAAACTAGGGATAGAAATAGTATCAGGGCGATTTTCTAAATAATTTTGCCAGAAATCTCTATCTTTTTCGAACTTAGAGCTATTTAAATATTTAATTTCTGAATTCATATAGTCAATATATGAATTTTTATTTTTTTCAATCGGAATTTTATTATGAATACTGTAATAATTGCTCACGATACTTTTTGCAATTAAACCTAATGTCCAAGAGTCAGAAATAAGATGATGGATATTAACAATAACTCCACCGGTATTATCAGGATATTTAAAAATTTTGATTTCAAATAAAGAAGAATTTAGCAACTCAAAAATATGAGAAATCATTTTTTCTTCTAATTTTCTTAATTCATCTTTAGTTTTTATCTCTACAATTTCAATATCATAGTCGATTTTATCATTAAATGTCTGATAAGCAGAACCATTTTTTATCAAAAATTGAGTATGGAAGTTATCATTATCACTTACTATTAATTGTAGAGCTTGTTTTAACTCATCAAAATTTAGAGGTTCAAATAAATTAATTGTGCCACAAATATTATTTATATTTGAACCATTGTAAAATAATTCTGTGTTCCAAATACTTTTTTGAGCATTTGTTAGTTCATAAATTCTACTATCCATAAAACATCACCTTAAATAAAATTTGCTAACACGATTATATATATAAAAATAAAAAAAATCAAATATTTATGTAAAAAATAATAAAATAAAAGTAAAATATTGTAAAAAAAAGAAAAATATTATAAAATGCAAAAAGAGGAAGTGAGTATATGGAAGGAACAAAGAAAAGGGCTGTATATAAAAAAGAGCCAGTATATAGTTTCAAGGAATTACTAAAGATGGTAGATTTAAAATACTCAAATAATGTTGCTTATAAATATAAAAAGGAAGTAACATCTAAAAATCCAGAATATATTGAAAAGACTTATCACCAATATACCAAAGATGTAAAGGCTTTATCTACAAGTCTATTAGAGCTCAAATATGGAGGAAAAAAAGTAGCTTTAATTGGGAATAATAGGTATGAATGGTGTGTCACATATATGGCAGTAACTACTGGAAATATGGTTATAGTGCCAATAGATAAGGCATTACCTGATAATGAGATAGAAAATTTAATTACAAGAAGCGGAGCTGAAGTAGTATTTTTTGATAAAAAATATAATGATGTAATGCTTAAATTGAAAAAAGATAATTCAAATAAAGTAAATACATTAATATCAATGGATGATGAAGAAATTTCTGGAATGGAGAAATATAGTGAGCTTCTAAAAAATGGATATACATTGTTGGAAAATGGAAGTAATAAATATGAAGAAATAAAACCAGAAGCAGAAAAAATGTCTATATTATTATTTACATCTGGAACAACTAGCACACCAAAAGGAGTAATGTTATCACAAAAAAACATATGTAGTAATTTATCAGATTTCTCATCATGGGTAAAAATATATCCAAAAGACACTTTATTGTCTTTCTTGCCAATACATCATACATTTGAGTGTACAATAACATTTCTTTATGGAATGTATAGTGGAGCAACAGTAGCATTTTGTGATGGTTTAAAACATATACAAAAAAACATGCAAGAATATGGAGTTTCAATATTAGTTGCAGTGCCTTTAGTTTTAGAGACAATGTATAAAAAGATACAAAAAGGAATAAGAGAACAAGGAAAAGAAAAATTAATAGAAAAAGTAACAAAGATTTCTAATTGCTTACTAAAATGCCATATGGATTTAAGAAGAAAATTATTTAAACAGATATTAGATAATTTTGGTGGAAAATTAAGAGTTGTATTATATGGCGCAGCTCCAATGAATAAAGATACAATAATTGGATTTAATAATATAGGAATAGATTTAATACAAGGATATGGCTTAACGGAAACATCACCAGTAGTAGCTGCTGAGACAGATAAAGAAAAAAGACCTGGTTCAGTGGGACTTGCGTTTGATGATTTACAAGTGAAGATAAGTAATCAGGATAAAGAAGGAGTAGGAGAAATTTTTGTAAAAGGTCCAAGTGTAATGCTTCGGGTATTACAATAATGAAAAAGCAACTAAAGAAGCTTTTGAAGATGGATGGTTTAAGACAGGAGATTATGGATATCTGGATAAAGATGAGTTTTTGTATGTTACAGGAAGAAAAAAGGATATTATTGTTTTAAGAAATGGAAAAAATGTATATCCAGAAGAGATAGAAACACTTATAAATAAAATTCCTTATGTTAAAGAGAGTTTAGTATATCAAAGAGAACAAAGTACAACAGATACAATGCTTTGTGCTAAAATTGTTTATGACAAGGATTTAATAAAAGAACATTTAGGTGAAAAAGATGAGAAAGGGTATAAGGAAGATATTTGGAAAGAGATTAAGAAAATTAATGAAAAGTTGCCTGTGTTTAAGCATGTAAAGAAAATAGAGATTACGCAAGAAGAGTTTTCTAAGACGACTACTCAGAAAATAAAGAGGTATAAGGAATTAGAGAAAATGTCTAAATAAGGGGTATTTCTAAAAAAGAATAGGGAATTGTAGTAAGTTTTTAGATTTAAGCTTACGCTTACCAGCTTTTTTTCTACCCTTAATTTCCCTACGAAAAAAAGCTTAATCTAAAAACTTACTTTTATTTTTCTTCGTAAAATTCAAATAGGTCATTTGGTGTGCATTCTAAAATTTTACAAAGTTTTTCTATATTTACATATCTTATTGATTTTGTTCTGTTTTCTACTAGATTATTAAAGTTTGAATAACTTATATTTTCTATGTCATTTAGTTTGTTAAATAACCAATATTTTGATTTATTTTTTTCGTTTAATAATTTTTTACATTTAATTTAACCATAAAATGCTCCTTGTTATTGATTTTTCTATAGTTTATAATATTCTTATAATTTCATCAACTCATATAAAAGTAACTTACAAAAATAGTAGATAAAAATTAGTTTTTATGTTATATTTTGATAGAAGTCAATTTCACTTAAGAAAATATTTTTATATAGAAGGAATGAAAATGGAGCAAAGTAAGGGTATTACATTAGTCGTACTTGTACTTACAATATTGTTTTCTTATGACGAAAAAATAAAGTGTAGTAACAGCAAGGGTTTCCTCCTAACAACAATTTAGTAAAAATAAAATTTTCACATATTTAAAGATAAATTGTAAAAAATAAATATAACTTCATCTTTTTTGTGGTATAGGAAAAATCAATAATTTCTATTAAAATATTTAAAAAGTAAAAATTTATTTTAAAGTGCTTGCGAAAATATGTTTTATATGGTATAAATAATAAAATGGAGGTGAGAAATTGAAAACAACATTTGTTTATAATTTAAAATAAAACACAAGAAGAAATAATAAAGAAATAATGTGGCATAGTAGTAAGATATATAACAACAAGGCAAAAATGAAAGGAATAAAGGTAGAAAAGATAGGAGAAGAATATACTTCAGGAGTAAGTAGTATAGAAAAAGAAGAAAAAAATGTTATAATGCTTGTATAAAATTAAATTGTGCAGACAGCGTCTGCACAATTAGGAAAATCTAAACAACGGAATGTGTAAAAGTACAAAAAATCAAAAATGAAAAGAGTGATTATATGGAAGAAAATAAAATGTTAGAAAAAGATTTTAAACAAATTGTA